>JBQCJR010000979.1:0-14611 GCA_051952595.1 Kofleriaceae bacterium
GTAGTCCACGTCGGGCGCGTCCAGCGCGCCCGGATTCGCGAGGCCCGCGCGATCCGCGATGAAGTGGCGCCGCGCGTAGGCGAGCCCGATGCCGATCGAGGACGCCGCGCCGACCCCGAACTGGTAGCGCGCGCCGATCGCGTAGTGCGCCTGATCGACCGGCACCAGGGTCGAGGTGCCCGGGATCTGGATCGAGAGCGCGAAGGTCTTGTCGTACTCGGCGAACAGGCCCAGCCCGGCGAGCGAGCTGCGCGGATCGGAGAGCGCGAACGGGTAGATCTCGCCCTCGATCCGCGCGCCCGGCGCCGCGGTCCCGACGCGCGGCGGCGCCATCGCACCCGACGCGGTGTAGGTCAGCCGTCGGACGCCCGCGGACAGGCCGGCGTCGACCCGCGCGGCGACCTGCGGCCCGCGACGGCCGCGCTTGCGAGCTCCCGGCTCGTCGCGGTCGTCGTCCTCGTCGCGGTCGTCGCGATCGCGTCGTCGGTCGTCGCGGTCCCGACGCCGGTCGTCGCGGTCCCGCTCGCGATCCCGATCCCGGTCATCGCGATCCGCTGTGCGCTTCCGCTTGCCGCGGTCGTCGTCGTCGCGATCCTTGCGGCGATCGTTGTCCCGGTCCTTGTCCCGGTCCCGGTCCTTGTCCTTGTCCCGATCCTTGCGCTTGCCGTCTGGTTCGTCGTCCCTGGCGACCTCATCTCCGCCGTCGACGTTCCCGATCCGCTTGTCGATCTCCGCCGCGACACTCTCGCGGAACTTGTCCGACTCCGCGGTCTTGAACTGCACCGAGAACCCGGTCGGCTCCTTGCCGCGCACGGCGATCTTGAGCCGCAGCGTCCGCTTGCTGCCGTCCTTCTCGAGCTTGCCGTGCACGAGCGCTGCGACGCCCAGCTTGGCGCGCAGCTTGTTCGCGTCCCGGGCATCGAGCTCGCGCGACAGCTCCAGCTTGGCCATCGTCCGGGCGGTCTCTCCCGGCCCGGTCACCTTCGCGCGCCCCGCGAGCGCCTCGGCGAGCGCCTCGCTCACCTTGTTGCCCGCGTCGCCCTCGAACGGCGCCACCGCGACCTTCGGCTTGGCGATCGCCGCGGCGGGGACCACCACCCACAGGAGCGCGATCGCGATCCAGTACCGCATGGTCCTCGAAGATAACCGCTGCTCGATCGCGATGGGCGATCGGGGCGCTGGGGGTTGTGACCCGCTGGCGGGGTCATCTGACCCCGGCTCGCTCGCGCGTCTCGATCGACGGGAGCTGTGACCCACGCCGCAGTTTCAGATTGCCTCGATCGTGGTCAGTCCACTACCGTGGAAAAAGATGAGAGGACTTCTCGGTGCTTGTCTGATCCTGGGGGCGCTGGCCTGTGGGCCGACCCGGCCGAACAAAGACCCGGGCGGTGATGGAGGCAACCCCGATCCCGACGGCGACACGAACACGTGTCCGAGCCGCTGCTCGGCAGACCTGCACGACGTGCTCGACTGCCACGGCAACGTGCTCACGAGCTGCACCGGCACCGAGGCATGCGACCCGGCGACCTTCGCGTGCACCAACGCGTGCATCGCGGCCGAGCGCGACAACCGCTCGATCGGCTGCGACTACTACGCGACGGCCATGCACACCACGCAGCCGAACTACTGCTTTGCGATGTTCGTCGCGAACACCTGGAGCGCGCCGGCCCACGTCAACGTGCAGTATCGAGGTGCGGACCTCCAGGTCGCGAGCTTCGCGCGCATCCCGGTGGGCGCCGGCCCGAACCTCTCGATGACGCCGTACGACCCGGTCGCCGGCATCCCTCCCGGCGAGGTGGCGATCCTGTTCCTCGCCGGCGGCACCGGCGCGGCACCGCTCTGCCCCACCGCGACGGCCGCCCCCGGCGCGCCGCTCGCCGGCACCGGCATCTCGGACTCGTTCCACGTCACGACCGACGTGCCGGTCGTCGCCTACCAGATCAACCCGTACGGCGGCGGCACGGTCGCGGTCACCGCCGCGTCGCTGCTGCTGCCGAGCAGCGTCTGGGATACCGACTACGTCGCGGTCAACGTCTCGGAGCTCTCGGTCGGCGCGCCGTCGCTCAACATCGTCGCGCGCGAGGACGGCACGGTCGCGACGATCACGCCGGTCGCCGCGGTCACCGCCGGCGGCGCGATCCCCGCCAGCCCGGCCGGCGTGCCGTTCAACATCAGCCTCAACAAGGGCCAGCACGCGCAGATCACGCAGAACGCCGAGCTCACCGGCAGCGTGGTTACCGCGAACAAGCCGATCGGCTTCATGGCCGGCCAGACCTGCATGCGCATGCCGACCAACACACCGTACTGCGATCACGGCGAGCAGATGATCCCGCCGGTGCGCGCGCTCGGCAGCCGCTACGTCGGCGTGATGTACCGGCCGCGCCGGCCCGCCGAGACCTCCACGTTCTGGCGGATCGTCGGCGCGGTCGACGGCACGCAGCTGACCTACTCGACCAACGTCGGGGGGCCGCCGAAGATCGACAAGGGCCAGGCGCTCACGTTCCAGACCGGCACGCCGTTCGTGGTGTCGAGCCAGGACCGCGACCATCCGTTCATGCTGTTCACCTACATGACCAGCTCGGAGTTCGTGCAGAGCGGCTACGGCGACCCCGACTTCGTGGTCAGCGTTCCGCCCGAGCAGTACCTGAGCCAGTACGTGTTCTTCACCGATCCGACCTACCCGGAGACCAACCTGGTGATCGTGCGCAGCCGCGCGAGTGATGGGACGTTCAAGGACGTCCACCTCGACTGCGTCAGCACGCCGCTCCAGGGCTGGCAGCCGATCGGCAGCGACTTCGAGTTCACCCGCACCGACCTGGTGACCGGCAACTTCCAGGGCGTCGGCGCGTGCTCGACCGGGCGCCACGAGATCAAGAGCGAGGCGCCGTTTGGCCTGTGGGTCTGGGGCTGGGGCACGCCCGGCACCAACCCGAACACGCAGAACGTGTCGTACGGCTACCCCGGCGGCATGAACGTCGCCCCGATCAACGACGTCATCCTGTAGCGCCGGGCGCGTACTCGGCGAGCCCGCGCGCGGCGGTGCGCTGGATCGCGATGCGGACCAGCGGCGTCCAGCCGAGCAGCTTGCCCTTGAAGCCGAGCGCCATGCTCGACCACCGCCACAGGTCGAAGCGATCGACGTGGCGGACGATCTTGCCGTCGCGGAACTCGAACGTCGCCTCGATCACGTTGTGGACCTGGCGGCCGGTCGCGGTGAACGGGTAGCGCGCCTCCCAGTGCGCGGCGCCGGTGTGGTCGTCGGCGCGCACGTCGCGGAACGTGATGTCGAGCGAGCTCGCGCGCTCGTTGAGCATGCGCCACATCGCGCCGGCGCGCGCGCCGCGCAGGTCCGGGAACACCGGATCCGAGAACCGGATCTCGGGGTGGTAGCAGGCCACCATCCCGTCGGGATCGCGGCGCTGGAACGCGGTGTAGAACTGCGCGACGAGCTGGGCATGAGGATGGTCGGGCGCCTGCACCGGCCCAGTGTACTCGCGGTGCGTGATCGCTGTACAACGTCGCGCGATGGCCAGCAGGTTCGCGCCCGCGGCGCTGTTCGAGCACCGCCCGCCGCCACGCCGCTACCGCACGCTGCGCGACGAGCTCGCGGCGGTGCACGCGCGCCGGAAGCCGCTGTTGCTCGAGGTGTGGCCACGCGACTCGATCCTCGCCGGTGAGGACGGTTACCCGGCGCTGGCGCGCGCCGCGCTTGGCCTCGGCCTGACGGTCGTCCAGCAGCCGGGTCCCCACGATCAGGTCAACGTGTTCGTCCTCCACCCGGACCAGATCTGGCGCGTCCCGGCGTACGGCGCGCTATCGCGAATGTACGGCGCGTGGTCGGACGGCGCCGAGGCGACCGCGAGCCACCTGCTCGGCTACCGCGACGACGAGATCGCGGCGTGGCTCGCCGACTGCCGGTGGCGTCGCGCGGGCTGGACCGGCGAGACGATCTACCTGCTGCTCTCGGCGAGCCAGCGCGCGCGCCTGGCCCGGCTCGGCGGGCGCAGCCTCGATCCCGACACCGCGGAGGGCGCGACGGCGCTGTGGCACGCGCGCGGCGGCGTGGTGCGCCGGGACGCCCTGCGCCGGCTGCCCGAGGGCACCACGCTCGCGCGCGCGGCGATCGACCACGCGGCGTTCGGCCGGCTGTTCCGCGGCGCGCCGCGGCGGGGACAGGTCGCCGCACTCGCGCTGACGCCGGCCCGCGCGCGCGCACTGAATGCCGCCCTCTCGTCGCGGATCGAGCGACTCGGCGTGCGCGGTTGGCGCTGATCCGCGTACAGCGGGGAAATACGAAGATCGACGTGGCGAGCCCACATCCACCCGTGGTTGGATGGGCCGCATGTCGCGTCGTTGGGGAGTGGTGACCATGCTCGTGCTCGCGATGGCCGGAACCGCCGTCGCGGAGAAGGCCAAGGCGGACAAGCCCGCGAAGTCGGCCAAGGCCGCGCCCGCACCCGCGCCGGCCGCGCCGCCGGCCGAAGCGGAGGCACCGGAGGAAGCGGCAGCGCCCGAAGAGCCGGGCATGCCCCACATCAAGGGGCCCCAGCGGGTCGAGCTCGGGCATCGGATCGAGATCGACGTCCCCGAGGGCGCGGTCCTGTTCGAGCGCGAGCAGGCCCGGCAGCTGTTGAGGATGGACGCGCCCGGCGACAACTTCGACGACGTGCTCGGCATGGTGATCCGGCCCGACAAGAACTGGCTGGTGGTGATCGAGTACGACGACATCGGCCATGTCTCGGACGATGACGCCGACCACCTCGATGCGGACGAGCTGCTCGAGTCGTACCGCCGCGCCACGTCGCAGCAGAACGCCAAGCGCAGGGAGCACGGGATCTCCGAGCTGTTCGTCGACGGCTGGAGCGAGCGGCCGCGCTACGATCGCGCCGCGCGGCACCTGGTGTGGGGCCTCCGCGCCCACAGCGTCGAGGGGCCGGTGATCAACTTCTTCACCCGCATCCTCGGCCGCGGCGGCGTCGCCTCGCTGAACCTGGTCGACGACGCCTCGGTGATCGAGCAATCGAAGGCCGAGGCCCAGGACGTGCTGTCCGCGGTGCGGTTCAAGGAGGGCGCGCGCTACGAGGACTTCCGCGAGGGCGACCGCTCGTCGGGGATCGGCCTGCGCGGCCTCGTGCTCGGAGGCGCCGGCATCGCCACCGTGAAGGCCGCCAAGGCGGGCATCTTCGTGACGCTCCTGGTCGCGCTGAAGAAGGGCTTCGCGTTCATCCTCGTCGGCATCGCGGGGCTGTTCAAGTGGATGTTCGGCCGCAAGAAGCGCCCCGAGGTCGCCGAGGCCACGAAGATCGCCGAGGCCACCGGGCCCAACGCGCCGAGCGACTGGCCTCCGACCTAGCCCCGGTCGATCACGACCGGCGCGGCGTGCAGGTAGCGCGCGGCGGCGCGCTTGGCGTCGATGTCCTTGTAGACCCGCTCGATCTGCTCGGTCGCGAAGCCAAGCGCCTCCGCCATCTCCGCCGCGGTGACGCCGTGATCGCGCGCGTGCAGGCACGCGTCCATCTGATCGTACGGCAGCGAGAAGTAGAACTCCTCCTGCGATTGCGGCAGCGAGTACGTGTCCGCGGTCGGCGGTCGCCGCCGGATCTCCTCGGGGATGCCAAGCGCCTCGGCGAGCTGATAGACCTGGGTCTTGTACAGGTGGGCGATCGGCTTGATGTCCGCCGAGCCGTCGCCGTTCTTGACGAAGAACCCCTGGTCGTACTCGAGCAGGTTCGGCGTCCCGGCGACCACGTAGTTGAGCCGGTCGGCGTGGTAGTACTCGAACATCTTGCGCAGCCGCTGCTTGAAGCTGGTGGCGGCGACGATCTGCAGGTAGACCTCCGCCGGCATCCGCGCGCGCTGCTCCTCGCCGTCGGGCGACTGCACGATCAGCGTGAACAGCCGGTAGCGGTCGCTCGCGACCACGCTCGGCAGCACGATCTTGCAGCGCCAGCCCTCGCCGTAGCGCGGGACCAGCTTGCGGATCGCGTCATCGCGGCGCGCGTAGCAGCCCACCGCGGCGAGCGCCGGCGAGAGCGGCTCGTCGACGCTCGGGATGCCGAGGTGACCCGCGATCGCGCGGCCGAGCCGCACCGTGTCGGCGGACGACTCGGCCTCGTTGAGGAACAGCCCGAGCACGCGGTCCGGCCCGAACGCGCGGGCGCACAGCGCGGCGACCACGCTCGAGTCGATCCCGCCGGAGAGCCCGAGCACCGCCCCGCGGCGGTGGAACCGCTCGAGCACCGTCGAGCGCAGCGCGCTCGTGATCCGTTCGATCTCGGCGGCCACCGCCGGCGGATCGAGCCTCAGCTCACCTGGCGAGGCCGACATTGCTGCTCCGCTTGCGGGTGATGAACGCGGTGATCGCCGTGATCGAGTCGAAGTTCGCGGGCACCATCTCGTCGTCGGTCACCGAGATGCCGTACTCGGCCTCGACGAACGCGACCAGCTCGAGCACGCCGGTCGAGTCGATGATGCCGCCCTGCAGGAACGAGGCGGTGTCGTCGAAGGCGCTGCGGTCGGCGATGTAGAAGTTGGTCGTGACAAAGTCGCGGAGACGGTCGCGGTCGATGACGTCCTTCATCCCGAAAGGGGTACGCGTTCGACGAGCATTGTCGACCGACTCCCGAATTCTCTATCGACTGGCTCACCTCGGGGGAGTCACGAGAGCGCGGTCTTGAGGATCTTGCCGTTCGAGCTCTTGGGCAGCTCGTCGCGCAGCTCGACCAGCGTCGGGACCATGAAGCTCTCGAGCCGCGCCTTGCACTCGCGCTGGATCGCCCGCGCGTCGAGCACCGCGCCCGGCTCGAGCACGACGAACGCCTTGATCGCCTGACCGAGCACCTCGTCGGGCACTCCGATCACCGCCGCCTCCCGCACTCCGGGGATGCCGAGCAGCGTCGTCTCGACCTCCTTGGGCGCCACCTTCTCGCCGCGCGACTTGATCACCTCGTCCATCCGCCCGACGAAGTACAGGTAGCCCTCGTCGTCGAGCCGGCACAGATCGCCGGTGTACAGCACCAGCTCGCCGGGCACCGGGCCGGGCCGCAGCTTGCGCTGCGTCGCCTCCGGCTTCTCCCAGTAGCCACGCATCACCGTCGCGCCGCGGATCACCAGCTCGCCGACCACGCCCGGCCCCAGCCGCCGCCCTTGCTCGTCGACCAGCCACAGCTCGGTGTTCGGGATCGCGATCCCGACGCTGTCCGGCTTGCGCTCCAGGTCGTCGGGCGGAAGGTACGTGCAGCGCTTGCACTCGGTGAGCCCGTACATCGAGAAGATCTTCGCGCGCGGGAACACCTCGCGCAGCCGCCGGATGTGGCCGACCGGCAGCGCCGCCGCGGTGTTGGTGACGTAGCGGATCCGCGATAGATCGTACGCGCCGAGCGAGCCCATCCCGAGCAGGGTGGCGAACATCGTCGGCACGCCGGGGAAGCCGGTGACCTGCTCGTCGACCACCCGGCGCAGCACCTGCGCCGGGAACGCGAACGACGTCTCGAGCACGATCCGGCCGCCCGCGGCGAACGCCATGATCATCTGGTACAGGCCGTAATCGAACGCGAGCGGGAGCACGCACAGGATCACGTCGTCGCCGGTGACCCCGAGGTACTCCGAGATCGAGGCCGACGCGGCGAGCATGTTGCGGTGGGTCAACATCACGCCCTTGGGCTCGCCGGTCGATCCGGACGTGTAGATGATCGACGCGAGATCGACGTCGATGCCGCGGCGGGCGGGCGGCGCGTCGCGGCGGGCGCGGCCGAGCGCGTCGCTCCAGTCGGTCAGCCCCGGCAGGGCGGCGAGCCGGGTGCGCGCCGCGGCGTCGAGCGCACCCTCGACGATCACGGTGGCCAGGTGGCCCGAGCGGCGCGCCGGATCGGCGAACGTGGGCTCGAGCCGCGCCTCGGTGATCAACGCGCGCGCGCGGCAATCCTCGAGCAGGTAGGTGAGCTTGGCCGCGCGGGTCTGCGGGTGGACGATCGAGACCACCGCGTTGGCCTTGAGCACGCCCCAGAACGCGATCGCGGTGGTCGCCGAGTTGTCCGCGAGCACCACCACGCGATCGCCGCGCTGGACCCCGCGATCGACCAGCACGTGGGCGAGCGCGTTCGACGCCTCGTCGAGCTCGCGGTAGCTGTAGCGGCGCTCGCCGCACACCAGCGCGATGTGGTCCGGAACGCGGGCAGCGGCTTGGATCAGGTAGTCGTGCAACAACACGCAGGCGCGGCTCATGGGGTGGCTCCTCCGACGCGATCGATGTGGGTGCGCGTCTCGATCGAAGCCTCGCGATCCGGACGCGCGCGGATCAGCTGGCGATACAGCAGCTGGGTCGACACGACGCCGGTGAGCGCCATGTTGTCGGCGTTCGACAGCGCGTGGCCCGCGGCCTCGCACTTGCGCCACAGCTTGGCGACGGCGGCCGGGTCGAACACGCCGGCCGCGGCGATCGCCGAGGGCGAGAGCTCCTCGGAGATCCACGCCGGCGCGTCCGGGCCGCAGAACGCGAGCGCGTCCGGCGCGCGGTACGGCTGCTTGGGGCGGCGCACGATCCCCGGCGGCACCAGCTCGCGAGCCAGCCGCTTGAGCACGTGCTTCTCGTCGAGCACCCGCAGCTTGTAGTCGGCCGGCAGCGAGCACGCGAGCTCGACCACCTCGGTGTCGAGAAACGGGAACCGGCCCTCGATCGAGCTCGCCATCGCGACCCGATCGCCCTGCGACGCCAGCAGGTACCCGGAGAGCAGCGTCCTCATCTCGAGGTACTGATCGCGGGCGAGCGGATCCCAGCGCGCGAGCTCGTCCGGCAGCGACTCGATCAGCCGCGCGATCGGATCGCCCGCGCTCGAGGCGGCCGCGCGCAGCTCCGGCGAGAACACCCGCTGCACCGCCATCGCCGCGCGCCACCGCGGCCCGTGCGCGAACTCCGGCGCCTCGGCGCGGTCGAGGTCGCGCGCGAAGAACTGGCGCGCCATCGCACGCGCCGCGGCCGGCGACCGCGCCAGGTACGGGTACAGCCGATCGAGCAGCAGCGGCCGGCGCGTCGAGTGAGGCTCGCGGGCCCAGAACCGGCGCACCCGCGCCTCGCGGAACAGGTCGTAGCCCGCGAGCATCTCGTCGGCGCCCTCGCCGGTCAGCACGACCTTGAGCCCGTTGTCGCGGACCAACCGCGATAGCAGCAGCATCGGCGCCGGCGCGGTGCGCAGCAGCGGCCGCTCGACGTGGCGGATCACCGTCGGGAATACCTCGGCGATCCCCGCGCGCGTGACCTCGACCTCGTGGTGCTCGCTGCCGAGCCGGCGCACCATCTCGCTCTGGAACGCGCCCTCGTCGTACTCGGCGTCGGTGAACCGCAGCGAGAACGTGCGCAGCCGGCCACCGTGCAGCCCGTGGCCGAGCGCCGCGATCACCGAGCTATCGAGCCCACCCGACAGGTAGCAGCCCACCGGGACATCGGCGCGCAGCAGCCGCAGCGAGGTCGCGCGCGCCAGCGCTCCACGCAGCGCCTCCGTGGCCTGGTCGAGCGAGCCGCGAAACCCGCCGTCCGCCGCGTCGCCGGTCGGGAACCGCGGGCGCCAGTAGCAGCGCTCGACCATCCCGTCGGGCGTGTACGTGCGCACGTGGCCCGGGCGCAGCTCCTCGACCCCGCGGAACGCCGTGCGCGGCGCGAGCACCGTCCAGAACGTGAACGTCTCGGCCAGCCCCGCCGGGTCGAGCTCGCGCGGGATCGAAGGATCCGCGGCGAAGATCGCCTTGACCTCGCTCGCGAAGTGGATCCGGCCGGCGTGCTCGCACACGTGCAGCGGGCGCACCCCGAGCCGGTCGCGCGCGAGCACCAGCGTGCGCTCGCGTGGCCACCACAACGCGACCGCGAACTGGCCGTTGAACCGCACGAACGCCTCGTCGCCCCACGCCCGCACTGCCTGGATCACCACCTCGGTGTCGCTCGAGGTGCGGAACGCGTAGCCCAGGCCCCGCAGCTCCTCGCGCAGCTCGACGTAGTTGAAGATCTCGCCGTTGAACACCACGAACACCTCGCCGTGCTCGTCGGACATCGGCTGCTGTCCGCTCGCGAGGTCGATCACCGAGAGCCGCGTGTGGGCGAGCCCACAGTCGCGATCGCGATAGACACCGGCCTCGTCCGGCCCGCGGTGGCGCAGCGCCGCGGCCATCCGCCGCAACTCCGCGAGTAATGGTGGCGGCCCACGGCGCACCAGGATCCCAGCGATTCCACACATGTCCCTTCCCCTCCAGCGCTGCGAACCCTAGCGAGAATCTCGCAGTGCGCTCGGGTGAGAACCCACGCACGCGGGAGCGCGCGCACGCGCACGAAGCGCGGGATGGCGTCGCCGCCGCGGCGCACGGCCGGTGTACCGGCATCAGCGTTGCAATCCCCGAGCGTGAATGAGCACGTGGAGCATCGAGCGCCGCGACCACCGGCTCGCGATCGCGGGAGAGCTGCGGCTCGTCGAGGCGCCGCAGATCTGGCGCGTGCTGCGCGCCCGCGCGGAGCGGCCCGGCGAGCAGCTCGATCTCGACGTGTCCGGAGCGACGGTGATCGATGGCGCCGTGATGTCGTTGATCGTCGCCGTGCGCGGGTCGCTCCACGACCACGGCGTGCGCTCCGAGATCGTGGGCGCGCCGGCCCACCTCGCGCCGATCGTCCACCTCTACGGCGGCGATCGACCCGTCCCGCGAATCGTGCACGAGCTGCCCGAGCCGCTGATCGCCCGGCTCGGCGCCGCCACGCTCGCGCTCGGCCGCCAGGTCCGCCGGATGGTCGCGTTCGGCGGCGAGATGGTGGTGTCGCTCGGCGCGATCGCGCGGCGGCCCGCGATCGCGAACTGGCCATCGCTGCCGCCGCTGATCGTCCGCGGCGGGTTCGACGGCATCCCGATCGTGATGCTGCTCAACTTCCTGATCGGGTTCGTGATGGCGTTCCAGTCGCTGCAGCAGCTGCGGCTGTACGGCGCCGACATCTACGTCGCCGACATCGTCGGGATCTCGGTGAGCCGCGAGCTCGGTCCGCTGCTCACCGCGGTGATCGTGAGCGGCCGCTCCGGCGCCGCGTTCGCCGCCGAGCTCGGCACCATGCGGGTGTCCGAGGAGATCGACGCGCTGCGCACGATGGGGTTCGCGCCGATCCCGTACCTCGTGGTGCCGCGGATCCTCGCGCTCGCGATCGTGTCGCCGGTGCTGACCCTGGTCGGCGACATCGTCGGCGTGCTCGGTGGCATGTTCGTCGCGGCGACCAGCCTCGACATCACGCCGCACGGCTACTTCGCCGAGCTGCAGACCATCATCGTGCCGTCGGACGTGTGGACCGGCCTGATCAAGAGCGTCGCGTTCGGCGCCGTGATCGCGTTCATCGGCTGCCAGCAGGGCCTGTCCGCCTACGGCTCGGCCTCGGCGGTCGGCCGCGCCACCACCGCGACCGTCGTGTACTCGCTGTTCACGCTCGTGATCGTCGACACCCTGTTCACCGTGGTGTTCCTGAGGTTCGGATGGTGAGCGAGCCGGTGATCGTCGCGCGCGATCTGTCGATCGGGTGGAGCCGCGACGCGGTGCTGCTCGAGCACGCGAGCTTCGAGGTGTACCGCGGCGAGATCTTCGGCGTGCTCGGGCGGAGCGCCAGCGGCAAGTCGACGCTGTTCCGCGTGATGATCGGGCTCGAGCGCCCGCTCGCCGGCACGGTGGAGCTCGCCGTCGGCGAGACCGAGCACGGCCCGGCGTTCGGCGTGATGTTCCAGCAGGGCGCGCTGTTCGGCTCGATGACCGTCGGCCAGAACGTGGCGTTGCCGCTCGAGCGGTGGACCGACCTGCCCGACGACGCGATCGCCACCATCGCGCGCGCCAAGCTCCGGCTGGTCGGGCTCGCGACCGCCGAGGATCAGCTGCCCGCCACGCTGTCCGGCGGCCAGCGCAAGCGCGCCGCGATCGCCCGCGCGCTCGCGCTCGAGCCCTCGCTGCTGTTCCTCGACGAACCGTCGTCCGGGCTCGATCCCGTGACCTCGGCCGAGCTCGATCGTTTGATCGTGACGCTCGCGCGGACGCTCGATCTGACCGTCGTGCTGGTCACCCACGAGCTCGGCAGCATCGACGCGATCGTCGACCGCTGCATCATGCTCGACCGCGACAGCCGCAGCATCCTCGCCGCGGGCACGCCGCGCGACCTCCACGCCAGCCCGCTGCCGCGGGTCCAGCACTTCTTCGAACGCGTGCCGGAGGCCCCGTGAAGTCCACGCCATCCACCCACTTCAAGATCGGGTTGCTCGCGCTCGTCGCGATCCTCGGGCTGATCCTGGCCGCGCTCGGCCTCGGCATCCGCGCGTTCCGCACCCCGAGCGCCCGCTATCACACGTACTTCGACGAGTCCGTCCAGGGCCTCGAGATCGGCGCGCCGGTGAAGTTCCGCGGCGTGCGGATCGGCAGCGTGTCCAAGATCGCGATCGCGCCCGACCAGCGGTGGATCGATGTCGAGCTCGCGCTCGACGAGGTCCACGTCCGCCGGCTCGGGCTCGAGCACGTGCATCCCTCGGTGCGCGCCCAGCTCAGCACCCAGGGCATCACCGGCGTGAAGTACATCGACATGGAGTACGTCGACCCCGCCGTCTTCCCCCCGCCGAAGCTGTCGTTCCAGCCCGCGCGCCGCTACATCCCCTCTCGCCCATCGCTGCTGCGTGGCCTGCAGACCCGGCTCGAGAGCACGACCGAGCAGCTGCCCGATCTCGTCGAGGACTCGAAGCGCACGCTCCGCAAGATCAACCAGCTGCTCGACGAGATCCAGGATCGCAAGCTGATCGCCCGCGCCAGCGACCTGCTCGCCGAGTCACGCCGCGTCGCGAGCGAGGTGCGCCAGGTCGTCCGCGACGCCGGGCAGGCCCGGCTGCCCGAGCGCACCGCCGCCGCGCTCGACAAGATCACCGCCGAGCGCGGCGTGATCGACAGCGCGCAGCGCGCGTTCGACTGGATGTCCGACCTCGGCCGCGACACCAGCGGCGCGACCACCGAGCTCCAGCAGACGATCCGCGACATCGGCGACGCCGCCCGCGCGTTCCGCGATCTGGTCGACGCGATCGAGGCCGAGCCCGACATGCTCGTCAAGGGACGCGCGAGGAAGAACAAGCCATGAGACACGCCCACGTGTGCCTGGTCCTGGTCGCCGGCTGCGCGCTCACCGGCAAGGCCACACCGCTCGAGATCCGCTACTTCTCGCCCGAGTCCACCGCGCCCAGCGAGACCCGGACCCTCGAGGCGCCCGTCGCGAGTGTGCGGCTCGGCCGGGTCACCCAGAGCTCGAACCTGCAGTACAAGATCGTGCACCGCGACTCCAACGTGGAGCTCGAGCCGTACGACACCCTGCGCTGGATGGAGCGGCCCGACGCGTACGTGCGGCGGGCGCTGTCGCGCGCGCTGTTCGAGGTGCGCCCCCTCGAGCAGGCCGTCAGCGGGCGCGCACCGATCCTCGACGTGGAGGTGATCGCGTTCGAGGAGGTGCGCTACGCCGGGCGGCGCGCCGGCCGCGTGCGCCTGCGCTACCAGCTCGCCGGCGACCGCACCGTGCTCGACAGCGGCGTGGTGACCGTCGAGCGCCCCGCGAGCGGCCCGCAGATCGAGCGCGTCGTCATCGCGATCGGCAACGCGATGGAGGCCGCCACCTCGGAGGTCGCCAACCGCGTCGCGAACACGATGTCGGTGCTGCGCAATCTGCCGATGACCGCCGGGGGCGAGGGCGCGCCGTGATCCAGGTCGCACGTGCAGTTCTCCGTCGAGGAAGTAAGATCGAGGGATGCAGCTAGCGGTCACGACTCCTCTGGTGAAGTCGATGGTGCTCGGCGGCGTGCTGATCGGCATCGGCGCGTTCCACGCGGTCACCCAGGACCACGGACGCGTGCGGCGCCTCGCGCTCGACGCGCCCGTGCGGCCCGGCGAGGTCTACCTCAGCGCGTGGCGCTGCGGCGACGTGCGCCTGCGGTTCGAGTCCGACGCGCTCCGGCCCCTCACGTTCCACACGCGAGCCCAGGTGTCCGACGGCTGCGAGTGGGTCGGCGTCGAGACGCTGCTGCCGCTCGACGAGCGGACGTATCACTACGAGTACAGCGAGATCGTGCTCTCGTGCGAGCCGGGGTCGGTGCCGCTGCTCAAGACGCCGCGCAGCGGGCGGGTTCGCGTGGTGGAGTAGGCGCGAAGTCGCGCGCGCCACGGCGCGTTTGCAGTTGAGCGACGCGTCCAGAGCCGGCGCGATGGGATATGGCTCCGGCGCGATGAGTTCTCCAGCGCGAGCGGCTCTCCAGCGAGACTCGCGCTCCGGCGAGACTCGCGCTCCGGCGAGACTCGCGCTCCGACGAGACCAGCTCTCCGACGAGACCAGCTCTCCGACGAGACCAGCTCGGCGGCGAGACCAGCTCTCCGGCGAGACCAGCTCGGCGGCTCTCCGGCGCGACCGGCTCTCCGGCGCGACCGCTCTCCGGCGAGACCAGCTCTCCGGATCGACGGCTCCGGCGCGGCGGCTCTCCGACGCGGCGGCTCT
This sequence comes from Kofleriaceae bacterium, assembly GCA_051952595.1. Classification (GTDB taxonomy): domain Bacteria; phylum Myxococcota_A; class Polyangia; order Haliangiales; family Haliangiaceae; genus JABFXX01. The sequence continues at coordinate 14,516 of JBQCJR010000979.1, forward strand.
TCGGCGCGACCGGCTCCGGCACGGCGGCTCTCCGGTTCGGCGGCTCTCCGGCGCGGCGGCTCTCCGGCGCTACCGGCTCCGGCGCGGCGGCTCTCC
>JBQCJR010000980.1:0-4486 GCA_051952595.1 Kofleriaceae bacterium
GAATCGTCCGACCGGACACGTGAATCGTCCGACCGGACACGTGAATCGTCCGACCGGACACGTGAATCGTCCGACCGGACACGTGAATCGTCCGACCGGACACGTGAATCGTCCGACCGGACACGCGAGTCGTCCGAGACTAGACACGGTTCGTCCGACGCTGGGCACGCATTGTCCGAGGCGGGACGCGTGCCGTCCGGGCAGTCCGGGCAGTCCGGGCAGTCCGGGGCGTCCGGGCGTGGACCGGGGCCGTCCACGGGGTCGCCGCTGGAGCGAGCGCGCGGCTCGTCGGGGCGTGGCGAGGGGCCGTCGGAGCGCGGGCGCGGGCCGCTCGGGCCACCGCCCGAAGTTATCACGCCCACGGACATCGATCGATCGTCGACCTCGACGGAGGCGCAGCCGATCGCGCGCAAGCGGGCCACAAGCGGGCCGCCGACGCCGCCTCCTCGTCGCGCGCCGACGGTGCCGACGCCCGTGAGCAGGCCGCCGGCGGTCGAGCACGAGGTGGCTCCGATGGTCGACCAGGAGCGTGAGGCCGCGGCTCCGCAGAGCGCGACGCGGACGTCGGGACCGGCGACGCGCTTGCCGGCGCTGATCGTCGAGGAGGACGCGCCGCGCTCGTACGATGACCTCGAGCGGCGCATCACGAACGAGCGCGCAGCGGTCGCGGCGCCGGAGGATCCGAGCTCGCAGCAAGCGCGGTCGACTTCACCGGCGGCGGCCGCAGCACCGGCGCGTCGCGGCCCGTTCATCATCGAGGCGGCGGCGACCGCGCCGTCGATGCCGGCGTTCGCGGAGGCGTCGCCGTTCGATCGCGAGCCGGAGTGGTCGTCCGGGCTCGCGGCGAGAGTGGATCGAGCGCTCGAGGGCGACGAGTGGAGCACCGAGACGCCGGTGGTGGCGCCGTCGAAGGCGGAGCTGCGCGCGCTGCTGGGTGCGCCGGACCCGACGCGGCAGCAGTCGCTCGACGAGATCGAGGCGCTGCATCGTCGCGCCGAGGACCTCGAGCCGGACCTGCACGCCCGCCGGCCGGCGGCTGCGACGGCGGAGGTGGACCCAGATGACATCGAGGCGGCGATCGAGCTGGCGCCGCCGGCGCGCAGGTCGGCGATCGCGATCGCCAAGCCGAGGAAGCCGGAATGAGCCGGCCGCGTGGTCGCCGCGCGGCGGCCGCGCTGGCCCTCGCGCTCGCGGCTTGTGGCCCCAAGGCGGCGCCGCGCGCGCCGGGCGAGCTGGTTCGCGACGAGATCGCGCGCGCGGAGACTGCGGAGCGCGCGCGGCGCCACGACGTCGCGCGCGGCCACTACGAGCGCGCGGTGGCGCTGGCGCGCGATCCGGAGAGCGCGGGGTACGCGCGCCGCGAGTTTGCGAGGACGCTGATCAGCTGGGGCGAGTACCCGTCGGCGATCGCGCAGCTCGAGGCGGCGCTGGCGGCGCGTCCGGATGCGGGGGCGTGGCACGACCTCGGGTTGCTGCGCCACCAGCGCGGAGACATCCCGGGCGCGATCGCGGCCCTCGAGGAAGCGCGCCGGCTGGCGCCGCGCGATCCGCGCCCCCGGATCGCGCTGGGGGCGCTGCGCTGGGCGCGCGACGACCGCGCGGGCGCGGCGGTGGAGTACCGCGCGCTGCTCGAGCTGGACCTGCCGGAGAAGGTCCGGGCCAAGGTGCAGTGGGCGCTCCGCGCGCTGGCGGAGCCCTGATCCGGGCGCCATACTGGCGAGATGAAACGGTTTGTCCTGGGGCTCGCGCTGGTCGCGGGCGGCCCGCGCGCGGCCGGGGCGTGGACGTTCGACTGGGCGGGGCACGTCGAGGTCGATGCCGCGGGGCTGGCGAGCGACGACCCGGTGAAGCGGCTGGAGGCGGTGAGCGAGCTCGGCAAGTACGACGTCTCGCTGACCCAGACGCACCTGATGCGCGCGCTGGGTGATCGCGACGAGAAGGTCCGGCTCGCCGCGGCCAAGGCGCTGGGCCAGGGCGGCGCGACCGCGGCGGTCCCGACGCTGATCGAGTGGCTCTCGGACCCGGATCCCAAGGTCAAGCAGGTCGCCGCGGGAGCGCTGGGCGACATCGGTGGCCCGGAGGCCGCGTCGGCGCTGACCCGCTCGCTCGGCGACGCGGACGCGGGCGTGCGGCAACAAGCGGTCAAGGCGCTCGGCGCGATCGGCCGGCGCGGCAACCCGAGCGTGGTGTCCGCGCTGATCCCGCGGCTCGAGGACGAGCCGCACGGCAAGGCGGAGGTCAAGCTCGCGGCGATCACGCAACTCGAGGAGCTGGGCGACCGCCGCGCAGTGATCCCGCTGGTGGCGAGGTTCAGCGACACCTCGATGCCGGTGCGCACGGCGGCGGTCCGCGCGATCGGCAAGCTGGGCGATCGCTCGGCGGTGCCGGCGCTGATCCGCCTGGTGAGCGATCCGGGCGAGGAAGTCCGGCTCGCCGCGGTGGGCGCGCTGGGCAGCCTGGGCGCGGTCGATGCGCTCGACGCGCTCACCGAGCACGTCAACAGCGGCAGCCAGGCGTTCCGCGCCAAGGTGGCCTACGCGCTGGGCCAGATCGCGGGAGCGCCGGGCTCGGGCACGGCGGGCGAGGCGGCGATGCGCACGCTGGTGGTCCAGCTGTCAGCCTCCGATCAGCGGAGCGCGGCAAAAGAGGCGCTGCGCGTCGCGGGCAAGGCCTCGGTGCCAGCGCTGGTCGCCCACCTCCAGGGCCGGCTCGCGGGCGATCCGACGGCCGCCGTCGAGCTGCTCGAGAACGCCTCGGATCCACGCGCGACGGCGACGCTGGCGGCCGAGCTGGAGCGTGGCCGCGTGGCGATGCCGAAAGTGCTGCGCGCGCTCGGCGCGACGGGGGACTCGCAGGCGCTGGTCCCGGTGCTGCGCGCGCTGGGGAGCAAGGATCCGACGATCCGGCTCGCCGCGATGGAGGCGCTGCGCCCGCTGATCGGCTCGGACGCGCGCGCGGGCGACGTGCTGATCGAGCACCTCGCCGACGACGATCTCGAGATCCGGGTGCTCGCCGCCGAGTACCTGGGGATGCTCCGGGTGGGCGGCGCGACCGCGAAGCTGATCGCCCTCGCCGGCCCGGGCAATCCGAACCGGCTGCGCCGCGCGGCGATCGACGCGCTCGGCGAGATCGGCCGCCCGGAGGCGACCAAGACGCTGCTCGGCGTGCTGCGCGAGGGGCCGGTCGCGCTGCATCGCTCGGCGGCGACCGCGCTGTCGTACCTCGCGGACCCGGCGTCGGTCGCGCTGCTCGTCGAGCAGGCGCGCTCGGATCGCGGCCCGACCCGCCACGAGGTGGTGCGCGCGCTCGGCGCGACGCTGCGCGGCCAGGCGGATGCGGGAGCGCGCGCGGCGTCGCAGAAGCTGTTGCGCGAGCTCGCGAGCGAGGCGCCGCTCAAGGTCAGCCTCGCGGCGATCGCGGGGCTCGGCGCGGCCAAGGACCAGGCCGACGCCCCTGCCCTGCGCGCGCTCGCCGAGCGCGGGACCTCGGATCGCCGGCGCGCCGCGGTCTCGGCGCTCGGGGCGCTGCGTGACGCCGCATCGGTCGACGTGCTGGCCGCCGCTCTGTCGGGGCGCGACGACCGGATGCTCGGCGACGCGGCGTGGGCGCTCGGCGAGATCCTCGCGGCGCACCCGACGTCGCCGCGCGCGGCCGCGGTGGTGGATCGCTGGCTGTACCTCGGCAAGCACGGCGGCTGGGCGGCGGCCATCGACAGCACCGGTGGGCTGGCTCGGCTGCTCTGGGCGCTGCCGCGCGAGGGCCGCACCGCCCTGCTCACCACGCCGCGCCGCGCCGGCCTGCTCGCGCTGGTGTTCCACAAGTCGCGCCTGGTGCGGATCAACGCGGCGCACGCGCTCGGTAGCCTGTCCGGCGATGACGAGGTCGCACGCGCGCTCGTCCAGCTGCTGCGCGACGACGCGAGCCCGACGGTCCGGGTCTCCGCCGCGCGCGCGCTCGCCCGCGTCGGCGGCACCCAGGCGGCCGCGGCGCGCAAGATCGCGGCGGACACCGACGGCGAACCGGACGTCCGCGCGGCGGCGCGCGAGAGCGCTCCGGAGATCCCGGCGCGCGAGGAGTGGCGCACGTTCTACGTCGTCGAGCCGAGCGAGGACGACGCGCCGGTGCGCCAGGAGCCGTACTTCGTCCACACCTCCGATGGCCTGGTGTGGGCCGGCTACACCGACGCGCGTGGCGAGCTCGACAACGAGCACATGCCGCCCGGCGACGCCGCGGTGTGGCCGGCGAGCCGAGAAACCGAGTACTGACCACCGCAACGAACGCTCGTCCGAACGCTCCCGCGCTCGCCTGTTCCGAACGAGCGTCCGAACGCTCCCGCGCTCGCCTGTTCCGAACGAGCGTCCGAACGAGCGTCCGAACGAGCGTCCGAACAAGCGTCCGAACAAGCGTCCGAACAAGCGTCCGAACAAGCGTCCGAACAAGCGTCCGAACAAGCGTCCGAACCGGGCGAGCCGCGTCCGAACCAGGC
>JBQCJR010000981.1:0-21828 GCA_051952595.1 Kofleriaceae bacterium
CCGACACTGCGCGATGCGCCCGGCTGGCTCGACGCCGCGATCCGGCGCTGCCTCGCCGTCGATCCCGCGCGCCGCTTCGGCTCGCTCGCCGCGGTTGCGGATCACCTCGCGCAGCGCAGTCAGCGCCGCCGACCCGTCGCATGGATCGCCGGCGCCGCGGTGGCCGCGGTGGCCGCGAGCACCGCCACCTGGCTCGCCGCGCGCGACGGCGGCGCCGCGCTCGCGCCATGCGACGGTGGCGCCGCGGAGATCGCCCAGGTGTGGAGCCCGGCGCGCCTCGCCCAGCTCGACGGGCTCGCGGATCCATCGCGAGCGGCGCTCGATCGCTGGGCCGCGGCGTGGGCCGCCCAGCGCGACGCATCGTGCCGCGCAGCGCGCACCGACCCCGCCCCGCGGGTCGCGGCGCGCGATCGCTGCCTCGATCAGCGCCGCACCGAGCTGGCCGCGCTGCTCGATCAGCTCGTCGCCGCGCCGCCCGACGCGGCGGATCGCGGTGCGCGCTCAGACGGGCGGGAGTCGGCGCGCCGGGCCGAGCGGCTGATCGATGCGCTGGCGGCGCTGCCGCCCTCGGAGTGCGCCGCGGCCGGGCCGAGCACGGCGGATGCGCTGCCCCTCGATCCCGCGCGGGCCGCGATCGCGCGCGAGGTCCAGGCGCAGCTCGTACCGGTGCGCGCGGCGATCGCGCTCGGCGATGCGAGGCCGTTCGTCGAGCCCACGGGCGCGCTGGTCGATCGCGCGCGCGAGAGTGGCCACGCTCCAACGGTCGCCGAGGCGGAGCTCGCCCGCGCCGAGGTGCTGCGCGTCGCCTCGCGGCTCGGCGAGGCCGCGGTCTCCGCGCGCGATGCCGCCGCGGCGGCCGAGCGCGGTCGCGACGATCTCGCCGCGGCCCGCGCCTGGATCGCACGGGTCGCGATCGCCGGTGATCGCCGCGATCTCGCGATCGCGGAGGACCTCGCGGCGCTCGCCGGCGCGGCGGTCGATCGCGCGGGGGCGCCGCCGCGGCTGTCCGGCCAGCTGCTACGTCTCCGCGGCCTGGTCGCGTTCAACCGCGGCCAGCTCGACGAGGCTCGCCGACTGCTGGGCGACGCGCGCGCGCGATTCGTCGAGGCCAGCGGCGAGCGCTCGATCGAGGTCGCGAGCGTCGAGTCGGCGCTCGGGATCGTCGCTCGCGAGCAGGACCAGCTCGAGCTCGCCGAGCGCCATCACCGCGCGGCGCTCGAGATCAGCCGCGTGCTGCGCGGCCCGCAGCATCCCGAGATCGCGCGCGACCTGCACAACCTCGCCGGCGTGCGCCGCAAGCTCGGTGATCTCGAAGGCGCCGCCGCGAACTACCGCGACGCGCTCGCCATCATGATCGCGAGCCGCGGCCCGCGCAGCGCCGAGGCGGGGCTGACCCACAACTCGCTCGGCCTCGTTCACATGGCGCGCAGCGACTGGGCCGCGGCGCGCACCGAGCTCGCGCTCGCCCGCGACGCGCTCGCCGCCGCCGGCCACGGCGACCGGGTGTTCGCCGAGCACAACCTCGGCCTCGTCGCCGCGCGCACCGGCGATCACCGCACCGCGCTGGCGCAGTTCGCGATCGCCGCGCCGCTGTACGCCGCCACACTCGGCGCCGATGCCCCGGCGGCGATCCAGCTCCAGATCGATCGCGCGCGCTCCGCGGCGGCGCTCGGCGAGCGCACCGAGGCGCGCGGCCTGGCCACCTCGGCACGCGAGGCCGCGACCCGCGCGAACCTGCGCTACGTCATCGACGAGTCCGACGCGCTGCTCGCCGATCTCGCCGCCGCGATGCGGCCGGGCCCGGTGGTGGCGCGGGGGCCCAGCCGCGCGCGCCGCGATCTCCGCGCCGAGCCGGATCCGGACGCGGCGCCGATCCGATCGATCTCGATCGAGCCGCCGCCTGCGCTCGACCGCCCGGTCACTCAGCCGACCCTCGTCGACGTGCCACCGCCTCCGCGCCCACCGGTCCCCGCGCAAGCTCCGCAGCCCCAGCGAGACGTCGGCACCTACGGCTCGAGCCAGGGCTGGTAGCGCTCCGTCACCCCGATTCACCGGCGCGGTGCGTTTTTCCCGCGCCGGTCGCCCTGCTGCGCCGTTGACGGATCGATGCAGCTCTCTCGCCGCAACGTCCTCCGCCTCGCTCTTGGCCTCGGCTCGCTGGTGCTCCCGTCGTGCTCGCGCGGCTCGTCGGTGGCTGCCCCGCGCGACGCGCTCGCCCCCACGCCCCACGTCGACGACGGCGATGACGCGCCGCCGGAGAGCTGCGTCGCCACCGCCGACAACATCGAGGGGCCGTTCTACAAGGCGGGCGCGCCCAGCCGCGCCACGCTGATCACCCCGCGCGACCCCGGCGAGCGCCTCGTGTTGACCGGCACTGTACGCAACAGGCGCTGCGAGCCGATCGCCGGCGCCGTGCTCGACATCTGGCACGCCGACGCGCGCGGCGACTACGACAACGACGGCTGGGGCCTGCGCGGCACCCTGACCACCGACGCGCTCGGCCGCTGGCGCCTCGACTCCATCGTGCCGGGCCGCTACCTCAACGGCCGCCGCTATCGCCCGAGCCACGTCCATTTCAAGCTCCGCGCCGCGGAGATGCGCGAGCTGACCACCCAGCTCTACTTCGCTGGTGATCCGTATCTCGAGCGCGATCCATTCGTCATGCGCTCGCTGGTCATGCCCCACCGCGTCGAGCGCGGAGCCCGGCGTGCGGCGTTCGACTTCGTGCTCGGATAGCGAAGAGCCCTGTGGACATGACGCGCCTGTGACCTGCGCCGAGCTTGCGCGGAGATGGCGCGTTGGTTCGCAGCTCCCAGTCGCTTGGACAACCGTCGGCCCTCGCAGGCCGACGGTTGCCCACATGCCTCCAGGCCGCTACTACCGAGGAGGATCTTTGGATCGGGGGAGAAGAGGAAGATCGGGCAGGGCGGGGAGGGCGCGCTCGAGGTCCGGGTTGCTGCGAACCGGGTAGATGGGTTCCGGAATAGACCGGGCACATAGGTGACACCGACGATGGCCGGTGCTTGATGGGGCCGCATCAAGGGCGCAGTGCTGGGCGCACGGTGCGTCATTGTCCGAATCTCGGACATCGAATGCGTTCACGATGACGCCGGAAACCAAGCTGCGGATATCGGCGAAATCAACGACCCAAGCGCGGGCGACCCGGTGGCGACGTCGAGTTCGCCGACGTCCGATTCCGGAACAAGCGGTCAGCTTGGAGGCGTCATCGCGACGAGCGCGCGCCACACGCCCGCACCTGGCAGATCGATCCGTTCTCGTCGGCGATCTCGTTCCCGTCCCGGCTCGAGCTCGACGGTGCCCCGCTTGGTCCCGCCGCTGCTCTCGACCGGCTGGTCGCGCCACCCACCGATCTCGATCCACGAGATCCCGGGTCCGCCCTCCTAGCCATCCCCGATCTTCCTCTTCTTCTCGAAACCAAAAAAATCTCCCCGGTAGCGGCAGGCGCTGTGGGGATGTGGGCAACCGTCGGCCTGCGAGGGCCGACGGTTTTCCAAGCGACTGGGAGCTGCGAACCAACGCGCAACCTCCGCGCAAGCTCGGCGCAGGTCACAGGCGCGTCATGTCCACAGCGCGCTCTGCGCTACCGATACGGGTACGACACCTGGATCGAATGCCCATCCGGCGGCTTCGACACCTGGAGGCCCGCGATCGCGTCCTCGATGCATCTCGCGAGCTGCGGCTCGACGCCGGTCACGTTCGCGGTCACCCGGCCATTGGCGTCGATGTCCAGCCGGAGCCCGACGTCGCCGGTGCTTCCTGACGGCGCGCTCGAGGGCCGCGCATAACACGAGGCGAGCGCGTCGTACCGGCTGCGCAGGACCTGCCGGATCTCGGCGAACAAACCTTCCGGCGCCCTCGACGACGTAGCGACGGCACCCGCACCGCCCGCGCCGCCCGGGCCACTCGCGCCGCTCGCCCCGGTTGGCTCCACCACATCTTCAAACGGGCGCGCATCGGCCGGCGCGGCCGCCTGCTGTGCGGGCACGGCGTCCGCGAGCGGAGGCGCGGGCTGCACCGGCGGAGCGGACGCGCGACTGCAACCGACGAGGCCGAGCACTCCGCACACGAGCCAGGCGCGCATCCACGCGTGATGCCATCGCGCGCGCCGGGATGCAACCTCCGCCGCGGGCACGTCCGCTGTGGCGCCCGCGCCTGCTACGGCACCACGCGCACGCAGCTCTCGTACCAACGCGCGCCGAGGCGCTCGTCTCGCTGCACGATCCACAGCGCCACGTCGCGTGGTCCATCGAGGTCGCGCGCCCGCGGCGCGCGATAGTCGGTGAACAGCGGCGCCGGATTGCCCGAGACGTCGCGCGGTCCGCCGGTCGATCCACTCGAGTAGCCGCCCGCGCTCGCCATCCACTGGTAGGTCAGGCTCTCGGAGAACATCTGCCACTGTCCGTCGAGCGTCGGCACGACGTAGTCCTCGCGCGCGCCGGCCGTCTCGATCGGCGTGATCCGCATCTCCTGGCCGGCCGGCAACTCCACCGGCGCCGCTTGATCGACGCAGCGCCCGAGCGGCAGCTCCACCGGCGCGCTCCCGGCGATCGCGACCTCGAACCGATCCACCGATGGGTTCTGGTTGGCCCGCCGCTCCGCGGGGATCCGCGGCGCGACCCGCAGCGTCTTGCCCGCGTACAGATCGTCCGCGGGATCGCCGTCCTCGGGCCCGACGATCAGCTGCACGCCATAGTCGATGCCGCCCAGCCCGCCGAACGAGTCGCTCTCCAGTGCCTCGAGCACCACGCCGAGCAGGTTGCCGTCCGGCTCGATCGTCGCGCACATCCGCGGCGCCGGCACCGCGGTATCCGGATCCTCGATCGTGCCGCCGCCGATCCGCACCGCCGCGACCGAGTCGCAGCGCTCGTCGCGGTTCAGCACGCACAGCACCATCCGCCAGCGCAGCCGGCGCTCGACCTCCGGATCCGCGACCAGCCCACACATCTCGGTCGGCACCATCTGCGCCAGCAGCTCGGCCGGTTGCGGCGGGTTCTCGAGATCGATGTCGATCACCTGGTCCGGCACGCTGGCCGCCATCGCCAGGATCCGGGTGTCGAGCACGATGTCCTTGTCCTCGAACGAGCCACACGCCGCGCACGCCACCCACGCCGCGATCGCGAGCCACCTGCGGTTCATCGAGATCACCAGGTTCCTCGCACGCCGAGGGTCGGCAGGATCGGGAGGCTCGTCACCGCGGCGCGCTCGCGATAGCGATAGTCGTACTCGTACGTCTCCACGTTCTGGAAGTTCGCGACGTTGATCACGTCGAGGTAGAGCCCGAGGCTCCACCGATCGTACAGCCACTGCTTCTCGACCCGCACGTCGATCTGGCGGAACGTCGGAGCGCGCTGCGAGCGCGCCGGGCCGCGCACCGCGTCGTAGGTGCCGGTGTCCGCGTCGTACGTCGCGCCGATCACCGGCGTGATCGGCCGCCCGCTCGCGAGCTGGAACCGCGCGCCGATCTCGAAGCCGCGGCCCGGCTTGTAGCTCGCGACCGCGTTCAGCACGTGTGGCTGATCGAACCCACTCGCCGACCACGCGTCCTCGGGGCGGGTGCGCATCCGCGCGCGGCTGAACGTGTACGACACCCAGCCGAACGCGCGCTCGCTGATCTCGCGCTTGATCATGATCTCGGCGCCGTAGGAGTTGCGCCGGCCCTCGTTCACGAAGTTCACGTAGGAGTACGTGCCGTCGTCGTTCGGCACCACCTCGTCGGTGAACACCACCAGGTCGCGGCGCCGCACGAAGTAGATCTCGCTGTCCACCTTCCACAGCCGGCTCGGCTTCCACTCGTAGCCGAAGCCCAGGTGGGTGGCCTTCTCGATCCCCACCCGCGGATTGCCGAACCGCGAGTCGACCGCCTCCGGCTGCGGTGGCTGGCTGAACTCGCCGAGGTAACCCTTGAGGGTGAACGTCGGGTTCAGCGCGTAGCGCGCGACGAACCGCGGATCGATCGAGTACCGATCCTGGCCCTCGATCATGTACGCGTCGGCGCGCAGGCTCGGGATCAGCTTGAGCTTCGACGTCACGTCGATCCCCAGATCGATGTACGCGCCGAGCCCCAGCGTGGACGCGCCGCGGAACACCGCGGACGGCGGGATGTCGACGCCCTGCGTATTGAACAGGTTGTCGTCGAGCGGCACCAGCGCCTCGTAGCGGGTGATCCGCGACAGCAGGTCGAGCCCGGTGTCGAGCGCCAGCCGCTTGCTCGCGCGGCCGTGCACGCGCGCGCGGTACGACAGGTTGTCGTTGACCACGCCGACGCTGGTGAACGGCCCCGCCGCCTCGGCCTGCGCGCCCGAGAAGCTCAGGGTGTCGCGCCCCCACGCCGGCGACAGCGTGAGCTGGAGATCGCCGCCCAGCGGGCGCGTGTACGTCGCGATCGTGCGGAAGAACTTCACCGCCGTGTTCAGGTTCGTCGACGCCATCGAGTCCGGATTCTCGTCGAGCACCCGCAGGGTGTCGGAGGCGCCGATCGCGAACAGGCTCAGCCGGCCGTGCTGCTTCAGGTTGTAGTCGAGCCGCGCCGCGTAGTCGTAGTAGACCGGCGTCACGATCCGCCGGCCGCCCTGGGACGGCTCCGGCAGCACCAGGCCGAGGAACGCGTCGACGTACGAGCGCCGCCCCGCGAACGCGAACGACAGATCCTCGGTGATCGGCGCGCGCAGGTACGCGCCCGCGTCGAGGAAGTCGACCTTCGCCGAGCCGTGGATCCCATCGGACTTGGTCGGCCGCAGCTCGAGCGCGACCGCGCCGCCGTGCTTGCGGCCGAAACGCGCCGGGAACCCGCCCGGGTACAGATCGAGCGACTCCAGCATCTCGGCGTTGAAGATCGAAGGCCCGCCGAGGAAGTGGAACAGCGAAGGCACCTCGTGGCCATCGACGAAGATCCCGGTGTCGTCCGGGTTCGAGCCGCGGACCAGCAGCAGCCCGAGGCCAAACGGCGCGCGCTGGATCCCCGGCAGGGTCTGGATCACGCGGATCGGATCGCCGAACGTGCCCGGCACGCTGGTCAGCTGCTGGCGCTGCAGGGTGCGCCGGGTGACCTCGAGCGTCTCGCGCTCGCCCTCGACCACCGTCTCGTACGGGTTGCCGCCCCGGGGCCGCATCCACAGCCGGACCTCGACCGACTCGCGCTTCGCCAGCACGACCGGGCGCTCCATCCGGTCGTACCGCGAATCCACCGCGAGCAGCTGATAGTTCCCGGGCGGCACGCCGTGGAAGTAGAACGTGCCGTCGTCGCCGGTGACCACGTCGAGGCCGAGCTCGGCGATCGAGACGATCACCCCGCCGAGCTTGCGCCGCGTGCCGCGCTCGACCGCCTCGCCCTGCAGCGAGATCGGCGCGGACATCTCGCCCGCGTGGTTCGGCGGCCCGGTGTGGCTGCGCGGCGGCGCCGTCGGGGGAGGCGGCTCCGGCTCGGGCTGCTCGTCGATCACGAAGTGGATCGTGGTCTCCACCGCGATCGCGGCCGGCGCGCCATCGATCTCCGCCGGATCGAACACGTACTGCATCGCCGCGGCGACCGCCGCCTCGTCGAATCCGTCGCCCACCGGCGCGAGCACGTCCACCTTGGTGACCAGGCCCGCGGCGTCGATGTGGATCTTGACCTTGACCTGGGCCGTCTTGCCGGCGGCGAGCGCCGCGGGCGGATAGTCCGGCGCGACCGCCTGGAGCAGCTGCGGCTGCTTGGTGATCACCCCCGTGCGCTTGGCCGGCGGCGGAGCGTCCGGCGCGCGGACATCGGGCTGTGCCCGCGCGTGGCCGCCCCCGAGGAGCGCCGCGGCCAAGATCGCGGCCAGGATCGCGCGCATGGACGAACAGCCTAGCAGGCCCGCGGCCGAGCGATCCGCCCCGCGCGGCCCGCTCGACACTTGTTCACGACCGGCTCAGCTCTGCGCGATCGTCCGCAGGTGCGCGACCAGCTTGTCGAACATGCCTCGCATCGCGTTCTCGAGCGCCTCGCGACGCAGGTTCGGCAGGTACTGCGCGTTGAACTTGTGCTTGGGGACCTGGACCTTCGCGCCCCCCGACAGGAACGACAGCATCTTGCCGTGGGCGTCGGAGATCGCGAGCCGCAGCTGGGCCTCGACCTCGACCAGGTGGCCGGTCGTCGCGACCTCGAGCTTGATCACCGAGACGTCGATGTGGCGCTCGGTCAACCCGAGCCGCTGCGCGTCGGCCGCGACCGTGGTGATCAGCGCGTTGCCCTTGCATGCCGCGAGCAGCGTCTGGCGCAGGATCTCGCCGTGCTGCTTGCGGGTCGGCTTGTCGGTCTTGCCGGGCGAGTCGTCGGTCGAGGAGTTGACCATCACGTACAGATCCGGCTGCGCCTCGAGCGCGCGCGGCTGGTTACCGAACCCGGCGCGACCCGGCTTGCGCGTGCGAGGCGCCGCGACCTCCTCCGGCCACGGCGAGGGCAGCTGGTTGGTGCGCGCGACCGCGATCGCCGCCTCCTTGGCGCGCGCGCGCACCGTCGGATCGAGATCGTCGACCGCCGCGCCCTTGAGCGCGACCAGCGCCGCCTTGTGGCCGAGCTTGCCGAGCGCCGCCGCCGCGACCGCGCGGACCTGCGCGCTCGGATCCGAGAGCGCGGCGACCAGCGGCTTCATCGCGCGGCGATCGCCGAGCCGGGCGAGCGCGGCGACCGCGGACAGCCGACCCTTCTCGTTCGAGCTCGACGACAACATCTTCGAGAGCTCGGCGACGCGGTCCTCGGCGCGGGCCGGCGCTGCGTCGAGCACGCGCAGCGCGAGCGCGATCGGGAGGACCCACCTCGACCATCTCCACCTCGCGATGATCTGCCCTCCGCGCATTCGGTGGTTTCGATTAGGCGCCCGCGATCGCGACGAGTCAATGTTTTCTCTCTCCGGGTTTCCCCGGGACGATCACCGTGAGAGGATGGGCATAGCGTGGTGATCTCCGACGGCCAATTCAGGGCGAGTGTCGTCGTAGGTGGGATCTTGCTGGTCGCGAGCATCACCGCGGTGAGGTTCTGCGGGAGCGTCGCGCTGCCACCCAAACCGCCGCCGCCCGCGACCGCCGCGCTCGCCCACGAATCGCAGGCGGAGCTGCTTTCGCGCGGCGCCGCATCACCCGCCGTGTACCGCGACTTCCTCGCGAAGGATGCCGCCGCGGCCGGTGTAGGAACTCCGACGATCGAGGAGATGTCTCGCGCGTTCCCGTACCAGCGCGATGACGGCCGGCACGTGCTCGAGGTCGGCGAGCCGCCGATCTCGCTCGCGGGCCTCGAGCTGCGCGCGATCCGGACCGGCGGCGCGATCGGGCTCGAGATCCGCAACCGCGGCGCCGACGAGCTCGCGTATCATATCGCCACCTCGCCCACACCCAATGTGCCAGGATGCAGCGCCGCGGCCCCCCTGCCGTTCGACGCGATGGTGCTCGGCAAGGGCGAGCTCGAGACGCGGGTCGAGTGCGTGTGGCGCGATGGCATGTCGATCGTGGTCACGCGGGTCGAGTCGATGGCGCTGCCGCCGCTCGCCGCCTGGTACCTCGGCCAGGTCCCGCCCGCGGTGGTCGGGATCGAGGACCGGATCGCCCGCGGACACCGCGGCATACGGACCCGGGAACCCTGTGCGCCGATGGTTGGCCAGGCGGTCCGAAGCGGGCTGGAACGCGAGGAAATCGGATGGCGAGATCTCGCTGACTTCTACGCGCGGCACCGCTGCCAGACGTATCAATTTCCGCTTGAGTATCGGGCGTTTAAAACAGACGGCGAGCGGTCGGTGCCGGTTTCGGCCACCGACCATTGATGACATTCCGCGGCGTTAAGCTTGCTATTGGTCACCCTCGTTGCGTAGCCTATCTCTAGTTACGCGGAGTTACGGGTGACCAAGTCCGAGCTCATCGAGAAAATCTCCGAGACGTTGAAGCTGCCGGCTGGTAAGGCGGAGGCCATCGTCAACACCATCTTCGACTCCATGGTGAAGGCCCTCGAACGCGGAGAAGGTATCGAGATCCGCGGCTTTGGTAGCTTCACCGTGCGCAAGTACAAGGCCTACGAAGGTCGCAACCCGCGCACCGGCGAGACGGTTCACGTCGCCGAGAAGCGGCTGCCTTTCTTCAAAGTAGGCAAAGACTTGCGCGAGCGAGTCAACGCCGGCCTCGGCACGCCGCTGCCCGCGGACAAGCCCGACGAGCCCGACGACACCGATCCGAACGAGCCGGACTACGACGACGACGACGAGGACTGATCGAGCGTCAGATCCGGCGTCAGGCCGTGGCCAGGTCCGTCGTTGTTGGATCCCCTGCGATCGCGACGGTCCCCGCATCGCCATCGACGGTGACAATCATCCCGTCGGAGAGTAGCGACCAGGCTTCGCGGCAGCCCACCACACACGGGATGCCCAGCTCGCGGGCCATCGCCGCGCCGTGATCGAGCAGGCCGCCGGTCTCGCTGACCAGCGCGGCGCAGCCGGTCACCAGCACGGCGAGCGCGGGAGTGACCGCGCGGACGACCACGACGTCTCCCGAGCCGACCAGCACGTCGCGCCCGAGCGAGTCGAAACGGAACACGCGGCCGGTGGCGCGCCCACCGCTGCCCACGCCGTGGAGCGCGCGCCCCGGCTCGACGGGTGGACCTCCGACCATTAACGGCATGTCCCAGCGCGCGGACCGCGCGGCGGCGGTGCGTGCGGCCGAGGCGCGCCGGTGCGCGTCGTCCGGATCGAGATCGGTCGCAGCGGCCAGCTCGTCGAGCGGCAGCCAGAACGCATCGTCGGGCGCGATCCCGAGCGCGCGGGTGCGGGCGAGCAGGGCGCGGCGGACCAACCACTGCGCGCGGGCGAACCAGAGATCATCGCGCTCGGCCAGGTCCGCGCCGCCGCGCGCCAGCTCGCTGCCGCTCGGCACGACGGGGGCGGGCGTTGGCATCTGCTGGGCGCGTGCGATCGCCGCGCGCAGCAGCGTCGGCCGCTCGGCGAACGTGGGTACGGCGATGTCCCACGCGGGCGCCATCGCGCCGAGCCGCGCGAACACCGCGGGTTCATCGAGCTCGCCGCGCGCCGCCGCGATCAGCGTCGCCTCGACCGCCGAGGGCCGCGCGCCGAGCAGCTGCGCGGCCGACAGTCCCGCGCGCGCGGCGGAGATCGCCGGACCGACCTCGCACGCCCAGATCCGGTAGAACGCCAGGTAGCGCTCGATCGCCTCGTCGATCGGCAGCTCGCGATCCGGGCCGAGCGCGCGCTCGATGCGCGCCTCCAGATCCGCGACCATCGCGTCGAGGGCGGCGCGGTCCGCGAGCTGCGGGCGCGGCGGCGGTTCGCCGGACGCGGTGTAGAGGTAGCCCGCGCACACCCGCATCGACCACGGCGCGATCCCGGCGGCCTCGACGCGCTCGACCAGCCCGGCCTGGGCGACCGACAGCGGATCCGGGTTGTGGGCGACATCCCACGTCCACCGGCGGCCATCGGCGACCAGCGGTGCGATCACGATCGGCGGTGGCGGCGTGCGGACCCGCGGCGCCGGATGCACGATCGGCCGCGCCTGGACGATCCAGATCGCGTCGCCTGCGATCACCAGCTCGACATCGGCGCCGCGCGGCGCATCGATCGCGCGCTCGGCGGCGAGCGCGAGCACCGCGCGTGGATCCGGATCGCCGCGGCGCAGCTTCACCAGCTGGTCCGCGCGCTGGATCCACAGCTCGTCGCGCTCCGGCGCGCCGGGCGGCCGGGTGTAGACCGTCGCGCGCTCGCCATCGATGTAGCGCTGCACGATCACCCCGACCGCCAGCTCGGCGTGGCGCCGCCGCGCGTAGCTCGCCGCCAGCGGCGTGAGCGCGCTCGCCCAGACCGCGCGGATCGCCGGCCACAGCTCGCCGGGCGGCACCGCGATCCGCGACGAGAACACGCCCGCCGCCGCGCCCGCCTCGCCGTCCTCGATCGTCGCGGACGATCGCACCGCCAGCCGGCCGAGCGGGAGGGCGCGCGCCTCGACGTCGGCGACCAGCGCCGGCGGCAGCTCCGCGGACTCGATCCGCCGCGCCGCCTCGCCGAGCGCGTGGCCGATCGCGGCGGCGTCGTCGATCGCGAGCGGCCCGGCGAGCGCACGAAACGCCTCGCCGCCGATCGCGAAGCCCTCCGGAACCGGGAGCTGCGCGGCGATCAACCGCGCGAGCCCGGCGGCCTTGCCACCGGCGGTGCGGTCGCTGTCGGCGAGCGGAACCACGGACACATCCACGTTGTACCGCGCTCTCGCCGACGCTACGATCCCTCGGTGCGCGTCGTCGTTCCGCTGATCGCCGTGGCGCTGACCGCCACCGCGCACGCCGACACCAGCAAGCTCGCGAAGGAGGACGTCCCGCTCCAGCCCAAGGGGACGTTCCGCGGCAAGAACAAGCTGTGCTGCGGCTACCCGCTCGCCGAGGAGCTCGGGTTCGCGCTGCGGTTCTACTGGCTCGCGCTCGAGGCCGACTACCAGGATCCGCAGACCACCGCGGTGCCCCGGAGCGGCCGCTCCGCGCAGGTGCCGCTCAACACCTGGGTCGAGCTGTACACCCGCGACGGCCTGTTCATGAACCGCGTCCCCGAGCGGTTCGCGTGGGCGCTGCGGCTCGAGGGCTCGGGCCTGATGATGGACGGCCGGGTCATCAACTACACCGGCGGGTGCAAGTACGGCTACGGTACCTGCTTCGAGCAGCTCGATATCGCGCAGCACCCGTTCGGCCGCGGCGCCGGCCAGCGCCCGCTGATCCCGTTCAAGTCGGTCGCCGTCGATCCCAGGGTGATCGCGATCGGCGAGCCGCTGTACATCCCCGAGTTCGACGGGCTCGCGCTGCCCGATGGCTCGATCCACGATGGCTGCGTGCGCGCCGACGACACCGGCGGCGGGATCAAGAAGCGCAAGATGGACTTCTTCGTGGTCACGTACGGCAACTTCCGGTTCCTGCTCGACCAGCTGCTCAACGTCTCGTGGATCACGCCGCACATCGAGTCGCCGCGCTGCGAGTACATGCGCGATCTCGACTAGCTCCGAGATCCCCGGCCGCGTGTGTTAGCGTGATCGCGTGCTCGATGGCCTGTTCGTCACCCCCGCGGTCACCGCGATCACCGAGGCGCTCGGCTCGGCCGGCGCCGAGGGGCGGATCGCCGTGGTCGGCAGCCCCAAGCTGGCGTCCGCGCTCGCGGCCACGCGCGAGGTGATCCCGGTCGGGATGTCGGCGCGCGCGGCCCGGCGGCTGCCCGGCGCGGTCGCGTCGATCGACGAGGTCACCGGTGAGCTCGCCGCGGTGATCTGCGTCGACATCGCGACCGATCCGGCGTGGGCCGACACGCTGCGCGGGTACTGCCGGGCGGTGCGCGACGGCGGCGCGGTGGTGTTCGTCGATCGCGGCCACGCCGCCGAGGCCAGCCGGCGCGCGCTGTGCGCCGGGCTCGGCGAGCTCGAGCAGCGGCACGCCGGCCGCGCGGTGATCACGAGCGGGCTGGTCACCCACCTCGAAGGCTGAGCGCGCTGCGCCGCGCTATGCCGCGCTATGCCGGCGGTTTGTCGCCGGACTCGGCGGTCGGCTTCTTCGGATAGCGGAAGATCAGATCCATCTGCGGCACCTTCTCGCCCTTGGAGTGGTCGCCGCGATCCTTCGGGTTGACCCCGGGCGGGACCGCCCACGGGATCACCTTGTTCGGGTAGCCGCGCGACGCCTCGTACATGTACCGCGACCACAGCGGCACCACCGTCATGTACGCCGCGTCGCTCTTGCCGAGCGCGCGCTCCTTCTTGTCGTCGCCCATCCACACCAGGGTCGTGAACTGCGACGTGTACGCGATGAACAACGTGTCGTGGGTATCGCTCGACGTACCGGTCTTGCCGGCCGACGGGATCTGGGTCGCGCGCAGCACGTTCGCGAACCCGTAGGTGACCTCGTTCGCGAGCAGCTTGGACATCAGGAACGCCGCGCGCGCCGGGATCGCCTGCGGCGCCTCGACGCCGGCCAGCGCGGCGATCCGATCCAGGCGATCTGCCGGGGCGAGCTGCGGATCCTGGGCGACCGTGTTGTCCTCGACGGCGTTGCCATCGCGATCGAGGATCCGGCGCACGTAGATCCAGTTCTTCTCCTTGCCGTTCGGGCGCGGCCACCACGCGCCGTTGCGCGCGAACATCGTGAACGCCCGCGCCATCTCGTCGAGCTTGCTGCACGAGGCGCCGAGCGCGAGCGCGTCGTCGGCGAAGATCTTGGTGGTGAACCCGAGCCGGCGCGCCCACTTCTCGACGTTCGCCGCGCCGAGCCGCTGGAACAGGTCGACCGACGGCACGTTCTTCGAGAACACCAGCGCGAACTCGAGCGTGACGTCGCTGTCCATCGTGTCGTCGAGGTTCTCGGGGGTCCACTTCTCGCCGGTCTCCGGATCGACGATCGTGATCGGGATGTCGTTGAGCCGGGTGTCGAAGCCGTAGCCCTGGTCGAGCGCGAGCGCGTAGTAGATCGGCTTGTACGTCGAGCCGGGCTGGCGACACGCCTGCACCGCGCGGTTGAACACCGAGCGGTCGTAGTCGGAGCCCCCGACCATCGTCGCGACGTAGCCGGTCTGGTGATCCGCGGTGAAGATCGTCGTCTGCGGGTGCGGCACCTGCTCGAGCTTGACCACGTCGGTGTGGGACTCGTCCCACTCGCGGCGATCCTCGCTGACGATCCACGCCGGGTTCTTGCCGTCGGGCAGCTGCCAGTTGCGGAACCGGCCGACCGTGCGGACCTCGCGCGACACCCACACCACGTTGCCCGCCTTGAGCACCGCGTTCGCGCTCTCGACCTGGATGTCGTTCTCGGCGTTGCCGCGCTGCCACTTCGACGCCCACCGCATGTTGCGGAGCGGCAGCTGGAGCCGGCGATCGCCGATCAGCACCTCGGCGCCGTCGCCGGTCACCTTGTCGACCAGCGCGAGGTAGCGCTTGCCCGGGACCAGCGGACCGGCGCCGTAGAGCTGGCGCTGTCGTCCGAGGAACATCTCGCGCGCGGTGCCATCGAGCCGCCACTCCGGGCCGCGCCAGCCCTGGCGCTTGTCCTGGTGGCGCGCGCCGAAATCCGCGTTCTCGTACGCGCTCGCCTCCCACGTCGGCTCGGCGGCGGTCTCGATCCGCAGGCCGTTGGCGAACAGCGCCTCGTCGCCCAGCTTCTTGGCGACGTAGCTCTTCACCCAGCTGCCGTAGTACGGCATGCGATCCGCGTAGCTGTCGCGGTACTGACCGAGCCGGATCGGCTCGGCCTTGGCAGCGGCGACGTCGGCCTCGCTCGCGAACCCGTAGCTCGCCATCTTGTCGAGCACCACGTTGCGGCGCTCGATCGCGAGCTTGGGCTGGTTGCTCGGCGAGAACCGCGTCGGCGCCTTGGCCAGCCCGGCGATCAACGCCGACTCGGCGAGCGTCAGCTGATCGAGCGACTTGCCGAAGTAGCGCTCGGCCGCCGCGGCGACGCCCCACGCGCCGGCGCCCAGATAGATGTGGTTGAGGTAGACCGCGAGGATCGCCTTCTTCGAGTACTTCGCCTCGAGCCGGCGGGCCATCACCGCCTCCTTGCCCTTGCGCGACAGCGACTTCTCGCCGCCGAGGAACTGCTTGGCGACCTGCTGGGTGATCGTCGAGCCGCCCTGCGCGAAATCGCCGGCGGTGATGTTGCGCCACACCGCGCGGGCGATCCCCTTGAAGTACAGGCCGCGGTGCTCGAAGAACTCGTGATCCTCGACCGCGAGGAACGCATCGACCAGCCGCTTGGGGATCCGCTCGTAGGGGACCAGCCGGCGCCACTCCTTGGCGTACTGGCCGAGCACCGTTCCGTCCGCGGCGTAGATCCGCGACACTCCGGGAGCGATCTGCGCGTAGCGCTCGAGATCCGGCACTGGTGGCGCGTTGACGGAGAAGTAGCTGTAGACGAGGAACGCCGTGATCGCGAGCCCGGCGGTGACCACCAGCGCGGCGAAGCCGTACAGCCGCCCGAGCCAGAACAGCAGGCCGCCATCGCGGCGATTCGCGATCACCACGCGCGCCCGCGCGTCCGTGGGACCGGGCGGCGGCGGCGGTGGCGGCGGTGGGCCGAGAGTCTCGGGAGCCTCGCGAGCACCGCTCACCTCGCTGACATCGCTAGCACCCGGCTCCGGCGAGGCCGTGACCGCGGCGGGTGCCGGTTCGGGTACTTCGTCGGCGGGCTCGGTCACGTGGGCACATCTTAGCCACGACGCCGGGCGCAGCGGCAAGTGATACGCTCGCCGGGTATGGGCGCAGCGCGCTGGTCGATTCTCGTCGGGATCGCGGCGATCTCGGGTGGGATCGCGTGGTACGTGCTCCGAGAGCCTGACGGATCTCGCGCCGCCGCGCCCGCCGAGTCGCACACTCTCACGCCTGCTTCACCAGGCTCCGCGGCGACACGTGCGCCGATCTCCGCACCTGCGGGTCCCTCGGTGGCAGCGCTGCCGCCCGCGCTGCCCGCTCCCACGGTTGTGACGGCGGACACCGAGCTCGCCGCCGAGGCGCGCGATCCGGTGTGGGCCGATGCGACCGAGGCCGAGCTGCGCCGCCGGTTGCGCGAGATTCGCGGAGCGCGCCTCGAAGGCACCGAGTGCCGGCGCACGTTGTGCCGGCTGACCTTCGCGGGGAGCGAGGCGGAGATCGGCGACGCGATCGCCGCGCTCGAGCATCCGCGCGGCGGGCTGGTGGGATTCGCGTCGAACCTGGTGCTGACCGCACCGGAGCGAACCGCCGAGGACGCGCTCGTGCTGCGCGCGTTCGCGCGCTTCGAGCGTCTCGAGGGTCTCGAGCGTCTCGAGGAATGACTCGTTAGGCTGCCGACGCCGCCGCGAGATCCGCGATCGGGCTGTCGCCGGCGATGTTCTGCAGGCAGCGCACGAGGTGCGCGCGGATCTTGTGCTTCTTCGAGTAGACCGTCTTGAGGCTGATCTGCATCTCGGCCGCGATCTCGTCGGCCTCGAGGCCCTTCTGGTAGTACAGCTCGACGAACGTGCGGTCCTTGTCGGTGAAGTCGGACAGCAGCGAGTTGAGGTGGTCCCAGCGCTCCTTCTCGATCAGCTGATCGAGCGGCGTGCGATCGCACTCCTCGTGGGGATCGAGCGCGCCGTCGACCTTGTCGAGCAGCGGGCGGCGGCCGGCGCTGCGCAGGAAGTCGTACGCCGCGTTGACCGAGATCATGCCGATCCACGAGCCGAGCTTGGTGCCGCGCGCCGGGTTGTAGATGCGGAGCTTGTGCATGTCGTCGCGCACCAGCTGCATCATCACGTCGGCGTAGATCTCGTCGAGGTCCGCGCTCGACAGGCTCGGCGCGTACTTGAGGGTGACCTTGGTGATGCAGCGGTAGATGAGCGGGCGGTAGCGGCGCACCAGCTCCGCCCAGCCGCGGGCTTCACTCCGGAGGACGCACCGCAACAGCTCCCGATCAGTCCAGTCGGCAGGATTCTTGGCAGTGCGGGTCGCGAGAAGAGCCATCGTGCATCCCTCCGTGTGGAATCGCTCTTACAGCAACCGCGATGCCACGTCTAAGTGGCCGGATTTGCTAAGTCACAGATCGGTCTGGTCGGTCAGGGGCACCACTTGTTGGTGAAATCGACCAGGTGAGGGGAAGCACGTCCCCAGCGGAGTCGTATCCGTCACTCCCGCGCCACATGGCGGGAGCGGGTACCGTGGGGGCGATGTTTGGCCCCCACGATGGCAAGCGGGTCGCGGTCCACCCCTACCGGCGCATGATGGGCTTCTTGATGCGCGGCCGGAACGAGTCGGCCGTGTACTTCGAGCAGCACCTCGATCTGACGCAGACCCTGCCGTGGCTCGCGGCGCACAACCAGCGCGCCGCGTCGCGGGCGACGCTGTTTCACTTGATCCTGCACGGGCTGGCCAACGTGCTGCACGAGCGCGAGCG
Source organism: Kofleriaceae bacterium (assembly GCA_051952595.1). GTDB lineage: Bacteria > Myxococcota_A > Polyangia > Haliangiales > Haliangiaceae > JABFXX01. Next base: position 17,897 of record JBQCJR010000981.1, read on the forward strand.
GCTCAACCGGTTCACGGTCGGCCGCCGCACCTACCAGCGCACCGGGGTGTTCCTGTCGTTCGCGGCCAAGAAGGCGATGAGTGATGACGCGCCGCTCGCCACGGTCAAGCGGCGGTTCGCGCGCGACGAGCCGTTCGACGCGCTGGTCGATGGGCTCACCGGCGAGGTCGGTGGCGCGCGGTCCGCGCAGCCCTCGGCGCTCGACAAGGAGCTCAAGATCCTGCTCGCGCTGCCCGGCTTTCTGCTCGCGTTCCTGATCGCGGTGCTGCGCCGGCTGTACGGCTGGGGGCTCGCGCCGCGCTCGCTGATCGATACCGATCCGATGTACGCGAGCGCGTTCGTCGCGAACCTCGGCAGCATCAAGATCGACTCCGCCTATCACCACCTGTTCGAGCACGGCAACTGCCCGCTGTTCGTGACGATCGGGCAGATCTCGCAGGTGCCGGTGATCGAGGGCGAGCAGGTGGTCGCCCGGCCACGGCTGACCCTGCGCTACACGTTCGACGAGCGGGTCGAGGACGGGCTGTACTGCGCTCGCTCGCTGCAGCTGCTCAAGCAGCGGATCGAAGATCCGGCGAGCTGGCTCGGCCCGGCGTGAGCCGTCGCGCGGTCAGGCCTTGGCCACCGCGGCGTCCCACCGCGCGAGGTGCTCGAGCACCTTCGTGCGATCCGCCGCCGGCTTGAACCGCCGCTCCTCGCGCCACGTCTGGGTGACCTGCGCCTGGTCCTTCCACACGCCGGTGCCGAGCCCCGCGAGGAACGCGGCGCCGAGCGCGGTGGTGTCGACCAGCGCCGGGCGGGCGATCTCGACGCCGAGCACGTCGCTCTGGAACTGCATCAGCAGGTTGTTGGCCGCGGCGCCGCCGTCGACCTTGAGCGCGGTGAGCGGCCGCCCGGCGTCGCGCTCCATCGCGCGCAGGATGTCCACGTTCTGCAGCGCGATGCCTTCGAGCGTGGCGCGCGCGACGTGGGCGCGCGTGGTGCCGCGGGTGAGCCCGGAGATCGAGCCGCGCGCGTCGGGCCGCCAGTGTGGCGCGCCGAGCCCGGCGAACGCCGGCACCACGACCACGCCGCCCGAGTCCGGCACCGAGAGCGCGAGCGTCTCGATCTCGGTCGCCGACGAGAAGAACTGCAGCCCATCGCGCAGCCACTGCACCGCAGCGCCGGCGATGAACGCCGAGCCCTCGAGCGCGTAGCGCAGCTCGCCGGTCGACAGCTTCCACGCGACGGTGGTGAGCAGCCCCGACTGCGACGCGACCGGCCGGTCGCCGGTGTTCATCAGGATGAACGCGCCGGTGCCGTAGGTGCACTTGGCGTCGCCCGGCGTGAAGCACGCCTGGCCGAACAGCGCCGATTGCTGGTCGCCGGCGATCCCGGCGATCGGGATGCCGTCCGGCAGCCCCGGCACGCCGCGCGTCGAGCCGATCGGCCCCGAGGAAGGGACCACCTCGGGCAGCACCGCGCGCGGGATCCCGAACAGCTCGAGCAGCTCGTCCGACCACGCGAGCCGGTGGATGTCGAACACCAGGGTGCGCGACGCGTTGGTCACGTCGGTGGCGTGGACCGCGCCACCGGTGAGCCGCCACAGCAGGAACGAATCGACCGTGCCGAACGCGATCTGGCCGGCGCGGGCCGGCGCGGCGAGCGCGCTGATGTGCGACAGCATCCAGCTCACCTTGGTCGCCGAGAAGTACGGATCGAGCGTCAGCCCGGTGAGCTGCTTGACCCGCGCCTGGTGCCCCGCCGCCTCGAGCTCGGCGCAGCGCTCCGCGGTGCGCCGGTCCTGCCACACGATCGCGTGGTGGACCGCCGCGCCGGTCTTGCGGTCCCACAGCACCGCGGTCTCGCGCTGGTTCGTGATCCCGATCGCGGCGATCGAGGACGGCTCGATCCCGGCCATCGCCTGCCGGAGCGCGTCGATCACCGAGGCCCAGATGTCCTCGGGATCGTGCTCGACCCAGCCCGGGGTCGGATAGATCTGGCGGAACTCCTTGTAGCCGCGGCCTCGCACGGCGAGCTGCTCGTCGAGGACGAGCACGGTGGAGCCGGTGGTGCCCTGGTCGATCGCGATCACGTGTCGCATGAGATGTCTCCGGTGTCTCGGTGGCGGCGCAGCAGTGCGGTCACCTCGTCGGCGACCAGGTCGCGCTCGAGGTCGATCGCGATCAGATGATAGCTGCGCGGCAGGATCCGCACGCGCTCGGCGCGCGCTCGGTCCGCGATCCGCGCGGCGCACGCGACCGGCGCGGTGTGGTCGTGGGTGGCGTGCATCACCAGCACGGGGCAGGCGATCTGCGGCAGCTCGGCATCGACCACCTGCATGAACGCGAGCAGCTCCCCGAGCGCGCGGGTCGGGATCGCGCGGTAGCTGGGATTGATCGCGCGGACCCGCGGATCGCGGACGTCCGAGCCGCCGAGCTTGGGCAACTTCGAGATCCAGCGCAGCGGCCCGGTGGTGGTCCACGCGGCGATCCGGCCGGACCACCCGGGCAGCCACAGCGGCGCGGCGAGCGAGCCCACCGCGGCGAGCTCCGGGCGGCGGCTCGCGACGTGGAGCGCCAGCAGGCCGCCCAGCGATTGGCCGATCACCGCGACGCGCCGGAACCGCGCGCTCGCCGCTTCGACCGCGCGCTCGACGGCGCCGGCCCAGTCGCGCCAGCCCGTGCGATCGAGGTCGCCGATCGAGGTGCCGTGCCCGGGCAGCAGCGGCGCGCGCACCGCGATCCCCTGGCGCGCCAGGTGCGCGCCGAGGTGGCTCATCTCGTAGGGCGTGCCGGTAAATCCGTGGACGAGCACTGCGACGATCTCGTCACCGTCGCCGTCGAGCTCGAACGGGTCGCCGGGGGCCACGGTCGCCGGCTTATCACACCGCCTCATACATTGACAGCTCGCGGGCCTTGCGCTCAGATCGAAAGCGATACGATTGCGGCAGCTTGAGGGTGCTAGCTCGGTACCCGTGACCACATGAGCGAGTGGAAGACACGCATTACCAAGGTCCAGGTCGTCAAGCCGGCCAAGGAATCGGGCGAAGCGTGCCTGGTCCTGATCTATCCACCAGGCCCGGACATGGGGAAGCGCTTCCCGCTCGCGCGCAGCGAGATCGTCCTCGGGCGCGGCGCTGACTGCGACATCCAGGTCGATCGCGACTCGGTGTCGCGCCGCCACGCGCGGGTGTTCCGCACGGGCGACCAGTGGTCGGTCGAAGATCTCCAATCGACCAACGGCTCGTACGTCAACGACGTGCCGGTGACCAAGTCGGTGCTGCGCGACGCCGACTTCCTGAAGATCGGCGCGGCGATCTTCAAGTTCCTGTCGGGCACCGGCGTCGAGGCCAGCTACCACGAAGAGATCTACAAGATGACCATCGTGGACGCCCTGACCGGCGCCCACAACAAGCGCTACTTCCTCGAGTTCCTCGAGCGCGAGATCGCCCGCTGCGCGCGCTACCGCCGGCCGCTCTCGCTGCTAATGTTCGACATCGACCACTTCAAGGCGATCAACGACAAGCACGGCCACCTCACCGGCGACTACGTGCTCCGCGAGATGTCGCGGCGGCTGCTCGGGCGCGTCCGGCGCGAGGAGCTGCTCGCGCGCTACGGCGGCGAGGAGTTCGCGGCGGTGCTGCCCGAGACCGACTTGACCGGCGCGCGCACGTTCGGCGAGCAGATCCGCCGGCTGGTCGGCGATCAGCCGTTCGAGTACGAGGGCGACACGTTCCCGGTCACCGTCTCGGTCGGGGTCGCGACCGTCGAGGGCGAGGACGTCGATGTCTCGGCGTTCATCAAGATCGCGGACGACAACCTGTATCGCGCGAAGCGAGAGGGCCGGAACCGGGTCGTCGGATAGCTGGGCGCGCGGCTGGTTCGCGAGCCGAGGGCGAGCGCGGACACGCGCTGGCGGCGGCACGAGCCGAGCGGGAGAACGCGAACACA
>JBQCJR010000982.1:0-3322 GCA_051952595.1 Kofleriaceae bacterium
CGAATCCCAGCGCACCGCCGAAGTCTAGCAGAGCGCGGCGAGGCGTCGGCCGCCGATCACGGGCGCTCGTTCTCGAGCGCGATCGCCGAGATGCCGGCCTGCTGCACCAGATCGATCGCGCGCATCACGCCGCCGTACGCGCCGCGCCGGTCGCCGGCGATGATCGCCTTGGGCTTGTCGGTGGTCGCCGCGATCGCCTTGATCCGCGCGATCGCCGAGGCGTCGTCGGCGAACTTGTCGCCGTTCACGAACAGCTCGCCGCCCTCGTTGATCGAGACCCGCAGCGTGCTCTGGACCTCGCCGCCGGTCGCCGCCTTGGGCTTGTCGATGTCCACGCCGCGCGCGACGATCAGCTTCGCGGTGACCATGAACACGATCAGCAGCACCAGCACCACGTCGACGAACGGCGTGATGTTGATGTCGGTGATGCCCGCGTCGTCGTCGTCCTTGTAGAGGCTAGCCCCCGCCATGGCTCACCTCCTGGGTCTGGTAGGCGCTCTCGCTCCCGCGCGCGCGGGCGTGCTCGGCGCCGTGGACCAGCGACAGCACCTGGTGCGCGCACTCGTCGGCGCCGGCCATCACGACCTTGAGCCGGCGGCTGAAGTAGTTGAACGCGACGACCGCCGGGATCGCGACGATCAGGCCGACCGCGGTGGCCGAAAGCGCCTCGGCGATCAGATCGAGGGTGCGGGCCTGCGCCTCCGCCGAGTTGCTCTTGAGCTCGACGAACGCGCTCATCACGCCGAGCACGGTGCCGAACAGCCCCACGAACGGGACGTTGTTGCCGAGCGTGCCGAGCACGATCAGGTTGCGATCCGCCGACCGCCGCCACTTCGAGCGCTCGCCGTGCATCGCCTCGGCGACCGCCTCCGGACCGCGATCGCGCTCGGCGAGCCCGCGCAGCGCCATCTGGATCGGGATCGCCGGATCGTCCTTGTACTTGGTGGACAGCCGCTCGAGCTCGCCGCGCTCGAACGCGCCGCGCATCTCGCGATTGAACCGCTCGGTGTCGGTGTCGCGGCCGCGGAACCACAGGTAGCGATCGATCATCACGCCGATCGACCAGATCGACAGCGCGATCAGGAGCCACATGACCCAGTTCGCACCGAGCTGGGCGAATTCGACAAACGCCTTGGACAGGTCCATCGCAGCTCGAAGGGTAGCCCGGTGGTGCGCCGCCGCCCGCCTCGTGGCCCCGAAAACACACGTCGCGAGGTCGCTACGTCTTCATGAGCTCGCGCATGACCGCCGTCGCGTAGGCCCCACCAGGCAACGCGAATCCGACCTCGATGGTCTCACCGGTGGCGTCCTCTCCTGGCTCGAGCGCGGCCACGGTCGGCTCGGCGATCGCGATCGCCGCGTCGCGCCGGGTGCCCTCGGCGATCGCGCGCACCGCGCCGAACGACTCGCGGGTCAGCCCCGCCGCGTCGAGGATCGCCTGCTCGCGCGCGGCCGCGGGCGATCCGGAGGGCGGCGTGCGCATCCGGTCGCCGAACATCGGCCCGGTCGCCACCAGCTCGCCGGCGAGTAGCCGCGGCTCGTCGATCTCCGGAGCCTCGCACGCGAACATGCCGCCGCCGAGCTTGTGCAGGAGGTCGCCGGCGATCGCGCGGCGGTACAGCCCGTCGGCCAGCCGCGCGGCGAGCCACGCGTTGAACAGCTCGGACTGGAGCGCCGAGACCATCAGGCGATCGAGCCGGCGATCTCGGCCGAGGCGCCGGGCGCCGCTCACCAGCTCGCGGCCGCTCGCCGCGTTGTCGCCGTCGCGCCCGAACCGCTGCTCGCCGTACCAGTTCGGCGTGCCCGGCGGCTCGGCGAGCCGCGCCAGGATCGCGCGCGCGCGCGCCGCGGCATCGGGGGACGCGCCGCGGACCCGCAACCGGAACCGATTCGCGCGGACGTGGCCGGTGCGCAGCTTGTGGGGGTGCCGCGCGACCTCGAGCACGCGGATCCCGTCGAGCGCGAGCGCGCTGGCCGCCTCGGGCGCGACCGGCGGCGGCAGGCTGATCCACTGCGTGGTCACGGCGTGGCGGTCCTTCATGCCCGCGACCCCGATATCGCGATCGCGCACGCCGAGCGCGCGGGCGATCGCGCCGACCGCTTGCGGCGTGGTCAGCCCGCGATTATCGATCCGCGCGAACACTTGGTCTCCGGTGCCAGAGGGCAGGTACGCGGGCACCTCGTCCACGACGAAGTCGTCGTCGGTGGTGCGCAGCACACCGCCGATGCCAGGGAGGTCCGATGTCAGGTACGGCAAGCTCACGTCCACGGACTGTCTCACGTTCGCGGTGTAAGCTCCGCGGATGTCGAGGTTCGCCGGCGCGCTCGCGCTCGTCACCGTGCAGATCGCGCTGATCGGGTGCGCCGGTAAGTACCCCGCGAGCGGGGGAACCACACCCGCCAAGCCCGGCGCGGAGGCGGCGGTCGGCGAGGGTGGGCTCGCCGCGGCGGCGCTGCCGTACCAGATCCTCGACGGGAGGACCGGCCGCCAGGTCGACGAGGCCGCGTTCTGGGCGCGGCTCGCCGCGGCGCGCGCGGTGTGCGTCGGCGAGGAGCACCCGAATCCGCATCACCACTGGTTCCAGCTGCGGGTGGTCGAGCAGCTCGCGAAGCTGTTGCCGGCGCCGCCGCGGCTCGCGCTCGGGCTCGAGATGATCCAGCGGCCGTTCCAGGGCGTGGTCGATGACTACGTGGCCCACCGGATCGACGCGGCGACGCTCCGATCGCGCGTCGGCTGGGAGGAGCGCTGGGGCTACGACTGGCGGTTGTACGGCCCGACGATCGACGCGGTGAGCGCGGCGGGCGGCGAGGTGATCGCGCTCAACGCGCCGCGCGAGCTGACGAAGAAGATCTCGCGCCAGGGACTCGACGCGCTCACCCCCGAGGAGCGCGCGCAGGTGCCGGAGCTGGTGCTCGACGACGCGAAGCACCGCGCGTGGTTCGACGCGCTGATGAACGAGATGGGTGGCCACGCGGCGCACGGCACGCATGCGCCGTCCACGCCTCACACCGCGCCCGAAGCCGGCGCGCCGGCCGCGCCCCCGATGCCAAGCGCCGACCGGATCTACACGGTGCAGGTCGTGTGGGACGAGACGATGGCCGAGCTCGGCGCGAAGTGGCTCGCCGCACATCCGGACGGTCACCTGGTGATCCTCGCCGGCAATGGCCACTGCCACGACTCGGCGATCGTGGGCCGTCTCGCACGCCGCGGCGTGAGCGATGCGATCTCGGTGCGCCCGGTGATCGATCGGGACGGCGCGGTGGCCGAGGTGCTCGCGCGGCCGATGAACGACTACGTCGTGGTGCTCCAGATCCCCACATC
>JBQCJR010000983.1:0-11110 GCA_051952595.1 Kofleriaceae bacterium
GGATGGCGCCTCGTACCTCGGCAGCGGCATCGCGAACGGTGCGTCGGCGGTCGCGGACGGGATCTCCAACCTGTTCTCCTGGTAACCGTCTCGCGCCGCGCGAGGCGCTGCCATGAAGCTCGTCGTACCCGTTCCCGCTGGCTGGCAGCAACACGCTGTGCCGGACGGCACCTTGCTCCAGGCGCCGGGCGACGCGTTTGGCATCCTGGTGTTGCCGCTCGGGGCGGCGCCGCCGGATCCGGATGCGTGGATGCAGCACGCGCTGGTCCACCGCACCCACCAGCGCGGCGTGGAGCCGAGCGCGCTGCAGCGGTCGCGGTTCGCGACCGACGATGGCTGGGCGGCGATCCTGCTCGACGGGGCGATCGGCTCGGAGGCGCGGCTGGTCGCGTTCTTCGGGTTCTTCGACTACGCGGCGACCGCGATCGCGATCTGCCGCGATCCCGCCGCGCACCCGGCGTGGCGCGACGAGGTGATCCGCGCGCTCGCCCAGGCGCGGCCTGACTTCGCGCAGGGCGGCGTGGTGTGCCTCGCCGAACTGCTCGGCCGGCCGTCCCCGACGGTGGCGCGCCCGCCGCTGCCGGCGCGCGGCGGTGGCTGGCGGCGGACGTTCGTCGGCGGCGACCTGGTGTTCAGCGGCGAGGACGGGCCCGGCGCCGCGTGGATCCGGATCACCCAGCGCGTCGCGCCGATCCGCTCGGTCGACCAGATCTTTGGCGCGTTCCTCGCGCAGGCCAGCTCCGCGACCACCGTGGTGCCTCCGGCGCTCACCGCGACCGCCGAGGGCGCGTACGCCGCGGTCGCCCACGCGACCGATCCGGCGCGCCAGCACACGCTCGCCGTGGTGTTCGGCGAGGAGCACTACGCGCAGATCGAGGCCGTGGTCGCCGATCCGGCGCAGTACGCGCGCTATCGCGACGTGGTGACCGAGCTCGTGTACACCACCACGCTGGGCCTCGGCGCGACCCGGTGGCGGCCGTTCTACTACCAGCCGCCGGCCGGCTGGACCGGGATCGCGCGGCAGCGCGGCGCGCTGTGGGTCTCGCCGAGCTGCCCGCGGCGCTACCAGGTGATGCGGGTGTTCGACGCGCGGCCGCCGGCGGATCACCGGGCGCGGGGTGGTGCGCGCGTGTTCGAGACCCTGCCGCCCGAGTTCTTCGTCGAGCCGGCGAAGGGGCCGGTCGAGTTCTACACCGCCGACGATCTGCCGTGCCGGGTCAGCGTGCTCACCGGGCAGGTCCCGAACCGCCCGGGCGCGATCAAGGCGCTCGAGGGCACGCTGGTCCAGGAGCGCTACATCTATCCGATCCGGCTCGAGTGCGACGCCGAGCTGCTCGAGGAGTCGATGCACGTGTTCGAGCGCGTGGTCGCGTCGATCCGCACGATCCCCGAGCCGGGCGCCGAGATCACGCCGGACCTCGGCGCGTTCCACAACTGGGCCGACTGATCGTCAGGCGCCGCGCAACCGGCGCTCCAGGATCGCGGCCAGCCGGCGCCGCGCCTCGGGGCCGATCGCGGCGGGCGCGGTGACGAGCGCGGCATCGAGGCTGCGCTGGCACGCGCAGGCGCGCGCGGGATCGATCGCGGCGAGCGCGCGGGCGAGGATCGCGCGGGCGCGCGCGGCGTTCGCGGCGAGCACGGCGAACATGTCGGTCACCACCACCGCGTCGTCGGCGCGCCAGCAATCGTAGTCGGTGACCAGCGCGAGCGTCGCGTAACACAGCTCGGCCTCGCGGGCGAGCCGCGCCTCGGGGTGGTTGGTCATGCCGACGATGTCGGCGCCACACGCGCGCAGCAGCTCGGACTCCGCGCGCGTGCCGAACTGCGGCCCCTCGATGCACGCGTAGGTCGCGGCGGGGTGGACGTGTGCGGCCTCGGCGCGCGCGGCCTCGACGAGCTGGTTCGCGAGCGAGTTGCAGATCGGATCGGCGAGGCTGACGTGCGCGACCACGCCCTGGCCGAAGAACGTCGACGGCCGCGCGATGGTGCGATCGACCAGCTGGCGCGGCACCACCACGTGCCCGGGCGCGATCTCCTCGCGCAGCGAGCCCACGGCGGAGACCGACACGACGTGGGTGGCGCCGAGCTGCTTGAGCGCGTACAGGTTCGCGCGCGTGTTGATCTCGGACGGCAGCAGGTGGTGGCCGCGGCCGTGGCGCGCGAGGAAGATCACGCGCCGGCCGGCGAGCTCGCCGATCGCCAGCGCGTCGGACGGCCGGCCGAACGGGGTCTCCACCTCGACGAGCTCGCGCTCGACGACGCCGGGCAGATCGTAGAAGCCGCTGCCCCCGAGGATGCCGATCGCGTGGGTCACCTGGCGGGCGAGTGTGACAGATCGCCGGAGATCGCGCGATCTCCCGCGCCGCGCTACAGCGAGATCCCGAACGCGGTGTTGAAGATCGGCGCCTCGACGAGGGTGTCGTAGAACGCGCCGGCCTCGAGGTGGAACTTGGAGCGCTCGCCGATCGCGATGCCGAGCGTGGAGCCGCCGACGTGGCCGTACTCGCTGTCGCCGCTGCCGAACGCCGAGCGCAGCATGTACTGCGGCGCCGCATAGACGGCGAACGCGGGGCTCACGCGGTAGCCGAGGTAGAGCGGCAGGTAGGCATCGACCATGGTGGCGCTCGCCTCCTCGTCGCCCGACGAGGCCGAGATCTTGAGGTAGCCGACGTGACCGCCGAGCGACACGTGGAAGCCGGTCTTGCCGGTCTCGCCGAGCAGCTGGTACTTGAGGCCGATCCGCGCGCCGAGCGGCAGCCACGCGGTGGTCTGCGCCTCGAGCCGATCGGTGAGGCCGCGGCGCGCCGAGATCACGACGGCGGGCACCGAGACCGACTCGTTCACGGTCTGCCCGCTGCTGTTGGTGGCCTCGGAGTCGTAGCGCGTGAACGAGGCGCCGATGCCGACGCGGGTCTCGCCGGCGCGCAGGGTCTCCGCGTCCTGGAGCTGGGAGTAGTTCGCGCACGCGGGGGCGAGCGCGAGGGCGAGGGCAGAGTACGAGGCAAAAGAAAGGCGACCCATGACACTCCTGACCGGACGACGACCGAGCGCGGGAGCAACCGCCGTGCCGTGCGGCTCCTCGTCGAGCAGCGCGGCGCGACGAGCGTGAACGCGACATCACGTCCGGTCGCGATCGAGGCGCTGCGGCAACGCATCCGAGCCGAAGACCAGGAATTGCCAGCTCTTGCAGCCGACCCGCGCTTGACCCTTGCGGATTGAGCGCTCACACCGATAGAACTCGGCGCCAGGTCGATGCCGCCGCGCGCCTCTCCCCTGTCCGCCGAAGCTCGCCGCGCGAGCATCATCTCCGCGACGGTGCCGCTGCTCCGCAAGTACGGCGCGTCGGTCACCACCGCCCAGATCGCGATGGCCGCGGGGGTCGCCGAGGGCACGCTGTTCCGCGCGTTCCCCGACAAGAGCGCGCTGATCGCCGCCGCGATCGCCAGCGCGTGCGACCCCACGCCGGTCGAGCGCGAACTCGCCCAGATCGACCCGGAGTCCGGCCTGCGCGCGCGGCTGATCGCCGCCGTGGAGATCCTGCAGCGCCGGGTCGAGGGGATGTGGCAGCTGATGTCGATCATGGCGATGACCTCGCCCGCCGCGGGGTGCGCTCCACCGGTGCGCGGCGAGCCGTCGGCCGCGGATGGCGTGGCGCGCGCGTTCACCGCGATCTTCGAGGCGCACCGCGGCGAGCTGCGCTGCGAGCCTTCGGCCGCGGCCCGGCTGCTCCGCGTGGTGACCTTTGCCGGCTCGCACCCGCGGATCGCCGAGCCGCCGACCCTGACCGCCGCGGAGATCGTCGCGGTCGTGCTCGATGGGATCCGGACCCGCGACGCCGAGCTCGACGAGGAGGACGCATGTTGATCCGCCTGCTGCGCCAGTACCTGCGCCCGTACCGCCGCGAGCTCGCGCTGGTGGTTGTGCTCCAGCTGATCGCGACGATCGCGACGCTGTACCTGCCACACCTCAACGCAGAGATCATTGATCGCGGGGTGACCACCGGCGACACCGGGCTGATCGCGACGACCGGCGCGATCATGCTCGCGATCACCGGCGTCCAGGTCGCGTGCACGGTCGCCGCGGTGTACTTCGGCGCGCGCGCGGCGATGGGCTACGGCCGGGATCTGCGCGCCGCGATCTTCCACCGGGTCGGCGAGTTCTCGACGCGCGAGGTCGCGAAGTTCGGCGCGCCGTCGCTGATCACTCGCAACACCAACGACGTCCAGCAGGTCCAGATGCTGGTGCTGGTCAGCTGCACGATGCTGGTGTCGTCGCCGATCATGTGCGTCGGCGGGATCGTGATGGCGCTGCGCGACGACCTCGTGCTGTCGCGGCTGCTGCTGGTGTGCGTGCCGGTGCTCGCCGGCAGCATCGGCGTGCTGATCTGGCGGATGGTCCCGCAGTTCCGCGCGATGCAGCCGCGGATCGACGCGGTCAACCGCGTGCTGCGCGAGCAGATCACCGGGATCCGCGTGGTGCGCGCGTTCGTGCGCGAGCCCGCCGAGGCGGCGCGGTTCGGCGCCGCGAACGAGGCGCTGACCACCACCGCGCTGCGGGTCGGCAAGATCCAGGCGCTGATGTTCCCGACGGTGATGCTGGTGTTCAACGCGTCGAGCGTCGCGGTGCTGTGGTTCGGCGCCCAGCGCGCGGCGTCGGGCGGGATCGAGATCGGCGCGCTCACCGCGTTCCTGTCGTACCTGATGCAGATCCTGGTCGCGGTCATGATGGTGACGTTCCTCTCGGTGATGATCCCGCGCGCGGCGGTGTGCGCCGAGCGGATCGCCGAGGTGCTCGACACCGCGCCCTCGGTGGTCGCGCCGGCGGTGCCGGTGCAGCCGACCGGCGAGCCGGGCCTGGTGGAGCTGCGCGGCGCCGAGCTGCGCTACCCGAGCGCGACGGCCGCGGTGCTGTCCGATGTCTCGTTCACCGCGCGGCCCGGCCAGCTCACCGCGATCATCGGCAGCACCGGCGCCGGCAAGACCACGCTGCTCCACCTGATCGCGCGGCTGATCGACCCCACCGCCGGCGAGGTCCGGATCGCCGGGGCCGACCTGCGCGAGCTCGATCCCGAGGCGCTGTGGGCGCGGATCGGCTTGGTCCCGCAGCGGCCGTACCTGTTCTCCGGCACGGTCGCGAGCAACCTGCGCTACGGCAACCCCGACGCCACGGACGCCGAGCTGTGGGAGGCGCTCGAGATCGCGCAGGCGCGCGAGTTCGTCGAGGCGATGCCCGAGCAGCTCGCCGCGCCGATCGCTCAGGGCGGCACCAACGTGTCGGGCGGCCAGCGCCAGCGGCTCGCGATCGCGCGGGCGCTGCTCCGCCGGCCGGACGTGTTCCTGTTCGATGACTCGTTCTCGGCGCTCGACCTCGCGACCGACGCGCGGCTGCGCGCGGCGCTCCGGCCACACACCGCACGCGCGACGATGATCGTCGTGGCCCAGCGGGTGTCGAGCATCCGCGACGCCGACCAGATCGTCGTGCTCGACGGCGGCGTGGTGGTCGGCCGCGGCACCCACGACGAGCTGGTCCGCGATTGCCCGACCTACGGCGAGATCGTGCGCTCGCAGCTGACCGCCGAGGAGGTTGCATGAGCCGCGAAGCTTCCCCCGCCCCCGCCGCCTCGCGCCCGTCGCCGCCGCCGCGCGGCCCGTTCGGTGGGGGCTTCGGCCCGCCGCAGAAGGCCAAGGCGTTCGGTCCCTCGGTGCGCCGGCTGCTCGGCCGGCTCGCCCCCGACCGCGCCGGCCTGTTCGCCGTGGTCGGCCTCGCGCTCACCAGCGTGGTGCTCTCGGTGCTCGGCCCCAAGCTGCTGGGCCGGGCCACCGATCTAATCTTCTCCGGGATCCTCGGCGCGCAGCTGCCGGGAGGGCTCTCGAAGGAGGAGGCGCTCGCCGGGATGCGCGCCGCCGGTCAGGACCGCGCGGCCGACATGCTGTCGCGCATGGACCTCGTGCCGGGCCGCGGGCTCGACGTGGACGCGCTCGCGCGCGTGCTGGTGATCGTGCTGGTGCTGTACGCCGGCGCGTCGCTGTTCATGTGGCTGCAGAACCGCGTGCTGAACTCGATCGTGCAGCGCACCGTGCTGCGGCTGCGCGCCGACGTGCAGGACAAGATCAACCGGCTGCCGCTCGCGTACTTCGATCGGCAGCCGCGCGGCGAGCTGCTCAGCCGGGTCACCAACGACATCGACAACGTCGCGACCGGCCTCCAGCAGACGCTGAGCGGAATCCTGGTCGCGCTGCTCACCGTGATCGGCGTGCTCGCGATGCTGTTCGTGCTATCGCCGCTGCTGTCGCTGATCGCGCTGGTCACGGTGCCGCTCTCGGTGGTCGCGACCGCCAAGATCGCGAAGCGCGGCCAGCAGCGGTTCGTGGCGCAGTGGAAGCACCTCGGCGCGCTCAACGGTCAGATCGAGGAGGCGTTCACCGGCCACTCGCTGGTCAAGGTGTTCGGCCGCCAGCGCGACATCGAGGCGCGGTTCGCCGACAAGAACGGCGAGCTGTTCGAGGCCGGCTTCCGGGCGCAGTTCATCTCGAGCGCGATCATGCCGGTGATCACGTTCGTCGGGAACCTCACCTACGTCGCGATCGCGGTGGTCGGCGGGCTGCGCGTGGCGTCCGGCGCGATGCTGCTCGGCGAGGTGCAGGCGTTCATCCAGTACGCGCGCCAGTTCTCGCAGCAGCTCGGGCAGCTCGCGTCGATGGCCAACGTGCTGCAGTCCGGCGTCGCGTCTGCCGAGCGCGTGTTCGAGCTGCTCGACGCCGAGGACCAGCGCCCCGATCCGGAGGTCTCCGACGTGGCGAGCGCGTTCGCCGGGCGGGTGCGCGGCGAGATCGCGTTCGACCACGTGCGGTTCCGCTACAAGGACGATCAGCCGCTGATCGAGGATCTGTCGCTGACCGCGGCGCCCGGCCAGACCGTCGCGATCGTGGGGCCGACCGGCGCCGGCAAGACCACGCTGGTCAACCTGATGATGCGGTTCTACGAGCTCGACGGCGGGCGGATCCTGCTCGACGGCCACGACATCGCCCAGCTGCCGCGCGCGGTGCTGCGCGCCGAGATCGGCATGGTGCTCCAGGACACCTGGCTGTTCGGCGGCACGATCCGGGACAACATCGCGTACGGCAACCCCGCCGCGACCGAGGAGGAGATCCTCGCCGCGGCGCGCGCGACGTACGTAGATCGGTTCGTCCGCCACCTGCCGGCCGGCTACGACACGGTGATCGACGAGGAGGGCAACAACGTCAGCGCCGGCGAGAAGCAGCTGATCACGATCGCGCGGGCGTTCCTCGCCGATCCGGCGATCCTGATCCTCGACGAGGCGACGTCCTCGGTGGACACCCGGACCGAGGCGCTCGTCCAGCACGCGATGGCCGCGCTGCGCGCCGAGCGGACCAGCTTCGTGATCGCGCACCGGCTGTCGACGATTCGCGACGCGGACCTGATCCTGGTGATGGACGCCGGCCGGATCGTCGAGCAGGGCAGCCACGCCGAGCTGCTCGCCCGTGGCGGCGCATATCACGCGCTGTATCACGCGCAGTTCGCGGCGTGATCACGGCTTCACCGCCTGGAACGCGAGCTCGACCCGCGTGCCGTCGCGCCGGACCACCGTGACCACCGCGTCGCGCTGGCCCTGGAGCACCCGCTCGAGGAACGCCTTGCCGCCCTCGGCGGTGGCGGTCGATAGCTGATCGACCTCGACCACCAGGTCCCCGTTGTGGAACTGGGCGAACCGGCCGTGGGGCTGCACCGCGTAGGTCTTGAATCCGATCATCACGCCGTTCCGCAGCGTCGGCACGAACCGCGGCACCGGATCGGAGGGACTCGGCGCGGCCGGCGCCTGCTTGGCCGGCGGGGACTCGGCGAGCGCGACACTCGATCCCAGCACCAGACCACCGAGCAACACCATCGCGTGGAAGATCTGCATGGGATTGCCTCGAGCAAGCGCTGCGCCGTTCGCCAACTGCCCGACCTCGCGAGCGGGCGCGGCCGCGGGGTGCCAGGCTGGCAACGCCGCTCCGGGAGGGCGCTGACATCCCGTCAGCGGCGCGAGCCGAGGCGAGAATGACAGCCCCGCTCGGTAACGTGGCGCCGTGCAGCTGATCGTCGCGGAGAAGCCGTCCGTGGCGCGCGATCTCGCGCGGGTGCTCGGCGTGCGTCCGGCCGGCGCGCACTGGTTCGAGGGCGACGGCCGCGTGATCACCTGGTGCATCGGTCACCTGGTCGAGCTCGACGAGCCGGCGGCGTACGACGCGCGATGGCGGGCGTGGCGGCTCGACAGCCTGCCGATGCTGCCGTCCGAGTTCCGGCTCCGCGCGGCGCGCCACGCGGTGCCCCAGCTGCGCGCGGTGACCCGGCTGCTCGCCGATCGGCGATTCTCCTCGGTGGTCAACGCGTGCGACGCCGGGCGCGAGGGCGAGCTGATCTTTCGCTACCTGTACCAGTTCGCGGGCGGCGGGCCGCCGGTGCTGCGGCTGTGGATCTCGTCGCTCACCGACGAGGCGATCCGGCGCGGGTTCGCGGCGCTGCGGCCGGGCCGCCAGCTCGACGCGCTCGGAGACGCGGCGCGGTCGCGCTCCGAGGCCGACTGGCTGGTGGGCATGAACGCGACCCGCGCGCTCACCGTGCGCGGGCGCTCGGCCGGTCACACGGCGCTGTACTCGATCGGACGGGTGCAGACCCCGACGCTCGCGATGCTGGTCGGCCGCGAGCAGGCGATCCAGGCGTTCGTGCCGCGGCCGTACTGGGAGGTCCGCGCCGAGCTCACCACCGCCGACGGCCAGCGGTTCTCGGCGGGCTGGCGCCATCGCGGCGCGGCGCGGCTGGCCAGCGCCGGGCTCGCCGACGCGTTGGTCGCGCGGGATCGCGCGCTCGGTGCAGCCGCGCATCCGCTCGGCCCACGCGTCGAGCAGATCCGCGCGCGCACCGTGCGCGAGCCCGCGCCGCAGCTGTTCGATCTGACGTCGCTACAGCGAACGGCGAACCGCCGGTTCGGGTTCAGCGCGGCGCGCACGCTCGAGATCGCGCAGGCGCTCTACGAGCGGCACAAGCTGCTCACGTATCCGCGCACCGACGCGCGCCACCTCTCGAGCGACATGGTTCCCGAGCTGCCCGGCCTGTTCGCGGCGCTCGCCGAGCTGCCGGACTACGCGCCGTTCGCGCGCGAGCTGGTCGCACATCCGCCGCGTCCCGGGCGGCGCGTCGTCGATGACGCGAAGGTCGGGGACCACCACGCGATCATCCCGACCGGCCACACCGGCCGGTTCGGCGCGCTCGATCGCGACGAGCGGCGGCTGTTCGATCTGGTCGTGCGGCGGTTCCTCGGCGCGTTCTATCCGGATGCGGAGATCGCGGTGACCGAGGTGTGGATCCGGGTCGGCGCGGCGACCGGGATGGGGCCGAGCGCTCCCGGCGCGGCGACTGCGATGGGGCCGAGCTCTCCCGGCGCGGCGACCGGGATGGGGCCGAGCTCGCCCGGCGCGGCGACCGGGACGGGGCCGAGCTCGCCCGGCGCGGAGCGTGCGCGGGGCGGGACCGGCGCCGGGGACGAGCCGCTGGTGCTCGAGGCGCTGCCGGCGCTGCCGGATCGGTACTTCGTGCGCGGGCGCGTCCGCATCGCGGCTGGTTGGCAGGCGGTCGCGGGGATCGAGGCCGCGGATGCGGCGCGCGAGCGGCCCGCCCGCGGCGAACGCGGCGAGCATGGCGAGCGGGGCGAGCCGGACGGCGGGCCCGAGGCGGCGAGCGTGTTGCCGCCGCTCGTCGAGGGTCAGGCGCTCGATGGCGCGTTCGCGCCGGTCGCGAAGCAGACCACGCCGCCGCCGCGCTACACCGAGGCCACCCTGCTCGGCGCGATGGAATCGGCCGGCAAGTCGATCGACGACGAGGCGCTGCGCAGCGCGATGAAGGACAGCGGCCTCGGGACGCCGGCGACCCGCGCGTCGATCATCGAGACGCTGCTCGATCGCGGCTACGTGGTGCGGGCCCGCCAGCACCTCGTGCCCACCGCGCTTGGCATCGGTCTGATCGAGGCGCTACCGGTCGCCAGCCTCGGCTCGCCCGAGCTCACCGGCGCGTGGGAGGCCCGGCTCGCCCGGATCGCGCGCGGCGAGGAATCGCGCGCGGCGTTCATGGCGGACATCGCGCGGTTCGTCGAGGAGATCGTCGCCGCGATCCGTGCCTGGACGCCGCCCGCGGCGCCGGCATCGCAGCCACCGCTCGGGGATGGCGCCGGAGCTTTCGCGCCGCGGGGCCGCCGAGGTCGAGCCCGCCGCGTCGGGGGCACGCGTCGGGCGCGCGCAGGCAGCGCGCAGGCGAGCGCCGGCAGCGCGCAGGCGAGCGAGCGCCGCGCCGGGGCGTCTCGGCGGTCGCGATCGGCGGAAGGCGAAGGCGCTGCCGCACCTCGCAGCGCGACGCGCCGGCGGGGGAATCGGTCTCGCGCGGCGAGCAACGAGCGGCCGGCCGCCCGCCTCGCGCCGACGGAGCGCGTGCCCTCGCGCGAGGACACGGCCGACCGTCGGTCGGCTCGAGCCGATGGCGAACGCGCCAACCGCGGAGAGTGGCGTGCGCCAGAGCGAGTCGTCCGCGGCGAGTCGTGGCGTGCGCCGCAGGACAGCGAACGGGGATCGACGTCGCGCGCACCCGAGGACGGAGATCTGGGGCGGACGGCGGGGCGTGCATTCGGGGACGGCGAACGCGCAGAGTCGAGGCGCTCGTCGACGGGCAGTGAACGCGCAGAGTCGAGGCGCTCGTCGACAGGCAGTGAACGCGCAGAGTCGAGGCATGCTCCAGCGGGCAGCGAACGCGCAGATCGCGGAGTCGACCTCGCGGCGTGGCGCCCAGCAGGTGAGCTGCCCGATCGCGCGCTCGCGCTCGCACTCAGCGAGGCCGCGCTCGCCGCATCGCGTGGTTCCGAGACCGCATCGGCTGGATCTCGGATCGAAGTGCTGCCGAGCGAGCCGCGGGCGGCGAGCCACGACACGGCGCCGCGCGGCGGGGGCGCGGCGGCGAAGGGCGCGGCGGCGAAGGGCGCGACGGCGAAGGGCGTGGCGGCGAAGGGCGCGGTGGCGAAGGGCGCGGTGGCGAAGGGCGTGGTGGCGAAGGGCGCGGTGAGGAA
>JBQCJR010000984.1:0-11452 GCA_051952595.1 Kofleriaceae bacterium
CGGGATCGAAAACGTGGTGGCGGGCACGCCGAGCAAGGTGGCGATCGCGTGCTCGAGCTGCGCGCGCTGGATCCGCGCGTTGACGGCCTGGACGCGCGCGGTCTCGAGCGTCTGCTCGGCCTGCACCACGGCGAGCTCGGTGTCGACGCCGGTCTCGTAGCGGGCGCGCGCGAGCTCGACCAGCTCGAGATCGACCGCGACGGTGTCGTCGAGCAGCTTCTGTAGCGCGTCCTGACCGCGGAGCTGGAAGTAGGTCTGCACGAGGGTCGACTGCATCACCAGCCGCTGGTTCTCGAGATCCGCGGCGCTGACCTGCGCCCCGTACTGCGCCTGGCGCACGGCGTAGCGGACGCGGCCGAACAGATCGGGCGCCCACGTCGCCTCGAACGGCAGCGAGTAGACCGTGTGGCGCCCGGTCGAGCGTCCCCCCGCCGCGGCCCCGCCGCCCGATCCGGTGCCGGTGCCGCCGGTCCCGGAGCCGGTGCCGCCGGTGCCGCCGCCCGACCCGGTGCCGCCGGTGCCACCGGTGCCGGACCCGGTCCCCACGACGACGCCCGAGCCCGCACCGCCGGCGATCACCGCGCCCGATCGAGACACCGTCACCGAGGGCGACACGGTCACCGTGGGCGCGTACTGCGACCGCGCGATCCGGATCTGCGCGCGCGCCGCCATGTAGTTCTCGAACGCCTGCCGGATGGTCTGGTTGTTGACCTCGAGCCGCTCGACCAGCGCATCGAGCTCCGGCTCGCGGAACACCTTCCACCACTTGCCGCGCAGCATGGCATCCGATGGGCGGGCGATCTTCCACGTGCCGATGCCCGAGACCTGGCCGTCCCCGGCCTCGCGGTAGTGCGCGGCCCGCGGCACCGGCGCGCGCGCCCGGTCGTAGCGCGGCCCGACCATGCACCCGGCGACCAGCCACAGCCAGGGATGCGAGATCCCGCGCCGCCTCATCCCCCACGCCCCTTCTCGGCGCGCCGCCGCAAGATCCGGAGTCGGAGCCGATCCAGATACAGATAGATCACCGGCGTGGTGTAGAGCGTCAGCATCTGACTCACGATCAGGCCCCCGACGATCGTGATGCCGAGCGGCCGGCGCAGCTCCGAGCCGGTGCCGGTGCCGAGCGCGAGCGGCAGCGCGCCGAACAGCGCGGCCATCGTGGTCATCATGATCGGCCGGAACCGCAGCATGCACGCCTCGAAGATCGCGTCCTCGGTGGTCAGCCCGCGCTCGCGCTCGGCGAGCAGCGCGAAGTCGATCATCATGATCGCGTTCTTCTTCACGATGCCGATGAGCAGCACGATGCCGATGATCGCGATCACGTCGAGGTCGTCGCCGGAGATCAGCAGGGCGAGCATCGCGCCGACGCTCGCCGATGGCAGCGTGGAGATGATGGTCAGCGGGTGGATCAGGCTCTCGTACAGGATGCCGAGCACGATATAGACGGCGAGCAGCGCGGTGAGCACGAGCAGCGGCTCGTCGCGCAGCGAAGACTGGTACGCCTGTAGCGTCCCGGAGAAGAAGCCACGAATGCTCGAGGGCGTGCCGAGCCGGCGATGCATGTCCTCGATCTGTCGCGTGGCATCGCTGAGCGAGACCCCACGCGCGAGGTTGAACGACACGGTGGTCGACGGAAACAGCCCGGTGTGATTGACGAACAGCGGCGTGGTGCCGACCTGCGAGGTCGAGAGCGCCGACAGCGGGATCTCGCTGGTGACCGCGCCGGTGGTCGCCTGGAGGTACACGTCGCCGAGCTGGGCCGGGGTCTGCGCGAACGCCGGGTCGACCTCCATCACCACGTAGTACTGGTTCAGCTGGGTGTGGATCACCGAGACCTGGGCCTGGCCAAACGCGTTGTACAGCGCGGTGTCGATCGCCTGCGCCGTGATGCCGAGCCCGGCCGCGCGCGCGCGGTCGAAGATCAGCGCGGCCTGGAGCCCGCCGTTCTGCTGGTCCGAGCTGACATCGGTGAACCCGGGTAGCTGCTTCATCCGCGCGAGCAGCAGCGGGCCCCACCGGGTCAGCTCGTCGACCGAGTCCGACTGGATCGTGTACTGGTACTGCGCGTTGGCCATCCGGCCGCCGATCCGCACGTCCTGCGAGGCCTGGAGGAACACCGAGGCCACCGGCAGCCGGCCGAGCGCGCGGCGTAGCCGGCCGATCACCGCCTGCGCGTCGACGTCGCGCTCGTCGCGCGGCAGGAGCGCCATGAACACCGTGGCGCGGTTGCTGGCCGCGGTGAACGCGTTGACGTGCGCGACCGCCGGATCGCGCCGGATCACGTCGACGATCGTGCGCAGCGATCGGTTCATCTCGGCGAACGACACGTCCTGCGGCCCCATCACGCCGCCGAAGATCACGCCGGTGTCCTGCTGCGGGAAGAACCCCTTGGGCACCCGGATCACGAGCACGACATTGAGCGCGATCGTGAACAGGAGCACGACCAGCACCAGCCCGCGGTTCTGGAGCGCCCACAGCAGGCTGCGCCGGTAGATCGCGAGCATCCCATCGAACCCGCGCTCGCAGGCGCGCAGGAACCGGTTCTGGCGGCCGGGGCGCCTCGGGCGCAGCAGGCGCGCGCACATCATCGGCGTGGTGGTCAGCGACACCATCATCGAGACCAGGATCGCGGCGGAGATCGTGACGGCGAACTCGCGGAACAGCCGCCCGACGATCCCACCCATCGCGAGGATCGGGATGAACACCGCGACCAGCGAGATGCTGATCGTGAGCACGGTGAACCCGATCTCGCGCGCGCCGAGCAGCGCGGCCTGGAACGGCGTCTTGCCCGCCTCGAGGTGGCGCGAGATGTTCTCCATCACGACGATCGCGTCGTCGACCACGAACCCGGTCGCGATCGTGAGCGCCATCAACGACAGGTTGTCGAGGCTGTAGCCGAACAGGTACATCACCGCGAACGTGCCGATCAGCGACGCCGGCACCGCCACGCTCGGGATCAGCGTGCCGCGCGCCTCGCGCAGGAACACGAACACGACCAGCACCACCAGCACCACCGACAGGATCAGCGTGCGCTCGACGTCGTGCACCGACGCGCGGATCGTGGTGGTGCGATCGAGCACGATCGTGGTGTCGATCCCGGCCGGCAGCGCGAGCTGGAGCGACGGTAGCGCGTCGCGGATGCCGTCGACGGTCTCGATGATGTTCGCGCCGGGCTGGCGGAAGATCACCAGCGTCGCCGAGGGCTTGCCGTCCATGTAGCCGGCGATGTGCGTGTCCTGCACGCTATCGACCACGTCGGCCACGTCGTCGAGCCGCACGAACGAGCCGGCGTGCACGCCGACGATCAGCGGCCGGTAGTCCGCGGCCTGCGAGATCTCGCCGTTGGTCAGGATATCGGCGGTCACCGGCCCGTCGGTGATCCGGCCGCGCGCGAGCGCCGAGTTCTGGCGCGACAGCACGGACTGGATCTGGGCGAGCGTCAGGCCGTAGCTGCTCAGCTGGGTGGGCCGGAGCTCGACGCGCACCGCGGGCAGCGACGAGCCACCGACGATCACCTGGCCGACGCCGGACAGCTGCGATAGCCGCTGCGACAGGATCGTCGAGGCGTAGTCGTACAGCCGGCCGGGCGGATACGTGCTCGAGGTGAGCGAGAGGATCATGATCGGCGCGTCGGCGGGGTTGACCTTGCGGTAGGTCGGGTTCGCCGGCAGGTTGGTGGGCAGGTAGCTGCGCGCGGCGTTGATCGCGGCCTGGACGTCGCGCGCCGCGCCAGCGATGTTGCGGCCGAGCGCGAACTGCAGCGTGATCGTGGTGGTGCCGAGCGCGCTGGTCGACGTCATCTCGGAGATCCCGGCGATCCGGCCGAACTGGCGCTCGAGCGGCGTGGCGACGGTCGCGGCCATGATCTCGGCGCTCGCGCCGGGCAGCGCGGCGGCGACGCTGATGGTCGGGAAGTCGACCTGCGGCAGCGGCGAGACCGGCAGCACGGTGAACGCGACCAGCCCGACGATGATCAGCGCCGCGGTGAGCAGCGTGGTCGCCACCGGCCGATGGATGAACGGCGCCGAGATGTTGCGCGCGCTCATGCCTCGGGCTCCCGCGCGCGCGGACGGCGGCCGAACCGCTGCGCGAGCTGATCGAAGAACACGTAGATCACCGGCGTGGTGTAGAGGGTCAGCACCTGGCTGAGCAGCAGGCCGCCGACCATCACGATGCCGAGCGGGCGGCGCAGCTCGGAGCCGAGCCCGCTGCCGAGGGCGAGCGGCAGGCCGGCGAGCAGCGCGGCCATCGTGGTCATCATGATCGGCCGGAACCGCAACAGGCTCGCCTCGTGGATCGCCTCGATCGACGACTTGCCGTGCTCGCGCTCCGCCTCGAGCGCGAAGTCCACCATCATGATGCCGTTCTTCTTGACGATGCCGATCAGCAGGATGATGCCGATGATCGCGACGACATCGAGCTCCTGGCCGAACAGCATCAGGCCGAGCAGCGCGCCGACGCCCGCCGATGGCAGCGTCGACAGGATCGTGATCGGGTGGATGAAGCTCTCGTACAGCACGCCGAGCACGATGTAGACGGTCACCAGCGCGGCGAGGATCAGCAGCGGCTCGTTCTTCAGCGAGTTGCGGAACGCCGCGGCGGTGCCCTGGAACCCGACGCGCATGCTCGGTGGGAACGCGAGCTCGCGCACGACTCGGTCGATCTCGGTGATCGCCTCGCCGAGCGAGATGCGCGGCGCCAGGTTGAACGACACGGTCACCGCGGGGAACTGGCCCTGGTGCGTGATCGACAGCGGATGGGTGGTCATGGTCAGCCGCGCGATCGCGGCGAGCGGGACCGCGTTCGCGCGCAGGCTCGGGACCGGCGCGTTGATCGCCGCCGGGCCGGCGGGCTGCGGCGGCGACAGCGCGGTGGGCAGCGCGGCGAGCTGTGCGCTCGACGGCGTGGGCGTGAGCAGCGGCGGCGTGGTCAGCGCGTTGGTGCCCGCCGACGGCGAGCCCGAAGCCGCGAAGCTGTTGACCACGGCCGGCGCGGCGCTGCCCGCCGCCGAGCCTGCCTGCAGGTAGATGTCCTGGAGCTGCCGCGGCCCGGTCCGGAACTTCGGCGCGACCTCGAGGATCACGTGGTACTGGTTCGACTGGGTGTACATCGTGTTGATCTGGCGCTCGCCGAACGCGTCGTAGAGCGTGTTGTCGACGTCGCTCGGGGTCAGCCCGAGGCGCGACGCGGTGACCCGATCGATGGTCAGCGACGCCGCCAGCCCGTCGAGCTGCTGATCCGTCGCGACGTCGGCGAGCTGCGGCAGCTCGCGCAGCCGGGCGACCAGCCGCGCGGTCCACTGCTCGAGCTCGGCGGCATCCGGCGACTCGAGCGTGAGCTGGAACTGCGTGCGGCTCACCCGATCGTCGACGGTGATGTTCTGCACCGGCTGCATGAACAGCTCGATGCCCTCGACCTCGCGCGCGAGCTTCGGGCGCAGCCGGCGGATCACCTCGGTCGCG
Organism: Kofleriaceae bacterium; assembly: GCA_051952595.1. GTDB lineage: Bacteria > Myxococcota_A > Polyangia > Haliangiales > Haliangiaceae > JABFXX01. The sequence continues at coordinate 5,463 of JBQCJR010000984.1, forward strand.
CTGATCTCGCGCTCGTCGAGCGGCCTGAGGTTGATCGACATCCGCCCGCTGTTCAGGGTGGTGTTCGTGCCATCGACGCCGATGAACGACGACAGGCTCGCGACCGCGGGGTCCTGGAGCACCACGCGCGCGAGCCGCTGCTGGCGCGCCGCCATCTCGGTGAACGAGATCGAGGCCGGCGCCTGCGAGACGCCCTGGATCACCCCGGTGTCCTGGGTCGGGAAGAACCCCTTGGGAATGATCACGTAGAGCACGACGGTGAGCACCAGCGTCGCGAGCGCGACCACCAGCGCGAGGTTGCGGTGGCGCAGCACCACGGTCAGCGTGCGGCCGTAGAACGCGATCATGCGCGCGAACACCTGCTCGGACCACCGGTACGCCCGACCGTGATGCGCCTCCTCCTTGGTGCGCAGGATCCGCGCGCACATCATGGGCGTCAGGGTCAGCGACACGAACGCCGAGATCACGATCGTGATCACCAGCGTCACCGAGAACTCGCGGAACAGCCGGCCGACCACGTCGCCCATGAACAGCAGCGGGATCAGCACCGCGATCAGCGACACGGTCAGCGACACGATCGTGAAGCCGATCTGCGCGGCGCCCTTGAGCGCGGCCTGGAGCGGCCGCTCGCCGGCCTCGAGGTAGCGCGAGACGTTCTCGATCATGACGATCGCGTCGTCCACCACGAAGCCGGTGGAGATCGTGAGCGCCATCAGCGACAGGTTGTCGAGGCTGTAGCCGAGCGCGTACATCCCGGCGAACGTGCCGACCAGCGACACCGGCACCGCGACGCTCGGGATGATCGTGGCCTTGAGGCTGCGCAGGAACACGAAGATCACCAGCACCACGAGCCCGACGGTCAGCATCAGCTCGAGCTCGACCTCGCGGATCGAGGCCTCGATGCCGGTGGTCAGATCGGTCAGCGGCACGATCTGGACGTCCGCCGGCAGGGTCGCCCGCAGCTGCGGGAGCAGCGCGTGGATCGAAGCGACGACGCTGATGATGTTGGCGCCCGGCTGGCGCTGGATGTTGACGATCACCGCGGGGGTCTCGTTCATCCACGCCGCCAGCTGCTCGCTCTCCACGCCATCGACGACGTGGGCGACGCTGGTCAGGAACACCGGCGCGCCGTTGCGATAGGCGACCACGACGCCCGCGTACTCGGCGCTCGACGTCAGCTGGTCGTTGGCGTCGATCTGATAGCTCTGCCGCGGGCCGTTGAGGCTGCCCTTGGCGGTGTTCACGCTGGTCTGCACGAGCGCGGTGCGCAGCGCCTCGAGGCTGATCCCGTACGACGACAGCGCCACCGGGTTGGCCTGGATCCGCACCGCCGGCTTCTGGCCGCCGCTGATCCGCACCAGGCCGACGCCGCTCAGCTGCGACAGCTTCGGCGCGAGCCGCGTGTCCACGAGATCCTGGACCTCGGGCAGCGGGATCGTCCTCGACGTCACCGCGAGGGTCAGCACCGGCGCATCGGCGGGGTTACTCTTGCTGTAGACCGGCGGCGTGGGCAGGTTCGACGGCAGGTAGCTCTGCGCCGCGTTGATCGCCGCCTGGACCTCCTGCTCGGCGACGTCGATATCGAGCGAGAGCACGAACTGCAGCACGATCACCGAGGCGCCGCCGGAGCTCGTCGAGGTCATCTGCCGCAGGCCCTGCATCTGCCCGAACTGCCGCTCGAGCGGCGCGGTGATCGTCGTCGCGGTGACCTCGGGGCTGGCGCCCGGATAGAACGTGACCACCTGGATCGTCGGGTAGTCCACCTGCGGCAGCGCGGAGATCGGCAGCTGGGTGAACGCGACCACGCCCATCAGCAGGATCGCGGCCATCACGAGCGAGGTCGCGACCGGCCGCAGGATGAACGGGCGCGACGGGCTCATGGCGCGGCGCTCCCGGATCCCGATCCAGATCCCGGCGCCGATGGCGCCTGCTCGGAGATCGCGATCCGCGCGCCGTCGACCAGCTTCTCGAAGCTGCTGTTCGCGACCTGGGTGCCCGGCGCGAGCCCGCTGACCTGGGTCTTGCCGGCCTCGACGGCGCCGGTCGAGATGCGCTGCAGGTGCACGCGGTCGTCCTGCACGACATAGACGAACGCCTGGCGGCCGTCGTGCTGGATCGCCGACGACGGCAGCATGGTCACGCCGCGCAGCGTGCGGACGAGCAGCCGGGTGTTCACGAACTGGTTGGGGAACAGCTGCTCGTGGGTGTTGTCGAACTGCGCGCGCAGCTTGACCGTGCCGGTCGTGGTGTCGACCAGGTTGTCGATCGCGATCAGCACGCCGCTATCGAGCCGCCGCGTGCGGGTGCGATCGAACGCGTCCACCGCGAGCTGCGCGCCGCGCGCCGCTTCCGCGACCTCGCCGAGCGCATCCTCGGGGATCGTGAACACCACGGTGATCGGCTGGATCTGGGTGATCACGACCAGCGGTGTGCCGGTGGTGGACTCGACCAGGTTCCCCGGATCGACCAGCTGTAGCCCGACCCGCCCGGTCACCGGCGAGGTCAGGTGGCAGTAGCTCAGCTGGACCTGCGCGAGCTCGAGCGCCCCGCGATCGATCTTCACCGTGCCCTGGTTCTGGCGCAGCAGCTTCTCCTGGTCCTCGAGCTGCTGGCGCGGGATCGCCTTGCGCGCCCACGCCTCGCGGAACCGCTCGAGGTCCATGCGCGATTGCGCGAGCACCTGGAGATCGCGCTCCAGCGTCCCCTGCGCCTGGAGCAGCGCGGCCTGGAACGGCCGCGGATCGATGTCGATCAGCGGATCGCCCTGGCGCACGTGCTGGCCCTCCCGGTAGTGCACCGCGATCACGCGACCGGTCACCTGGCTCGCGATCGACACGGTGGCCACCGGCGTGACCGTTCCGATCGAATCGAGATACACGTGCATGTCGCCCTGCTCGGCTTGCGCGATGACCACGGTGGGTGGCGCGCCCATCGCGCGGTGCTTCGGTGGCGCGCGCCCGCGCAGCACCCACCACAGGAGACCGGCGAGCACCACAGCCACCACCAGCCAGATCCAGAGCCTGCGCCGGCGAGGGCGCTGCTCCGGAGTCGTGGGCTCGGGGGTGTCAGGTGTGGATCCGGCGGCTCCCGTCTGCGGTGCTTCGGCGGCCATGGTGGATCCCGCGCTGCTGCGATCGGCTCGTGCACCCGTCGTGCCGCGGGGATCCACGCGAGATCTGGCGCGCTCCGTCGCTCCGCGCCGCGCGCCGGAGCCACGTCGCACTCGCGCCGATCACCACACGACGCAGCGATCCGCGTCGGCGCGGACCATCGGCGCATCGGCCTTGCAGCCGAACGCACGCGCGAACGCCGGCATGTTCGCCAGCGGGCCGATCACGCGGTACTTGCCGATCGGGTGGGAGTCGCCCTGCACCATCCGGCGCTGGGTCTCGAGCCGGATCGCGTCGCCGCGGAACTGGCCCCACGCGATGAAGAACTGCTGGTCCGGCGTGAACCCGTCGATCGTCGGCGCCGGCGCAGCGCCGCGGGCGCGCTGGAACGCGCGATACGCCAGGTTGGCGCCGCCGAGATCGCCGATGCTCTCGCCGAGCACGAGCGCGCCGTTGTGGTGCAGCCCCGGCTCGACGAAGTAGCCCTCGTACTGCGAGGAGACGCAGCGCCCGCGCGCCTGGAACTCGGCGAGATCCTCCGGGGTCCACCAGTTGGACAGCTGGCCGCGCGCGTCGTACCGCGCGCCCTGATCGTCGAAGCCGTGGCTGATCTCGTGGCCGATCACCACGCCGATCGCGCCGTAGTTGACCGCGTCGGTGGCGCCGAGGTCGAACGCCGGCGGCTGCAGGATCCCGGCGGGGAATACGATCTCGTTGAGCGACGCGCTGTAGTACGCGTCCGAGGTCGGCGCGGTGATGCCCCAACGCTCGCGATCGACCGGCTTGCCGATCGTCGCGCGCTCGTCGGCGACGCTCCACCGCCGCGCCGCCGCGACGTTGGCCCAGAACGCGTCGCGCCGGATCGCGAGCGCGCCGTAGCTCCTCCACGTGTCCGGGTAGCCGATCTTGGTGCGCATCGTCGCGAGCTTGGCGAGCGCCTGCTGCCGGGTCGCCGAGCCCATCCAGGGCAGCTCCCGGATCGTGTCGCCCATCGCCGCGAGCAGGTGCTCGACCATCGCCTGCACCCGCGCCTTGGCCGCCGGCGGGAAGTACTTCTCGACGTACTTCTGGCCGAGCGCGTCGCCGAGCAACGCGTCGGTCCACTGCACGCAGCGCAGCCAGCGCGGCCGCGGCGCGGTGGTCCCGGACAGGTACGCGCTGAAGAACGCGAACTCCTGATCGACGAACGGCTTCGACAGCAGCTCGCCGACCGAGTTGAGCAGCTGCCACTCGAGGTAGAGCTTCCAGTCGTCGATCGAGGTGGCGGTGAGCTGGCGCTCGAGCTCGCGGAGGAACGCCGGCTCGGTGACGTTGATCGGCGGCCGCGGGGCGCCGGCGCGCGCGAAGTAGCCGGCCCAGTCGAAGCTCGGCGCGAGCCGCGCCAGCTCCTCGAGCGTGCTCGGGTGGTCGGTGTTCGACGGATCGCGCAGCGCGACGTTGTCGAGCGACGCGCGGGCGAGCGCGGTCTCGAGCGCGAGCACGCGATCGGCGGCGGTCCGGGCGGTCGCGGCGTCGCGCCCGGCGAGCCGGAGCATCGCGGCGACGTGATCGAGGTAGTGCGTGCGGGTCTCGACGTAGCGCGCCTCGTCGCGCACGTAGTAGTCGCGATCGCCGAGCCCGAGCCCGGCGGCGGTCACCCACGCGATGACGCGGGTCGGGTCGTGCGCGTCGGACCACCCATGCAGGCCAAACGGCGCATCGATCGCCAGCTCCTGTAGGGTCTCGATCGCGCGCTGCACCCCGGCGCGATCGCGGATCCCGCGGAGCTGCTCGAGCAGCGGGCGCACCGGCGCGAGCCCCTCGGCGTCGAGCCGCGCCTCGTCCATACACGCGGCGTAGAAGTCGCCGGCCAGCTGCTCGGAGCTACCCGGGCGCCAGTCGCGCCGCGCCGCGATCTCGTCGAGCAGCTCGAGCAGCCGCGCGCGGTTCCGCTCGCCGCCCTCCCACCGGCGGCTCCATCGGTCGAGCGACGGCGGGATCGGGTGCTGGCTGCGCCAGGTGCCGTTCGCGTACTCGTAGAAGTCGGTGCACGGGTCGACGCGGCGATCGAGATCCTCGACGAACACGCCGGTCTGGCCCACCGGCGCCGGCCCACCCGCGGGTGGAGGGGTAGACGAGCCACACGCGGCTGCGAGCAAGGCGGTGGCAACAAGCGGGATACGCATCGGCGCGAGGATCCACGTTCGCGCGCGCCGGTGGACAGCGCGGGCGGCGCGGTGTGAGATCCGTCGCAACGCGCCGTCGAGCTCGCACGCTTGTACCTACCGGCGGACGCTCGTGTTGCCACCCACGCTCGACTCGCCGGTCAGCGTGATCCCGAACGCGAACCCGGAGCAGCCGGCGAACAGCACGCCACCATCGAGGCCGGTCGCCAGCCGCACCTCGCCGGGCGTGGTGCCCGAGGGCAGCGGCAGGTGGAACGAGCGGATCACCGCGCCGTCCTGCGCGCTCACCTGGTACACGACGCCATTGCAGGCGGCGTAGATGAAGTCGGTGATCCGCAGGACGCTGGTGATCCCGCTGCCGCCGGGCAGCTGGGTCACCCAGATCGGGCCGTCCGAGATCTGGTCGTGCCGGAACGCCGCGACGTAGCCGTTGCACCCCGAGTACACGTGCTCGATCCCGGTGGTCAGCCGCATCTCGCCGACCCCGGACTGCGCGCCGGTCATCGAGATCGCGCCGGTGGTGGTGTTCAGCTGGCACATCGCACCGCCGGCAGCGGCGTACAGGCCGCCGTTCAGCATCGCGACGTGCACCACGTCGTCCTGGCTCTGGGTGATCGCGCTGGTCCACAGCCGGGTCTCGCTCTCGAAGTCGGACAGCGCGATCGCCGTGACCTGGCCACCGGTGCCGGCGTACAGGTTCGTGCCGTCGGTCACC
>JBQCJR010000985.1:0-4486 GCA_051952595.1 Kofleriaceae bacterium
CGGGCGCCGCGGGCGGCTCGCCGTCGCGCAGCGGCGTGACCACCGAGTGCAACAGGCGATCACCGATCCGCACCTCCTCGCGCACGGGCTCGTGTGCGTTCGCGGCGAGGTCGAACGGATAGAACCCGACGGTGTCCTTCAGGTACGTCGTGTCGACGACCGCATCCGGAGGGATGCCGAGCATCTCGCGCGCGGCGCGATTGACGAATACCTCGCCAGATCGGGTGTCCGCGAGGATCGCACCGTCGGCCATCGCGTCGACGGCGGTTCGTAGATCGCTCACCCCGACCGGCATTCGTAAACGATCATACCTAATTGACGCCAACCGCGCAGCGGTTCCCGCGCGCGCGGGGAATCTCGTAGGAGACCGGCGCTACGACTCCCCCTGACGGCGGAATGTGCGCTCCAGCGCGGCGTAGAACCCACCATGTGCGACCAGCTCGTCGTGGGTACCCTGTTCGACGACCTGGCCCTTGTCCATCACGACGATCAGGTCGGCGTTGCGGATCGTGGAGAGCCGGTGCGCGATCACCAGCGTGGTCCGCCCCTTCATCAGCTCGGCCACGCCGCGCTCGATCAGCTCCTCGGCCTCGGGATCGACGTGGGCGGTCGCCTCGTCGAGGATCAGGATCTCCGGGTCGCGGAGCAGGGCGCGCGCGAACGCGACCAGCTGGCGCTCGCCGGCCGAGAAGTTGCTGCCGCGCTCGGCGACCGGGGCGTGGACGTCGGCGCCGCGGCGGGCGAGCGCGCGATCGAGGCCGACCCGGCGCACCGCCTGGTCGAGCCGCGCGGGATCGTACGGCTTGCCGAGCGCGATGTTGTCGGCGAGCGAGCCGGCGAACAGCACGACGTCCTGCGACACGACGGTGATCCGCTCGCGCAGCTCGTCGAGGCTCAGCGCGCGCACGTCCACGCCGCCGAGCCGGATCTCGCCGCGATCCCGCTCGTAGAGCCGGGTCAGCAGCTTGATCACCGTCGACTTGCCGGAGCCGGTCGCGCCGACCACCGCGACGGTCGCGCCGCGTGGCACCCGCACGTCCACGCCTCGCAGCACCGGCTCGGCGCCGTAGGAGAAGTGCACGCCGGACAGCTCGATCGCCGGCGCGAGCGGATCGCGCTCGCCGTGCACGCCGGTCGGTCCGCCGGCGCCATCGAGCTCCTGGGTCTCGAGCAGCTGGAAGATCCGCTCGTTCGCCGCCATCGCGCCCTGCATCACCGCGTACTTCTGCGACAGGTCGCGGACCGGGACGAAGAACTTGTTGATGTACTCGATGAACACCACGACGATGCCGATCATCTCGACGTTGTCGGCGCGGTGACCGGCGGCGTACCAGATCACCACCGCGACCGCCACGGTGCCGATCGCCTCGACCAGCGCGTACATCGCCGAGTCGGCGCGGATCTGGCCGAGGTAGGCGTCGCGGTGGCCGGCGTTGATCTCGTTGTACTCGCGCTGCGCGGTCGCGCCGCGGCCGAGCAGCTGGACGACCTTGATCCCGGACAGGTGCTCCTGGGCGAACGCGTTCATCGCGGCGAGCCGCACCCGGATCTGGCGGAACGACGCGCGCATCAGCCGCCGCGCGTACTCGACCAGCGCGACGAGGAACGGCAGGGTGATGAACACCAGCACGGTCAGCGTCGGGTCGATGACCAGCATGATCCCGATGATCCCGAGCATCTTCACGAAGTCCGCGATCAGCGTGATCGCGCCCTGCGCGAACATCTCGTTGAGGCTCTCGATGTCGTTGGTCATCCGCGTCATCAAGCGGCCGACCGGGATCTTGTCGAAGAACGCCGCGCGCTGGGCGAGCACGTGATCGAAGATCGCGATGCGCAGCGCGTGCATCGTGCGCTGCCCGGCGAGCTGGAGGAACCAGGTCTCGCAGTACCCGGAGCCGCCCTGCAACACGACCAGCACCATGTACGCGCCCGCGTCGAGCGGCAGCGCGCCGATCTCGCCGGTCAGGATGTGCTCGGTCAGCGCGTAGCGGAACAGCGCCGGCTGCGCGAGCTCGAACGCGATCGTGAGCGGCATGAACAGCGCCCACGCGACCAGCAGCTTCCAGTGTGGCCGGATGAACGGCCACAGCTTGCGCATGAGCTGGAGGTCGTAGGCCTTGCCGAGCACGGCCTCCTCGGTTGCGACCGCCATTACGACGCCTCCTGCGACAGCACCCGCGCCGCGGTGACGTCGGTGTCGAGCTGGGTGCGGTACAGGTCGGAGTACAGCCCACCCGCGGCCAGCAGCTCTTCGTGGGTGCCGCGCGCGACGATCCGGCCGCCGTCGAGCACCAGGATCTGATCGGCGTCCTTGATCGCGGCGACCCGGTGCGAGATCAGCACCGCGGTGCGGCCGTGCAGCACCGCGCGCAGGTTCTTCAGGATCACGCGCTCGGTCTCGGCGTCGACCGACGACAGCGAGTCATCGAGCACGAGCAGGCGCGGCGCCGCGGCGAGCGCCCGGGCGAGCGCGACGCGCTGGCGCTGGCCACCCGACAGGGTGATCCCGCGCTCGCCGACGATCGTCGCCAGCCCCTCCGGCATCGCGGCGAGATCCCGGGCGAGCCCGGCCGCGGTGGCCGCCGCGGTGACCTTGGGCTCGTCGCGCAGGTCCGCCGCCGCGGCCATGCCGACCACGCGCTCGAGCTCGCGGGCGCGCGCGGCGGGGATCGCCGTGCCGCCGCCGTAGCCCATCGCGATGTTGTCGGCGATCGTGGTCGAGAACAGGAACGCCTCCTGCGGGGCGTAGCCGATCTGCTCGCGCAGCGACGCGAGCGGGATCGTCGTGATGTCGCGACCATCGAGGAAGATCGCGCCGGCCGGGACCTGGATCAGCCGGCACAACGCGTCGACCAGCGTGCTCTTGCCGCCGCCGGTCCGGCCGACCACCGCGGTGATCGTGCCGGGCTCGAGGGTGAGCTGGATGTCGTCGAGCAGCGCGCGATCGCCGATCCGGACCGTGAGGTCGCGGACCTCGACGCGCGCCGGGCGCTCGCTCGCCGGCAGGGCCGGGCCCTCGCCGTCGGGGATGTCGGACCGGGTGTCGGCGAGCTGGAGCAGCCGCTGCCACGACGCGCGGCCGCGCTGGACCAGCGCGAGCAGGAACCCGAGCGTCAGGGTCGGCCACACCAGCCGGGCGAGGTAGCCGGAGAACGCGACCAGATCTCCCTTGGTCATGTCGCCGTGGATGTACGCGCGGCCGCCGAACAGGATCAGGATCGCGGCGCACAGCGCGGCGAGCGCGTTGAGCGACGGGCCGAGCTGGATCCGCACCTTGGCGGCGTCCATGTTGGCGGCGAGCAGGCGATCGCTGCCCTCGACGAAGCCGGTGCGCCGGACGTCCTCGAGGCCGTACGTCTTGATCACGTGGATCGCGCCGAGGTCCTCCTGGATCCGCGACGACAGCTTGCCGAGCTCGGCCTGGACGTCGCGCATCGTGCTGTAGATCCGCTTGCTCATCTTCTGGCCCACCACGTAGATGAGCGGGAAGGGCAGGATCACCCACAGCGTGACGATCGGGTCGGTCAGCAGCATCACCCCGAGCACGGTAACGAACGCGAGCAGCGCGTTCGCGAGGCTGACCAGGCCGAAGCCCCACACCGCGCGCACGGTCTGGACGTCGTTGGTGAGCCGCGACATCACGTCGCCCACCGGGTGCGCGCGGTAGTACGCGGGCGACAGCGTCATCAGGTGGCCGAACAGCTCGGAGCGCAGGTCGTACTCGGCGGCGCGCGCCGCGTTGAAGATCCAGATCCGCGACAGGATCCGCGTCAGCGCCGTCGCGACCGCGAACCCGACCAGGAGGCCACACATCTCGAGCACGTCGCCGGCCGGACGCACGCCGAGCGCATCGACCGCGCGGCCCATCATCTCCGGGATCCCGAGGTAGAACGCGTTGGTGAGCAGCAGCATCACCACGCCCCAGAACAGCTTCCAGCGGTAAGGGCGGAGGTAGCCGAGCGACGACCTCGCCCCGGAGGGTGCAATCACGGTGGGCAAGGTACACGGGGAACCTCACTCCCGCACGCCCGTAACCGCGCGATTCAACTGGCACCTATGGTTGTATCGTATCGAGGCGGCCGGTAGCATTTCCGTCGTCGTGGCCGACCTGTCATCCATCCTCACGGTTCTCGAGCACGACCCCGATGATTCCCAGGCGCTGGCCGCCCTGGTGAACGCCGCGCGCCAGAGCTCGCCGGAGCTCCGAGCGAGCCGGTTCGCCGCCGCGCGCAAGGTGCTCGCGGATCGCGGGCGTCCGGATGCGCTGGTCCAGCTGGTGGACATCGAGCTCGGCGCGACGGGCGATCTCGATCGCCAGGTCGATCTGCTGCTCGAGAAGGGCATGCTGCTCGACGGCGAGCTGCTCGACGTGCCCGGCGCGCGCGCCGCGTTCGAGCAGGTGCGCGCGCTCCGCCCCGAGGACTCGCCGGCCAGCTCGCTCGCGCGCGAGGCGCTCGGCGAGATCGACGTCGCGGCGAGCAACTGG
>JBQCJR010000986.1:0-5886 GCA_051952595.1 Kofleriaceae bacterium
CAGCGCTGCGGCAGCGCGCCCTGCGGCGAGTGAAAGAAGATTCCTTCGAGGGCGTCGTGGGCGTCCAGGACGAGCGATAGCGTGAGCGGGGAGCCCTTCGAGCAAGCGAGGTCGACGGACCACCCGAGGCCCTCCTGCGTGACCGAGGTCTGCTTGCACGAGCCGAAGTCGGAGCGCAGGCGCGCCGCAGTCTTGCGGACACGGTCTGCCGAAAGCAGGTGTGTCGGGAATACCAGCTTGTAGTTGGCGTCGCTCCACGTCGCATCGAAGTTGAGCGCGATCGCGGCTGCGATCAGCTTCTTGACCTTGTCCGGCGGTGCGGTGCCCGGCGATCGGCCGGTGAAGCCCCCGATCTTGTCTCCGCTCAAGTTCACTTCGAATTCGAACGGGCCGCGCTCGCACGTCATCGCGAAAACGAGCGCGCCGCCCTCGACGACCTTCGTCAGCTTGAAGGCCGTGCACGTACCGTGTAGCGCCTTGTAGCTGGCGAGCTCGTCGGGCTCGCGCGGCCCCACGGGGCGGGCCATGATGGCCGCGAGCTTGGCCTTGTCGAACTCGTTGTAGACGCCGAGGAACGCGGTCATGGTCGCCGTGTACGTGCTCGGATCGGGGATTCCGGGCTCCCGCGGCTTCATCGCGCCGGTGGCGTCGAGCACCTCGAGCGCGCGGCGGGCGAACGCGCCCGTGTCCGCCATCGCGAAGTTGGTCAACACGATCACGCCGACGCCGCTCGACGTGCGGAGCACGAGCTCCGAGCGATAGCTGTCGATCGCTCCGTTGTGCCAGATCTGCTCGGTCGTGCACGACTGCCGGCGCACCCAGCCGAACCCGTACGACGACGCGTCGAGATCGAGGCTCGGCTCGCCGGGCTTGGCGCCGGGCTTGCGCGACACCTGGGGCTCGAGCGCGAAGCCGCTGTGCTGCGCTTCGCGAATCGTCGCGCGACGGATCGGGCCGCGATCGTCGTCGTCGCGCGGCGGGTAGGCCGCGAGCAAGAAGCCGGCGTAGCGCGCCATATCGCGCACGCTGGAGTAGATCCCGCCGGCCCCGTCGACGACGCCGAGCCGGGCGGGCGCCGTCGGGCGGTCGTCTGGTCCGAACGGGGGCGCGACGTGCCCGACCGGCAGGCTCGCTGCGTCCCAAGCGCTCGAGGTCATCCCGAGCGGTTTGAAGATTCGCGACTCGATCACGTCGTGCAGCGGTTGCTTGGCGGCATGGCTCACGACGATGCCGAGCAAGCCGAAGCCGAGGTTCGAGTACACCGACTCGAGTCCCGGCGAGCGTTCGAGCGTGATCGTCGCGAGCGAGCCCAGGACAGTCGCCTCGTCTGGGTTCGCTCCCATGTCGAACGCGCCGCCGCGCGGCAGGCCCGAGGTGTGTTGAGCGAGCTGGCGCAGCGTGATCGGCCGATCGTCGCGCGTCGGATAGACGAGCTTGTTCGCCTCCGGGAGCCACCGCGCGAGCGGATCGTCGAGGCCAAGCACGCCGTCATCGCGCAGCGATAGCAGCGCGAGCCCGGTGAACGACTTGCTGATCGAACCGATGCGATAGACCGTGTCCGCATCCGGCGCGGCCTTCGTCGCCGGATCGACGACTCCAAGCCCCTTGGCGTACGCCAGCTCGCCGTCGATCACGATGCCGACGGCGACGCCGGGCACATTCTGCGCGACGCGTTCCTGCTCGAGCGCCCTGTCGAGTGCGGGGAAGGCCGCGGCGAGCTTCGCGCGGCGATCCCGATCGGCGAACGTCGGCGCGGCAGCTGCCGGCGCGAACAGCTGCGCGACGACCGGCTCGGTCTGCTTCGCAGCGAGCAACACCGGCGCCGGGGCAGGTGCTGCGACCGGCGACGTCGGTACAACGGGTCGCGAGTCCGAGCTACCGCACCCGACGACGATCACGAGCACCGAGGCGAAGACGGTCCTGACATCGGCGGTCGCGACCGAACGTTCGAGAATGGGCATTCGGTCGGCGGTTGCAACATGAGAGCCACGCGCCGCCGTGTCTGTTCGCGCGCTTGGCTACCGCGGCGCGCGTGGACGATGCCATCCTGGCACCGTCTGGGCGGTTCGCCTTCAGGGCGCCGTCTTTGATCCAGCGACGGGGCGCGCACGCGTCACCTCGGCGTCGCCGATGAGCATTGCGTCGAAGCTGTAGACAGCCTGGACGATCTCATCGGGATGGGCAGGCCAAGCGGCTGCTGGGCCTCACGCTGGATTGCGCTCGATCGTGTCGCGCGCTGTAGCGGCAGCCGATACGAAGCACGCAACTCGACCTGATCGGCCCGAAGTGCGCACCGACCGCAACGTCCAGTCTCGCCGACGCCTCCGGCCCCGGCGGATGTGGGCGTGAACGCGACATCCTCAGCCAACGCGACGCGATCTATCGCGCCGCGCGCGCTCGGACTCCACACCAATGGACACGCGACGTCCGCGACTGGTCTGCCATCGCGACCGTGCGCCTCAATCCCGAACACGAACAGGTGTCGAGCAACTAGCCACTCGAGCAGCAACTGTCTTGACAATCACCGGTCTCCTCCCGAGAGCGGGGCAATGGCGGCGTGCGCCGTGGCGGAACATATCGATTCGCTGGGTCGTGGCGTCGTGGTTCCGTGTTCTTGCACTTTCGACGGAGGAGAACGGAATGTCGCATTGCAAGTTGTTCGCGCTCGCCGCGGTGCTGGCGCTGGGAGCCTGTGTGGACGGAGTCGCCGACGAGGCCGATCCAGCCGAGTCGATGATCGATCAGGCGGTGGAGGACATCCCGAACTGTCTACCCGGCGAGACGCTGGTCTACTGGACGGAGAACCTGGGCTGTAACACGTGCACTCGATCGCTCAACCGCCCGGGTGCGCGCGAGTACAAGTACGCCGCGTGCTCGGGGAACATCCACGGCACCCGGGCGATCATCGCGAGCTCGTGCCTGGCCTGCCCGATCGAGTGAGCGGGATCAGTGGGCGGTGAGCCCGCCGGCGAAGGTCGGCATCGAGGCGTGCGAGCTCGATGCCGATCGCGCGCGGCCGGTCGAGGCGACGACGCCACGGCCTGATCGCGACGCCACACGCCACCGACCGAGGATGCACCGGCACGGATGCCGACCGTTGCCGAGAAGGAGTGCGCTTCGTACGTACGGTCGCTACGTGATCTCGCGATAGCACGTCGCTGCGAGCGACTCCGGCCGCGAGCAGACGAACCGTACGCCCGCCCCGCCGGCGGTCACGGCACCTCGTGAAGCACGCGGGTTCCCAGCGCTCCAAACTTCGCGACGGCCAGCGCGGGATCAAAGATCGCCTCGGGATGGTAGAGGCCCGGAGGGACCGGTGGCCCGCCCGCGAGGCCGAGGACGCGCTCGATCGCGAGCGCGAGGCCGCGGCCCGAGAGGCTCGAGAGGTTCGCGTCGTCGAGCAGCGTCCGCCGTACACGTCGCCTCGAGCCGTCCGTATCGGTGCCCTCGAGCTCGATGATCATCTCTGTCGCCGGGGCGTCGCTCCGCCGCTGCGCGCCGCTCCGCATCGCGAAGTCGAAGCGCACGTTGGTCGCGCCGGTCGCCGCGAACATGCTGACGACGTCGAGCAGAGGAAACGCGCGGGCGGTGATCTCGAGCCCGTCGTGGGTCCGGATCGTGCGTTCGAGGTCGGCGGAGTCCCATTCCCAGCGGCCGTTCTGGCGAAGCAGCGGTTTGTGGCGAAGCCCACGCTCGAGATCCGCGTTCGCCTCGGGACCACCGTGGTCGTTGTCGTAGGCGATCGCGGCCATCTTGACGGTGTCGACGCTATGGAGCTCGCGCGCGAAGTGGAGCGCGGCGAGCGTGGTCGTACCGCCATACGCGTGGCCCAGGAACAGCACGGGTGCGCTTGCCGGCTTCTGGATGAAGAGCGCGACCTCCGGCGCGAGCTCGAACAGCCAGGTCGCGAAGGAGATGTACGGCAGCCCGTGGCGCTGTGCGTACCTCATCGCGTTCTGGGTGGGATCCGAGAGCAGCGTCACGACGGCGCTGAACGCGGTGCCCTCGCCCAAGCCCAGGTCTGCGCGATCGAGATCGACCTTCGCGGCCCTGGCGTTGCCGTGAGCCTCGGCGACCGAGCTCGCCCGTTGCAGGTTGCGTGCTCCGATCGTCAGCGGAAGGCCCGGCTGGAGACGACGAAGCGTGGCGACGGCGTGGGCGCCGACGACCCCAGAGCCGCCGACGAGCAGCACGGGTTTGAACGTAGCTGTCATGTCTATCCTTCGTACGCGTTGTTACCGATAGTAAGTTTCCAGTCGTAGGTTTCTATCGGTAACATAGCTCCCCGTCAAGAGCGCCCGTCGAACGCGCGATCCCTCTCGTCAAGGCTGCCCAACACGCGAGCGCAGTCGTACGCTCGTGCCATGAGCGAGAAGTCGACCAAGCGGCTGTCGAGCGCCGCGCGCCGCGAGCAGCTCCTCGACAACGCACTTGCGATCGTGCGTGAGGAAGGGTCCGATGCGCTCACGCTCGCGCACGTCGCGGAGCGGTCGGGCGTCACGAAGCCGATCGCCTACGGGCACTTCAACACACGCACGGGGCTCCTGGTCGCGCTCTACAAGCGCATGGACGAGGTGCCTCGGGCGACGCTCATCGACGCGCTGAAGCGGGCGCCCGCGAAGCTCGCCGACGTCGCGCGCATCGCGAGCCGGGCCTACATGAGCTGCCACAACTCGGCCGGCCCCGAGTGGTATGCGGTGTCCGCCGCGCTGGAAGGCGCCGGGGAGATGGATTCCCCGCGGGCAGAGCTCCTCGCCACCTACGCGGGGATCTATCGCGACGCGCTAGCGCCGTTTACGGACCTCTCGAAGCGCACGCTCCACCTTCGGTGCGTCGCCATCATCGGTGCAGCCGAAGGGATCGCGCAGGAGATGCACCGCAAGCGCACCAGCGAGGCCGCCGCAGCGGACACGCTCGCGTCGCTCATCATTGCCTGGCTCGGCGAGAAGAACTGACGGGAGGCAGCCAGAGCCTCCTCGAACGCGACCTCAGACGAACTCGACGAAGTATTCATGACTGTCGCCATTGAGTACTGCCTTTCGAGGTTCCGAGCTCGCCAGGTTGATACAATCGCTCGTGCCGTACGCAAAATCCGAGGTGGAGCAAACTGCATGGCTCCACTCATGAATCAGGGTGCCGAATTTGGAATCTGGCGCGCCGTAGATCGGAGCGGGCCAATAGCGACTGCAAAGCCAGATCGTCCTCGCACCAGAATAGGTGTATCCGAAGGTTGAAAGTTTGCAGCCTGCTCCCGTGAGATTGTAAGTCTGGATAGGAAAGGTGGGGAAGTTAAGGATCGAGCGAATGCTCGCGAAGTGGCCAATGACGACGTCGTAGGTCATCCACTGCGAGTTGAACACAGGGAGCATCTGTGTGTTTGCTCCGAACCACCTTTGGTACTGGAAGTTGACCGATGGATTGATCCCATTCAGCTGAGCGAGCGCCTTCGCGACCATGTAGACGGCGTGCGCATGCGCACTCCGAGTGTCCCTACGTTGAGCCTCTGTTCCGCCGATCAGGACGGGTTGGAACATGGGCAGGACCATCCCTGTGAACGCCTCATGCGTCGGCCCGATCGACTGCTCGGACAGACGTGCGGACTGTCCCAGTGTCATCCTCGGCGGATCACCTGGCTCGACGACGAAAGTGACACTGGTGGGCTCCAAGGGACGATCTTCGTGTTCCGCACGGCATCTGGCGAGGGTCTGAGAACCGCGGGGAGCGGGAAATGCGTCATGGAGCGACAGGTTCAACGTCGCGATGTACTCGCCGGGCAACTGGATGGGATAGAGCCTCGAGATGTCCGCCTCTGCTGACATGGATTCGCCAGGTGCAAGCGTGATATACTCTGAGTCCGTCGGATCTCCACGCTTGACGAGCTGTCCA
>JBQCJR010000987.1:0-12128 GCA_051952595.1 Kofleriaceae bacterium
GAACCCTTCCCGCCCTCCCCACTATACCTATTCCCCCCGGAGGGGTCCCCAAAAAAATCTCCCCGGTAGCAGCAGGCCCTGTGGGAAGGGGGGAAACCGTCGGCCGGCCAGGGCCGACGGTTGTCCAAGCGCCTGTCGAGCTGCGAACCTCCGCGCGACCTGTGCCTATGTTGGCGCAGGTCACAGGCGCGTCATGTCCACAGGGCTCTGCGCCTACAGCCGCCCATGCTGCCCGTGCTGCACATGCTGCTTCGCGCGCTGCTCGCGCCGCGTCTTGCGGTGCTCGCGATCCTTCCGATCCAGCGCGCGCTCGAGCCGCGCCTCCTTGGACTGCCCGCCGCCGATCCAGCCCTTGCGCCGGAACCACCACAGGATCGCGCCGGCCACCGCCGCCATCAGCGCGAGGGCGAACGGATAGCCGTAGTACCACTCGAGCTCGGGCATGTTGAACGGGCTGCGCTCGCCCTTGAAGTTCATGCCGTAGAGGCCGGCGATGAAGGTGAGCGGCAGCATCACCGTCGAGATCAGGGTGAGCGCCTTCACGATCTCGTTCATCCGGTTCGACTGCACGGAGAGGTACGCGTCGAGCGCCGAGGTCACCAGATCGCGGTAGCTCTCGGTGACGTCCTGGACCCGCAGGAAGTGATCGTAGACGTCGCGGTAGAACGGCAGCGCGTCGGGCGGGATCTCGTCGTACTCGCCGCGCGATAGCTTCAGCAGGATCTCGCGCTGGTGGATGCTCATCCGGCGCAACATCTGGAGCATCCGCTTGAACGCGAGGATCCGGGTCAGCACGCGCTTGCCGCGCGGCGTGCCGGCGCGGTCGATCACGTCGTTCTCGAGCTGTTCGATCTCGGCGTCGAGCTCGTCGATCACCGGCAGATACCGATCGACGACGCGATCCAGGATCGCGTGCGCGAGCCACGCCGGGCCCTTGGCCAGCGCACGCGGCGAGTGATCCAGATCGGTGCCGACGTCGTCGGAGACCAGCCCCTCGCGGTCGTGGGTGATCACCCAGTTCGGGCCGATCACGACATCGACCTCGACCAGCTCGAGCTTGCTCCGCCGCGCCGAGCCGATCCCGTGGACCACGACGTACAGATACTCGGGGTAGTCGTCGATCTTGGGCGCCGTCTGCGGCCCCCAGATGTCCTCGATGGTCAGCGAATGCAGCCCGAAGACCTCGGACAGCATGCGATCGGCCTCGGGCGACTGACGCTCCAGCTCGACCCACATGCGGGTGCCGCTCGCGAGCGCCTCCTGGATCTCCGCGACGCTGGTGGTCGCGCGCACCTTTCCGTCCACCAGGAGGCGGGCCTGCATGCTCCCGCGTATACCGCAGTTGTTACGCGAACTGCACGGAGCGCCGGGTCAGCGAGCCGCCCCACCAGAACCCGGTGATCGGGAACGAGACCTGCGCGCCCTCGGCGGCGCCGGCGGCGACCAGCAGCGGCACGAAATGCTCGTGGGTGGGCAGCGCCTCGCGCACGCCCGGCGCACGCGCGCGGTAGTCGAGCAACGCGTCGTGGTCGCCACGCACCAGCACGTCCGCCGCCCAGCTATCGAGATCGCTCGCCCACTGCGGGGTGTGGCGCAGCGATGCCGTGCGCAAGTTGTGCGTGAGGAAGCCGCTGCCGATCAGCAGCACGCCCTCGTCGCGCAGCGGCGCGAGCGCGCGACCGACCGCGTAGAGCTCCCGCGGATCCTCGCTGGGCAGCGAGATCTGGAGCACCGGGATCTCCGCCGCCGGGTACATCGCCATCAGCGGGATGTACACGCCGTGATCGAGGCCACGCTCCGGCTCGTCGATCACCGGGATCCGCGCCCCGCCGAGCAGCGCGCGGACCCGCTGCGCCACCTCGGGCGCGCCCGGCGACGCGTAGGCGAGCCGATAGAACCGCTCCGGGAAGCCGTAGAAATCGTAGATCAGCGGCACCGGCCGGGTCGCGCCGATCGACACCGGCCGCGCCTCCCAGTGCGCAGAGATCACGGCGATCGCGCGCGGACGCGGCAGCGCCTGGCCCCACGTCGCGAGCTCGCCCATCCAGCCGGCGTCGTCGAGCAGCGGCGGCGCGCCGTGGGCCTGGAACAGCACCGGCATCCTGGTCGTGGACATGGTTCTCGGATCCTTCCGACAGCCCCCGAATGGCAACGCCAGCGCTGCGAGCGCACCCAGCACCGCGCGCCGATCCGGAGCCGTCATGGCCACGAATCTTCGTCGCCGCGCGCCCGAGAGCAAGCCGGCGGGCTGGAACAGACCGTCGCCCGCGATCGGCGTCAGCTCTGGGAGTGCTCGCCGCGCGCCTGGCGCACGATCTCGCGCAGCACCTTGCTGAGCGCGCGCGAGTCCTGGCCCTTGCGGAACATCGGCCGGCCCGGCGCGACCGCCTCGGTGTCGTCGCCCTCCTCACCGGACAGGAACACCACCCGATCCGCCAGCCACGGCTTGGTCGTGATGATCCAGCGGTAGACGTCGGCGCCGTTGCCGCCGTCCATGTGCCAGTCGACCACGACCGCGTCGAACTCCTCCTCCTCGAGCATCAGGATCGCGCCGTGGCCGCTCTCGACCTTGGTCACCGCGTAGCCCGCCTCGCCGAACAGGTCCGCCATCACCATCAGCAGCACCGGCTCGTCCTCGGCGAGCAGCAAGGTCGGCTTGCCGCCGTCGAGCTCCGCCACCGCGGCGTCGCGCGCCGCCTCGAGCTGGGCGCGCCGCCGCACCGCCGCGACCGCGACCCGCACCACCTCCGATGGCTGCGACAGCGACACCGCGAGGCAGCGCCCGGCGACCAGCCGATCGAACTCTGGGGGAACCTCGGAGGCGAGGAACACGAACTGATCGCGCAGGTCGTAGCGGCGCTGGAGTGCCCACCGGTAGACGTCGCCGCCTACCGGGTGCGAGAGATCCCACGGCGCGACCACCACGTCGATCGGGCGATCGCCCTCGAGGTGCGCCTGCGCTCGGAACCCCGTCACCGCGGTGACCACCTCGAATCCGCTCGCCTCGAACAGCTGGGTCATCAGATCCAGCGCACCTCCGTCGTCGTGGATCACGAGGACGGTGGGGCGGGCCAACTGCACGGTGGCGCACAGTATAGCGTGCTAGTGTTTCGGTCTATGCGATCGCTCCTCTCGCTCGGCGCCGTCGCCGGGCTCGCGGCCTGCCCGGGTGGTGGCAGTGGCCAGGTCAAGAATGGGCCCCAGGCGCCCCCCGCAGAGATCAAGGTCGAGCTACCCGCGATCCCGGCCAAGATCGAGACCACGAACAGCGCCCCCACCGATGGCAACAACCCGGACAAGCGCTCGCCGATCCTCGACATCTTGAAGGCCGAGAACCAGCGCGAGATGGCCGAGCTGTCGACCCAGAAGGACCCGGCGCACTACCTCGCGTACCAGCTCGTCGAGCAGCGCGTCGTCAACCTCGAGGCCGAGGGCGGCGCGCTGATCTCCGACTCCGATGACACCGCCCGCAACCTCGACGTCGAGGTGCGCGTCGGCACCCCGGCGCTCGACAACACCCGCTCGCTCAGCGACGACCCCAACAACTTCAACGCCCCGCTCACCCGGCGCGGCGTGGTGCCGTTCGGCGACGACAAGCAGTCGCTCTCGAACGCGCTGTGGCTCGAGACCGATCGCCGCTACCGAGAGGCGGTGACCGCGCTCGGCTACGTCCGCCAGGACCTCCAGACCCTCAAGCCCTCGAACGCGGCGGTGCCCGACTTCTCGGCGGCCGCGCCCGAGGTCTACATCCAGGCGCCAACCCAGCTCGTGTTCGACAAGAGCCAGTGGATCGAGCGGCTCAAGCGGTGCTCGGCCAAGGCGCTCAAGGGCTCCGCGACCCGCGGCACCTGCCAGGTCGTGTTCCAGCTCAACACCGCGTACTTCGTCAACAGCGAGGGCACCCAGACCCAGCAGTCGTGGACCAACGCCCAGCTCTCGGTCTCCGTCGGCGTCAAGGCCGATGACGGCATGAACCTGGCGCGGCTCGAGCAGCGGTTCGGCCGCCAGCCCAGCGACCTACCGAGCGACGCCGAGATCGACAAGATGATCGCCTCGGTGACCGGCGATCTCGACGCGCTCCACGACGCGCCGCTCGCCGAGCCATACGTCGGGCCCGCGATCCTCGAGGGGCGCGCGTCCGGCGTGTTCTTCCACGAGGTGTTCGGCCACCGGATCGAGGGCCACCGCCAGAAGGACACCACCGGCGGCCAGACCTTCGCGTCGTACGTCGGCAAGGAGATCGCGCCCGACTGGCTGAGCGTCTACGACGATCCGTCGATCCTGACGCTCAACGGCGTCCAGCTGAACGGGTTCTACCGCTACGACGACGAAGGCGTGCGCGCGAGCCGCGTCAGCCTGATCGACAAGGGCCAGCTCGTCGGGTTCGACATGGGCCGCAACCCGATCAAGGGGTTCCCGAAGTCGAACGGCCACGGCCGCCGCTCGCCCGGGCTGCCGCCGGTGGCGCGCCAGGGCAACCTGGTGGTCAGCGTCGAGAAGAGCGTGCCGCGCAGCGAGCTCGAGAAGCTGCTGCTCGAGGAGATCAAGAAGCAGAAGCGGCCGTACGGCATGATCTTCACCGACATCAGCGGCGGGTTCACCAACACCTCCGCGTTCGCGCCGCAGGCGTTCAAGGTCAACCCCGTGATGGCGTACCGCCTGTACCCGGATGGCCGGAAGGAGCTGGTGCGCGGCATCGATATCAGCGGCACGCCGCTGGTCGCGCTGCAGTCGATCCGCGCGGCGAGCCGCGAGATCGAGACGTTCAACGGCGTGTGTGGCGCCGAGAGCGGCTGGGTCCCCGTGTCGGCCTCGGCGCCGAGCCTGCTGCTCGAGCGGATCGAGGTCGAGAAGGGGTTCATCCCGCCGGATCGCCCGCCGCTGCTCGCTCCTCCGTCGATCCAGACCTCCGCTCCCGCCCGGAAGGTGACGCCATGAAGCGCGCTTTGTTCCTCGTTGCCGCGTCGCTCCTGCCGGCGCACGCCGCCCTCGCCGCCCCCGCCGGCGACGCCGCGTCCGCCAAGGACACCAAGGACGAGAAGTCCGAGTCCAAGAAGCCGGCGCTCGGCGGGCCCTCGCAGGCCGTCACCAACGAGATCGTCGACGCGATCGCCGAGGAGATGGACCGCGCGACCAAGCAGCTCCAGATCCCCGGCGCGCCGCGCCCGTACCACATCGCGTACAAGATCACCGAGGTCGACGTGAACGACGTCTCGGCGAGCCTCGGCCACGCGACCAGCAAGCGCAACCGGCACTTCGTGAACCTCGAGGCGCGGGTCCGCGTATCGCCCACCGATCCGCCGAACGGGTTCGACAACAGCAACTTCGTCGTGCCCCAGGCCGAGGAGATCGACGCCGTCGCGGCGATCAACCTGCCGCTCGAGGCGACCCCGAGGATCGCGCGGCGCGCCGCGTGGCTGGTCACCGACGCGGCGTACAAGGAAGCGCTGATCCAGCTGCGCGCCAAGATCGAGGCGCGGCGGGCCGGCGGCTCGACCCGTCCGCTCGACGTGCCGTCGTGGACCGCCGACAAGGCAGTGGTCAGCGAGGACCCCGTGCTCGTCGCGCCGCTCGAGACCCTCGACGAGCTCAAGGCGCGCGCCGAGGCGATCTCGGCGGTGTTCCGCGACCAGCGCCAGATCCGCGACTCGCGGGTCTCGGTGACCAGCTACCTCGAGCGCCGCTGGTACCTCACCACCGAGGGCACCAGCGCGACCGACACCCGCCGTGCGAGCGGCGTGCTGATCGCCGCGAGCGGCCAGGCCGATGATGGCCAGGCGCTCGGGCAGTACTTCCTCCGCTACGGCCACACCGCGAAGGACCTGCCGAACGACGATCAGCTCAAGACCGAGGCCAAGAAGCTGACCGAGACGATCGGCGCGCTCGCCAAGGCGCCCGTGATCGAGCGCTACAGCGGCCCCGTGCTGTTCGAGGGCGAGGGCGCGGTCGGCCTGATCCGGTCGGCGCTCGCGCCGCACCTCGGCGGCACGCCGGTGCCCGAGGGGCTCAACCCGCAGGAGGCCAAGACGTTTGGCGGCGCGCTCACCGACAAGGTCGGGCTGCGCGTGCTGTCGCCGAACCTCACCATCGTCGACGATCCGACCGCCAAGACCGGCGCCGGCAAGGCGCTGATCGGCGGCTACAAGACCGACGACGAGGGCGTCGCGGCGCAGCGGGTCGAGGTGGTCAAGGACGGCACGCTCAAGACCCTGCTGACCACGCGCACGCCGTCGCAGAAGGGCCAGAAGTCGAACGGCCATGCGCGGCGCACCGCGAGCGGCGGCGCGTTCCACGGCAGCGCCACCAACCTGTTCGTGATCGGCAAGGGCGGCGTGTCGCGCGACGCGCTGGTCAAGAAGCTGATCGCGACCGCGCGCGCCGAGGGCCAGAAGTACGGACTGATCATCAAGCGGTTCGACGACGCCGCGATCACCGGCGCGCCGGAGTTCAGCCGCCGCGAGCTGATCCAGATGATCAAGAGCACCGACCAGCAGCTGCCGCCGCCGGCGATCCTGGCCTACCGGGTGTACCCGAACGGCAAGCAGGAGCTGGTGCGCGGGGTGCAGCTCGCCGAGGTGCCGATCCGCGCGTGGAAGGACGTCCTCGGCGTGTCGACCGACATCACGACGTACAACTTCCTCGCGGCCACCGAGAGCCAGCTCCAGCTCCGGCTGACCGGCGGCACCGATGATGGGTTCGTGCCGTCCGGCGGGATCGAGAGCGGCATCATCACGCCGGATCTGCTGCTCAAGGAGATCGACGTGATCGGCTCCACGGTCGGCGAGCGGCCGCTGCCGGTCGTGGCCAAGCCCACCCCGTGACCCCCACGGCGCGCGTCCACGAGATCGAGCCGCGCAGCCGCGCCAATGGGCCCGGCGCGCGGTTCGTGGTGTGGCTCCAGGGCTGCACGCTCGGCTGCCCCGGCTGCTTCAACCCCACCACCCACGACGACGCCGCCGGCCGCGAGATGGCGATCGCCGAGATCGCCGAGCTCCTGCGCGGCGCGAGCAGCGCGGGCGCGATCGAAGGCCTGACGCTGTCCGGCGGCGAGCCGATGCAGCAGCCGGCCGCCGCGCGCGCCCTGCTCGAGGCAGCGCGCGCGCTCGGCCTGTCCACCCTGATGTTCTCCGGCTACGCGCTCGACGAGATCCGCGCGCTGCCCGGCGGGTCCGACGTGCTCGGCCAGCTCGACGTGCTGATCGACGGCCGCTACGTCGCCGGCGAGCGGCTCGCCACCGGGCTGCGCGGCTCGGCGAACCAGCGCATCCAGCTGCTCACCACGCGCTATCAGCGCAGCGACGTCGAGGCGACCCCGGTCGCCGAGATCCGGATCGGCCCGACCGGCGAGCTCGTGCTCACCGGCGTCGATCCACTCAAGCTGCGCCGGCGTTGAGCCGGGTCAGCTGACCACGCCGTAGACGTTCTTGTCCTTGCGCTGGATCTCGATCGAATCGCGCAGCTGCTCGAACAGCTGACGCGACGCAGGCATGCCGACCAGCTCGAGGTGCGAGGTCGTCGCGTCCTGGGCGAACACCTCGACGTGCGCGATCCCGAGGATCCGATCGAGCAGGTTCTGCCGGTAGAGCACGTCGCGGCAGCGCCACAGCTGGAGCACGTCGATCCGCTTGGACAGCAGGCCATGCTCGGTCTCGATCACCGTGTTGGTGACCCGGAACTTGTGCGACTTGCGGTACAGCGTGACGCCGTACATGTAGATCGCCGCCATGCCCGCCGGGATCAGCACGTTGAGGATCCGGGTCATGATCGCGTCGGACTTGTTGACCATGCCGACGATCCAGATCAGCAGGAGCGCGCCGCACCCCGCCAGCACGTAGTGTCCGAGGTACGCCTTCCACGACGGCACGCCCTCGTACAGCACCTTGCGCGGCTGCTCGTGGTCATCCGACGACGCCTTGCGCGCGAACGGTGGCACCGCCTCCGGGCGCAGCTCGGGCGCTCTCGCAGGCGCCGAGCCCACCGAGGGCGACATCGCAGGCGCGGCCGCGGGCGGATACGAGGCCACCGGCTGAGGCGCGCTGGGCACCGCGGAGAGGAACGAGTTGCAGTAGCGACACTTGATCGCTTCGTCCTGGATCTCCTCGGCGCAGAACGGACATTTCTTCATGGCGGGCCTCGCGTCTCAGCCTAGCGCGATTACATCCGGTAGCCGATACCCGCCATGAAATCGAGCGCGGTGATCGACTTGATGTCCTCGCGCAGGCCGTCCTTCGGCGGGCTGTACGAGAACGCGATCGGCGCGAGCGTCGCGAACAGGTTCGGCGTGAACGCGTAGTCCGCCGAGAGCCCCGCGCGCACGTGCAGCATCGAGAGCGCGCCGCCGTCGATCGCCGCGCCGTCGGTGAACGGGCTCATGCTCACCCCGCTGAACAGCAGCACGCCAACGCCCACGTCCGCGCGAACGTGGATCTTGGGGGTCGCCGCGTAGACCACGCCGGCGTTGGCCACCACGCCATAGAGCTTGCCACTATGGCTGCTGCCGTCGGCGTTCTGGTAGGGCACCGGCGTGAACGAGAACCCAGCGCCCGCCTCGATCGTCAGCTGCGGCGCGACGCGGATCGGATAACCGGCGATCAACGCGCCGGTCGCCTGAACCGGCACATCGAGGTCACCGGCGGAGATCTTCGCACCACCGCCGATCAGGCGCGCCGAGAGCAGCCGCGGCCCATCGCCCGCGCCGTTCTTGCCGTCCGGCTTGACCGCCACCACGTCCGGCTTGGCCTCGGGCGTGGTCTTGTCCTGATCCTCGGGGCGCAGGTCTCCGGGCGGGCGGTTCTTGATCGCCTCTTGCTGGCGCGCGCATTCGTCGAGCTCGCGCAGCCGGTCCTCGACGTCCTTGCGGACCTTGGCCGGCAGCGGCTTGGACGGATCGGCGTCGCGCATCGCGAGGAACCGCTTGTAGAAGAACGTCGCGTTGCTGCAGTCCTTCGCCTGCCGGTACGCCTGCGCGATGTTGTAGAGGTACGCCGACTTCTTGCTGTCGGTGGTCTCGAGCTCGAAGCCCTTCTTGAACGCCTCGATCGCCTTGTCGAAGTTGCCGAGGTTGTACTGGTTCTCGCCCTCCTTGAACCAGTCGCCCGGCGTCTTCGGCTGCGCGGCAGCCAGCGACGAGACCAGCACCAACGCACAAACAGATCCAATCCGCTTCATGGTCTTCTCAGTCCGGTCAGTCCGGTCGCATCAGACCGGTATCGTTGCTCGGCCCATCCGGGCCGGTATTCGAGCCGCGGCCTGGATTCGCCGCCGCCTTCCTCTTGAGCTTGTACTCGCCCTGGAAGTCGCCAGTGAGCGACGGCAGCAGCACGTCGAGGTCCTCGTAGCCCGTCGAGCGCAGGGTGATCTTCACCGGCTTGTCGCTGAGCGGCAGCGTGAACGGCCCGGGCGTACGCACGCCGGCCAGCTCCTTGTGATCCACGAACACCCGCACGCCGACCGGGCGGGTCGTCAGGGTCAGCTTCGCGAGGCCGGCCGGGATCGACGGGGTCGACGCGCTGCCCGCGGCGCTCCCAGACGCACTTCCCGCGGCGCTGCCGGACGCGCTGCCCGCGGCGCTCCCCGTGTCGCCCGAGCCCGCCGCCGATCCGGACGCCGAGCCCGCTGCCGCGGCGTCGACCGCGACCGGAGCGCTCGCATCCGGCGGCGCCGGCGGAGGCTCCTGGCTCGCCGCATCGGCGACCGCGGCCACGGCGCTGCCCGAGCCCGGCGTCGGCGGGGCCGGGTCCTTCGACTTGGTCGCGACCACCACGGCGATCGCCGCGATCGCGCCGACGATCACCACGCCGCCGAGCACGAGGAAGCCCTTCTTGCCGCGGCCGCCCTGGACCTCGCCGGCCGAGCCGCCGAGCGTCGTCGGGCCGCCCGGGACCGGCGTCGGGGTCAACGAGCCGGGCGTCGGCGTCAGGAACGGCGCCGGAGTCAGCCGCGACACCGGCGCGGCGGGCACCGGACCCGTCGAGGGCATCAGCGGGCGCTGGGTGAACCCGACCACGCCGCCGTGCGACTCGACGTAGCCGACCGGATCGGCGAGCGCGCGCATCATCTCGTCCATCGTCGGGTAGCGGAGGTCGACGCGCTTCTCGAGCGCCTTCATGACCACCGCCTCGACGTGGGCGTTCATCATCCGGAACTGCGACAGCGGCACCGGCGGCTGGGTCAGGTGCTGGACCAGCACCTCGCCGTAGCCCTCGCCCAGGAACGGCACCCGGCCGATCAGCATCTCGTAGAGCACGATGCCGAGCGCGTAGATGTCGGTGCGGTGGTCGATGTTGCCGCGCCCCTCGCACTGCTCCGGGGACATGTATGCCGGCGTCCCCATCACGATGCCCGTGCGGGTCCGCCGCGAGCCGGCCTGCTCGCTGGTCAGCTTCGCGATCCCGAAGTCGAGCAGCTTCACGAAGTCCCGCTCGCGACCGCGCTGCGTGAGGATGATGTTGTCCGGCTTGAGATCTCGGTGGACGATCCCGCAGCGGTGCGAGGCCGCCAGCGCGTCGCCGACCTGGAGCGCGATCGAGAGAGCGCGCTCCGGCGCGATCGGCGCCTCGGCGCGGATCAACTGCGAGAGCGTCATGCCCGCGAGGTACTCCATGATGAAGTACACGAGCTGCTCGCGCCCCGGGCCCGCCTGGATGATCCCGAAGTCGACGATGTCGACGATGTTCGGGTGCCCGATGTCGTTGACTGCCTTCGCCTCGTTGAAGAAGCGCGCCGCCACGTCCTGGTTCGATGAGAACTCGGAGTGGAGGACCTTGAGCGCTACCTTCTTGCCGATCGTCGGGTGCTCGGCCAGATAGACCGCACCCATACCTCCCTCACCCAACTTCTGTTTGACCAGATAGTTGCCAATGGTCTGCCCGATGAGGAGGTCTGCCTGTGGGGGCCCTTGCTGGGGGTCCATGCGGTCTCCGCGAGTCCCCATACTAACTCACAACCGGTTGCAAAGTCGCGGAGCGCCCACGTCCTGTGTCAACATCTTCCGCGATGCGCCACCTCGTGGTTGTCGTTGTCCTTGGTGTGCTCGCACGATCGACATTTGCCGAAGGACTGCCCGAGGTTAAGTCGAAGGCGGTCGCTGTGATCGACGCCGCAACCGGGGAGGAGATCTTCGCCAAGGACGCCGACCAGGTCCGGCCGATCGCCTCGACGACCAAAATCTTCGTCGCGATGGTGGTCCGCAAGCGCAAGATCGACCTCGACGGGTGGACCGAGATCCAGCGCACGGACGTGCGCGCCGCGCTCGGCGGGGCACGCACCCGGCTGGACCTCCACGAGTCGTTCAAGAACCGCGACCTGCTGCGGGCCATGTTGATGTCGTCGGACAACCGCGCGCCGACCGCGCTCGGCCGCGCCGTCGGGCTCGACGCCGATGGCCTGGTCGCCGCGATGAACAAGCTGGCGCGGGATCTCCAACTGAAGCGGACCAAGTTCACCGATCCATCCGGCCTGAACGGCAACGTGTCGACCGCCCGCGAGATGGCGATCGCGCTGCGCGCCGCGCTCGCCGATGACGTCCTGCGCGGCATCATGGCGGACGAGGACGCGACGGTGGTGTCGAAGGATGGCTACTCGAAGATCGCGTACACCAGCACCAACCAGCCGCTGCGCGAGGGCAAGTACGAGGTGCTCGGCGGCAAGACCGGGTACACCACCCCGGCCGGCTACTGCTTCATCACCGGCGCGCGGTTCCACGGCCGCGAGGTCGTGATGGCGTTCCTCGGCTCGCAGGGCAAGCACACCCGGTTCGGCGACTTCAACCGGGTCGCGTCGTGGCTCGAGAGCGGCGCGCCGGGGAGCAAGATGTCGATCAAGCGGGCGGCGCGCAAGCCGCACGCACCCGCCGAGAAGCGCGGCACCGGCACCGAGAAGCGCGGGCGCGTCGCGTCGCCCTAGCCGGCCCTACCCGCCCTGGCCCGCGCCGCCGCGTGGCATGATCGCGGGGTGAGCCTGGATCGACGCGAGCTGCTCGGCAGCCTCGGGATCGCCTCCGCGTCGACGCTGCTGTGGGCGATGGGGTGCGCCGGGGCCGCGCGCCCGGTGCGGTCCGCGCCGGAGGTCAGCGACGAGATCCGGACCTGGCTGCGCGATGCCGTCGAGCGGCTCGCCGTGGCGTTCTC
>JBQCJR010000988.1:0-24857 GCA_051952595.1 Kofleriaceae bacterium
CGACCGCCGGCAGCCGCTTGCCGCGGACCTGCTGGAACAGCGCGCCGGACCCGAACGGCTCCATCACCAGCACCGCGACCCCGCGCTCGGCCGCCGCCGGGAGCAAGCGCCGCTCCGCCGCGCGGTCCGCGGCGTTGTACGGCAGCTGCACGAAGTCGATCGACTCGTGGCGAATGATCTGCTCCAGCTCGTCGAACGCGCCGTGCGCGTAGTGCGTGACGCCCAGGTAGCGGATCGTGCCCGCCTCCTTCCACGCGCGCAGCGTCGGCAAATGGGTCTTCCAGTCCAGCAGGTTGTGGATCTGCATCAGATCCAACCGCGCGACCCCGAGCCGCTGGAGCGACCGCTTCATCTGCGCGATCCCCTCGGCGCCGCCGCGGGTCCACACCTTGGTGGCGAGGAACGGCGCCGGCGCTTTCGGGTCCGCCTTGCGGATCGCCGCCAGCATCGCGCCGATCGCCGCCTCGCTGCGGCCGTACATCGGCGACGAGTCGATCACGCGGCCACCGAGCGCGAGGAACCGCTCGACCACCGGGCGCAGCGGCGCCGGATCCGCGACATCGAACGTCTGCCACGAGCCGAGTCCGATCGCCGGCAGCAGCTCGCCCGTCGACGCGATCGCGCGCCGGATCGGGGCGTCCTGCGCGCTCGGCGCGCTCGGCGCGCGCGGCGCGCGCGTCGGATTGCCCGGCTGCGCGCTCGCGCCTCGGCCCGCCGCCATCATCGCGATCCCCGCTCCGAGCACCTCTCGTCTGGACCACATGTCGGCAAGTCTAGCCCGTCACCACGGGCCCACGAGCGAGGCCTCGTACAGCGGCGACGGTCGATCGGGATCATCCGGATCCACCGCCAGCCACGCCCGCGCCGCGTGCACCGGATCGAACGCCAGCGCCTCCGCCTTGATCGGCGACCCGTCGGGCCCGACGAGCGGCGCGTCGCGGACCTCGCCCGCGCAGATCACCCCGAGCCGCGATCCAAGCGTCGGCCCGTCGTCGATCGCATCTGCGGACGCCTCGGCGGCCGCCAGGTAGAACACCCGGTCGCCGCGTGCGATCGCGTCGGTGAAGCCGTACCGGCAGCCCGCGATCTCTCCCAGGTCGTAGCGATCCACGGCCAGCGGCCGCGGCGCCACCCGCGCGCCCTCCAGCACGGCGCGTACCTCGGCGAGCGCGAGCCGCGCGATCGCTGGCCCCGGATCGTTCGGCCCGGTGTTCCCCCGGTGGCACATCCACAGCTCGTCGCCCACCCGCGCCACGCCCTCGAGGTTGAGGGCACCTCCCACCGCGTCGCGGAGCGCGTCGTACAGCGGCGTGGCCTCGACCAGGACCGGCTCCCCCTCGAACGCCATCCGGCAGATCCGGTCGCGCACCCCACGCAGCGACCCCGAGCCAAACGCCCACAGCTCGCCCTCGATCGCGACGCACGCCTCGAGATCCAGCTTGTCGTGCTTGTTGCCCAGGGCCACCTCGAACCGGCGCCGGCCGCCCGGCGCATACGGCAACGCGATCGCGTCGACCCGGTCGCCGCGCCGCACTCCGAGGAACGCCACGTCGTCCTGCACCACGATCAGCCGGTCGCCCACGAACGCGATCCCCGACGCCGCGCGGATGTGGGACAACCCCTCCAGGTCGTCGCGCCCCTCCGCCGGGACCGTGTAGCTCAGCTCGTGGACCGCCTCGATCGCGATCCCCAGCCGCTCGTCCTCGATCGCGGCGCGCAGGGCCATGAACCCCGATGGTGTCAGACCTCCGTGGTACCAGAGAGGATCATGGAGCGATTTCCGCGCGGCACCCTGCCGCCGACCGCGCACTCGTCCCGGACCTCGAGCGCGCCCGAGCGCCGGGCCCCGAGCCAGGTCGAGCCGCCGCGCCAGGTCGAGTCTTCGCGCAAGGTCGAGCCGCCGCCCAGCACGCTGAAGCAGCCCGCGGTCGCTGCCGCCTCGCCGCGCGAGAGCTGCGACCTCGCCTCGACCTGCCCGAACTGCAACATCATGATGCAGCCCGAGCACGCGCACTATCGTTGCCTCAGCTGCGGCTATCGCGACTCCTGCTGCTTCTGACCCCGCGGCCCGGCCCAGCGCGACGATCTCGGGAGCTACGAGCGCCGCATTCGCAGCGTGAAGACAGGGGAGAAGTAGCGGTTCGGCTCATGTGTTCTCGCCGACGCGCCCCCGCCCAGCGAGTGGGTCCGACTCGGAGAGCGGAACCGAGGCGCGGGGGACCCCCAGCGGCCTGGCGCGAAGCGCACAGGACGCGGGGCTCACCGGTCGTTCGTGCACCCGCGATCGCCGCGGCCGCGGCCCGGGAGCCCGCTGCGAAGCAGAGTACGCCCGGGGGCAAGCGCCTCGGTGGAGCGGATCCGAGGAGCGACCCCGAGCCAGGGCGGCGGCGCGTCCCGCTTTCCACCCGACGCCCCGCGCCACGCCCGGCGCTTCCCTCTACGCGCGCTCCGCGCACCCGCACGGCTGACCGCACTCGCGCTCGCGCTCGCGCACGCGCACCCGCACATCTGACTGCGCTCGGCGCACCACACGGCTGACCACGCTCGCGCGAGCGCTCCGCGCTCGGGCGAGCGCGCTCAGCCGTGGTGCCGCCGCGTGCCCGCCACGAACCACGCCATCGCCGCCGCGATCGCCCCCATCACCAGCACCACGGTCGCGAAGATCGTCGGCGAGCTGCCCCCCAGCCGCGTCGATTCATACCCCGCCAGCGCGCCCGAGCTCATCGTGAGCAAGCCGATCGCCGACGACGCCGTGCCCGCCAGCTGCGGCACCGGCTCCATCGCCAGCGCCGTCGCGCTCGGGCTCGTGACCCCCGCGCCGAAGAAGTACAGGACCATCGGCCCCATGAACCCCGCGATCCCCAGGTGGCCCACCCGCGTGCCGATCGCCACCAGCACGCCCCCCACCAGCAACACCGTGGCGCCGAACGCGATCATCGCCGCCGGCGAGCGCCCCGCGCGCAGCATCCGCGCGCCCGCCAGCGAGCCCAGCATCAGCGCCAGCGCCGTCATCGCGAAGTAGATCCCGAACGCGTCGCTCGAGACGCCGTAGCCCTCGATCAGCACGAACGGCGAGTCCGCGATGTACGCGAACTGCCCCGCGAACACCGCACAGCTGATCGCCGTCGGCAGCCGCGTGCCCGGCGTGCGGAAGAACTTCACCAGGTTGCGGACCAGCCCCGCCGCGCTCGCCGGCGATCGCTGCTCTGGCGCCAGCGTCTCCTCCAGCGTGCCGTGCGCGATCACCAGCATCACCACCCCACACACCGCCAGCGTCGTGAAGATCGAGCGCCAGCCCAGCGCGTGCAGCAGCGCGCCCCCGATCACCGGCGCGACCATCGGCGCCACCGCGAGCGCCGCCAGCATCGTCGACAAGATCCGCGCCGCGTGCTTCGCCGGCTGCGTGTCGCGCACCATCGCGCGCGCGACCACCGGTCCCGCCGACGCGCCGATCCCCTGGAGCACGCGGAACCCCAGCAGCACTTCGATCGAGGGGCTCGCCGCGCACGCTACCCCCGCGATCGCGTACATCACCAGCCCCGCGATCATCACCCGCCGCCGCCCGAACGCGTCCGACAGGTATCCCACGAACAGCTGCGAGATCGCGAACCCCAGCATGAACAGCGACAGCGTCAGCTGGGCCGTCTCGGCGCTGACGTCGAACGTCGCGGCCAGCGTCGGCTGCGCCGGCAGACTCATGTCGATCGAGAGCGCGACGACCGCCGTCATCGCGGCCAGAGTGACGATCCACCGCGTCGAGCCGATGGGGGTCGCGAACCGCGGTACTGCCACCGCGGCATCATGTCAGCCCGCGCGCGACTCGTCACGCCGCCCGCGCGAACGCACGCGCGCAACTCCTGCGCGAACCTCGGTCATCGGTCCTCGCGTGCGCGTCGCAGCATGACGGCGATCCCCACGCCCGCTACGCTTGCCAGGTGAGCACCGAGGTTCTCGAGACATTCCGGCTCGGCTTTCCGTGGCAGACCGTCGATCCGTTCCTGTTCTGCGTCCACCACGACGACGCGTACCCCGCCGGCAACGAGCGCATGGGGCCCGCCGCGTCGCTCGCCGGGCGCGACATCGGCCAGGACTTCGCCGGGATCGACGGCTGGCGCATGTACCACGGCGACGTCGTGCCCGGGTTCCCCGGCCACCCCCACCGAGGCTTCGAGACCGTCACGATCGTGCGGCGCGGCCTGATCGATCACTCCGATTCGCTCGGCGCCGCCGCGCGGTTCGGTGGCGGCGACGTGCAGTGGCTCACCGCCGGCCGCGGCATCGTGCACTCCGAGATGTTTCCGCTCGTCGACCGCGAGCGCCCGAACCCCCTCGAGCTGTTCCAGATCTGGCTCAACCTGCCGCGCGCCGAGAAGCTCGTCGAGCCCCACTTCTCGATGATGTGGGCCAACCAGATCCCGGTGCACGTCGCGCGCGACCCCGAGGGCCGCGCCACCGAGGTCACCGTGGTCGCCGGTGCGCTCGGCGAGGTCGTCCCGCCGCGCCCGCCGCCCCACTCGTGGGCCTCCAAGCCCGACGCGGACGTCGCGATCTGGTCGATCCGCATGGTGCCCGGCGCCGCGTGGACCATGCCGCCCGCGCGCCCCGGCAGCCACCGCGTGTTGTACCTGTTCGGCGGCCGCAGCCTGCGGATCGGCGATCAGGAGATCGGGCGCGGCAACGGCGCGCGGCTGCGCCCCGACGCACCCATGCGCCTCGTCGCCGGCGCCGAGCCCGTCGATGCGCTGCTGCTCCAGGGCCGGCCGATCGGCGAGCCCGTCGCGCAGCACGGCCCCTTCGTGATGAACAGCCCCGGCGAGATCCGCCAGGCGTTCATCGACTACCAGCAGACCCAGTTCGGCGGCTGGCCGTGGCCCACCGAGGCGCCCGTGCACCCGCGCGAGCAGGGCCGGTTCGCCCGCCACGCCGACGGCACCGTCGAGACTCGCTAGCTTGGCGACGTCGCCGCGGTGGTGCGGTAGTTGTCGAGCATCCGGTAGCGGCGCACGTAGCGCTTGAACGCCAGCGCGGCCAGCAGCGCGAATCCGGCGAAGAAGAACATCAGGAACGCGTTGTTGCTGAGCCCGGTCTTGGCGATCTGCGCGGTCGCCCACGAGTTCCGGATCCCCGCGTCGACCAACAGCACCCACAGACCGCCGACGGTCGTGGTCAGGTTCCAGAAGCTCATGATGACGCCCTTCATCGACGGCGGCGCCTGGCTGTACGCGAACTCGAGGCCGGTCGCCGAGACCAGCACCTCGCCGAGGGTGAGCAGCGCGTAGGGCAGGATCTGCCACATGATCGTGATCTTGTCGGCGCTGCTGTCCATCGAGAGCTGCAGGATGCCGACCGCGATCCATGCCACGCCCGAGAACGCGATGCCCCAGGTCATCCGCCCCAGCGACGTGACGTTGAATCCGCGCCGGCGCAGCCACGGATACAGCACGAGGTTGTTGAACGGGATCAGCAGCAGCACGAACGCCGGGTTGAACACCTGCATCTGGGCCGGCACGAAGTTGGTCTGCCACTCGCCGAGCCACCCGAGGTCGAGCTCCCAGACCGGCACGTGCATCTGCTCGCCCTGGGCGATCCACGTCGTCGCCTTCTGGTCGAACAGCGAGTGGAACGGCGTCACCAGCGCGAACACGACCAGGACGCGCAGCACCGAGCGCACGCCCTCGACCGCGGCGTCCGGGTGAAGGCCGCGCGCGCGCTCGAGCTGGAGCGACGTGCCCAGTCCGCCGAACCCGATCACGAGCACCAGCGCCAGGCACAGCACCGGGACGATCTTCAGCCAGCCCACCGCGAACAGCGCGAACGAAGCGAGCCCGAGCACCACGCCGGCGATCGCGATCGCGAGCCCGGGGCGCCCGTGGTTCGGCGCCGGCGTGAATAGCGCGGTGCGGACCACGCGCAGGAACGAGTTCGGATCCGGCGGCGCGACCTCGATCCGCACGTACCTGTGGCGGCCGAGCCACAACACGCAGGTGGCGAGGAACATCAGGATGCCGGGGATCAAGAACGCGATCCGCGGGCCCCACGCCGCCATGAACAGCGGGATCAGCAGGGTCGCGAAGAACGAGCCGAAGTTGATGATCCAGTAGAACGCGTCGAAGACCAGCTTCGCGAGGTGCTTGTTGCGCTCGTCGAACTGATCGCCGACGAACGACGCGACGAGCGGTTTGATCCCGCCGGCGCCCAGCGCGATCAGGAACAGCCCGGCATAGAACCCGTTGGCGCTGTCGTGGAACATGCTGAGCAGGACGTGGCCCAGGCAGTAGATCAGGCTGAACCAGAGGATCGTGTTGAACTTGCCGAAGAACCGATCCGCGAGCCATCCGCCGAGCAGCGGGAAGAAGTACACGCCCATCGCGAACGTGTGGAACACCTCCTTCGCCGCGTGTCCCGCCTCCTCTCGTGGGAGATGCAACATCCACATCGAGAGCGGGAGAAACTGGTACAGGATGTTGCGCATCCCGTAGAAGCTGAAGCGCTCGCAGCCCTCGCTCGCGATGATGTACGGGATCTGGCGCGGCATCCGCGCGTGCGGGTCTTGGCTCACGTGGGATCGGCCTCGCTGGAGGTGGGTCGGTCACGCCACGCGATCGTTGCCCGGGGCGTAGCCCCGGTGATAGCACGTGGATCGGACCCTCCGACGATATGAGCTCACTCGAACCGACCGCCGCCGACGACGCGCCCGCGCCGACGCTCGCCGCCTGGCTCGCGCGCGCGCCGTTCGGGCTCGCGATGTCGAGCGGGTTCTTCTCGTTCTTCGCGCACACCGGGATGCTGTACGCCCTGATCCGGCGCGGCCTCGCGCCGACTCACGTCGCCGGGTCGAGCGCCGGGGCGCTGGTCGGCGGTGCGTGGGCCGCCGGCCTCGAGCCAGAGATCCTCGCGGCCGAGCTCGTGCGGCTCGAGCGCGGCCAGTTCTGGGATCCCGCGCTCGGCGCCGGCCTGCTCGCCGGCCGCAAGTTCGATGCGCTGCTGCGCCGCCTCTTGCCCGTCGATACGTTCGAGCGCTGCCGGGTCCCGGTGCGGATCAGCGCGTTCGACATCCTCGCCCGCCGGACCGCCGTGCTCCAGGCCGGCGATCTCGCGCACGCGATCCGCGCCTCGTGCGCCGTGCCCGCGATGTTCCAGCCGGTGTGGATCGATCGACGCCCCTACTGGGACGGCGGCATCCTCGACCGGCCCGGCGTGGCCGGCGTGCCCACCGGCCGCCTGCTGTTCCACCACATCGCCTCGCGCTCGCCGTGGCGGCGGGCCGGGTCGGCCGGCCTCGCGATTCCGCGGCGCCCCGATCTGGTCGCCCTCGTGCTCGAGAACCTGCCGCGCTCCGGCCCGTTCCGCCTCGAGGCCGGCCACCGCGCGCTCGAGCTCGCCCGCGAGGCCACGGATCGCGCGCTCGATCTACCGATCGACGACGGCGTCGTGCGGGCCTGAGCCCGGCGGTCGCGCGCTCGATCTACCGATCGACGACGGCGTCGTGCGGGCCTGAGCCGCGGCTCGCGCCGCTCAGCGCTGGCTCGCCTTCCACGCGGCGAGCACCTTGGCCTCCTTCTCGCGCGCGATGCCCGACGAGCGGTACCTGGTGCGCTTGTCCTCGGGCACCGTCTGCAGCCACGCGAGCGTATCCGCCGCGGTCTCGCGGATCGGGCGGAAGGTCAGGCCGGCCTTGACCGCGCGCGCGTTCGAGGCCGAGCCGAAGCCGGCCGTCTCGCCCTTGGGATCGAACCACATCGGCATCTCCTCCCAGGCGGCCACGTCGTTCTTCGCGAGGAAGTCCGCGGGCACCCAGGTCAGCTGGGCCTTGTTGCCGCCGGCCTCGTTGCACGCGTCGAGCACCTGCTTCATCGTGATCCGCTGGGCCGGCCCGAGCGCGTTGTAGATGCCGGTGGTGCGGGCCTCGATCAGCCGCACGATCCACGCGCCGAGATCGCGGCCGTCGATGTACTGGGTCGGCGAGTTGCCGTCGCCGGGCGCGAGCACCTCACCGCCATCGGCGATCCGGCTCGGCCAGTGGGTGAACCGGCCGGTCGGATCGCCGGGGCCGATGATCAGGCCGGGCCGGACGTTGGCGACCCGGCCGGGCATCGCCGCCTCGGCGGCCTGCTCGCACAGCGCCTTGAGCGCGCCGTAGTACTCGCGGATGCTCTCGTTGGTCGGGTCCGGCATCGTGGCGAGCGGCGCGTTCTCGTCGGCGCCGGGCTGGTCGTCCTTGGCGTAGACCGACACCGTCGACACGAACACGTAGTGCCCCACGTTCGGCGCGAGCAGCTCGGCGGACATCTTCACGAGGCGCGGCAGGTAGCCCGACGTGTCGACGACGGCGTCCCACTTGCGGCCGACCAGCGCCTCGAGCTTGCCGTCGCGGTCGCCGTGCAGGGTCTCGACGTCGCTGTACAGCCCGGGGCGGGTCTTGCCGCGGTTGAACAGCGTGATCTCGTGCCCACGCGTGCGCGCGTAGTCCACGACGTGGGGCCCGAGGAACCCGGTCCCGCCGAGGATCAGGATCGACTTCTTGGCCGGAGGCGCGGAGGCCGGGTCGGCCGCGGACCCGGAGGCCACGGAGGTCTTGGACGAGCGCGAGCCACACGCGGCGGCGAGCCCGGCGGCGACGGATCCGAACAGGAAGCGACGGCGATCGAAGGTCATGAGGTCTCCTTGGTAGCGAGAGGCGCGCGCCGGCGAAACCCGACGCCCATCACGGTGGCGAGCGCGATCCAGATCGCGACGAGCGGAACGGTGGCGACGACCAGCGCGGCGTTGCCGCCGAGCGCGACGAGGCCGTTGTGCAGCCACGCCGAGCCCGCGTCGCCGAAGCGGTAGACGATCGTATCGATCGCGTTCTTCGCGCGGTACTTGTCGTCGCGGCTGACCACGGTGAACATCAGCTCGCGCGCCGGCCGGGTCAGGCCGTGGGTCGCGGCGCGGGTGGCGGCCTGGATCGCGATCAGCGCGCCGATCGATGGCGCCCCGGCGAGCACCGAGATGCCGATGCCCTGAGCCAGCGGCAGGATCGCGAGCACGAGCCCGGGCCCGAGCCAGGCGACCACCGGGCCGGCGAGCACGGTCTGCACGACGAACGTGCCGGCGCTGGTCCACAGATCGATCGTCGCGAACAGCTCGGTGCGCGCGGTCCGATCCGGGAGCATCTGCTTCACCAGCGACGCCTGCTCGAGATACATGAACGTCGCCGCGGTCGCGGTGCACAGCACGTAGCCGCAGATCGCGAGCAGGTACGGCGAGCGCGCGAGCTGCGCGATCCCGCGGAACGCAGTCGACCACGTGGCGCGCTCCGGGGCGGTCGCCGCCTCGGCCTCGGCCTCGGGCGCGAGCCGCTCGCCGGCGCGCCGGACCTGGTGCACCGCGATCACCGCGAGCTCGAGCAGCCCGGCGGACATGAGCAGGATGCCGCCGACTCCGAGCGCGTCGACCAGCAGCCGGGTCAGCGCCGGGCCGGCCAGCGCGCCGACCGTGCCGCCCGCGGCGATCGGGCCGTACAGCTTGCGGGCGGTCGTGGGCCCGAGCAGATCCGCGAGCAGCGACCAGAACACCGAGATGACGAACAGGCTGTAGACCGACGACCAGATGTAGAACGCGCGGCCGACCGCGATCGGCGCGACCTCGAGCGCGACGAGCACCGCGAACGCGATCAGGCACGCCGCGAACGCGTGGTACGCGCGCGTGACGTGGCGCCGGCGCTGCCCGCGCGCGAGCACCGCGCTCCACAGCGGCGAGATCGCGCCGACCGCGACGAACGTCGCGGTGAACAGCCACGGAATCTGATCGGGATTGTTGTCGAGCACGAGCGCATCGCGCACCGGGCGAAACGCCGAGTAGCTGGCGAGCAACGCGCCGAACGCGATCGCGCCCCAGACCGCGACGAGCCACTGTGGAGAACGCTGGCGCACCTGCACGAGGCGGATCAATGTGCAGGGTCGAGCGCGCGCCCGTCCAGTCTGCGACCGCGTGCGACTCGTGCGACAGAGTTTCGCGGCTCACATCGGGGCGTGGCGCGACGCCCGGGCGACGTGGGCCGCGACGTGCGCGCGACCGGGAGTCGAAGGTCGCGCTCAGCGCGCCGAGCGCGGCCTCGGCGCCTTGGCCCACCTCTGCACGATCGCGTCCTCGCCGCAGCGCACCTGGTAGCGCTCGGCGTAGCCACGCGCGTCCTGCCAGCGGCCATCCATCACGAGCAGCTTCATCAGCTCGTGCGCGAGCGGCGGATGGCAGCGATCTCCGACGGTGGACTCGATCGCGGCGATCCGCTCGCGGCGCTCGGTGACCACCTGCGAGAGCTCGTCGCGCAGGATCGCCGCGCGACCGGGCTTGCGCTGGGAAGTGATCGCCGAGGTCCACGCGACCAGCGCGAGCGCGAGCGCCACGAGCACCGCGGCGGCGGCGGCGATCCACTGGCCACGGCGCAGCACGCTCGCGCCGGGCAGCCCGCGGGTGCGCGCGTCGACCGCGCGCCAATCGGTGCCGGGGATCGCGAGCCGGAGCTCGTCGACGGCGCGGCGTGCGTCGTCGAGCGCGCGGCCATCGATCGTGTGCGAGCCATCGGCGTGGCTGACCGCGAGCACCGGGTTCACCAGCTGCCGCAGCTCGTCGTAGCCGATCGTGTTGACGCCGCGGCGGGCGAGCAGCCGGCGCGCGGTGTCGAGCTGGGTCCAGATCTCGGGGTAGGTGTCGAACAGCGAGCGCGCCGCGCCCCATCGCTCGGGGCGCTCGGTGCGCAGCTGCGCGACCGCGGTGGCGCACTCGGCGATCAGCGCCTCCGCGATCAGGATCGCGGTCACCGCGCGGTCGTGCTCGGCGGGCCGGCTGGCGACGTCACGGTACATGGCAAAGATGATAGCCCGAGCGTGCCTCACCGGCACTTCTGCGAGGTCGAGTAGGCGAACCCGACGTCGCGCTCGACGAGCTTCTCGATCAAGTAGAAGCCCAGCGGCTCGAGCTCGTAGGTGTGGCACACCTGCCGGAACGGGCCATCTGTCGCACACTCGCCGCCCGGCCAGCCACACTCCACGCTCTTCGGCAGCAGGAACCCGAGCGCGACCGCGAACAGCGCCGCCCAGCGCTTGCCGCTCGATGACATGCCGCGCGCGATCATGGCTTGAGCGATTTGCAGCCGCCGAGGATGCACCCGACGCCCACGTCGACCGCCATCACCGCCGCGCCGGTCGCGATCGCGCCGCCGGTGGAGAACTCGTCGAGCTGCGCGACGACCAGGCTGGTCACCACCAGATCGGCCGCCGCGGCGCCGATCAGCAGCGGCAGCGAAACGTTGTGAGGCCGAGCGATCGACGCTCCGGTGACGCAACCACCACTCGCCAGTGTGGCGAGTAGCACGAGAGACTTCATCCACTGATCCTA
The DNA here is from genome assembly GCA_051952595.1 of Kofleriaceae bacterium. Classification (GTDB taxonomy): domain Bacteria; phylum Myxococcota_A; class Polyangia; order Haliangiales; family Haliangiaceae; genus JABFXX01. The sequence goes on from JBQCJR010000988.1 coordinate 11,380, forward strand.
TCGCCCCGTGGCTCATCGAGCTATGGGCGCATTTCCCGTTGAGCATCCACGCGCAGCGGGCGATTCTCACCGGCGATGCGCGCGTGGATCTCGATCCTGATCATTGCGGGATGTGGCAGCGAAGGCGGTGACGACGATCCGCTGGGCGATCCGCCGGTGTGCGCGGCGCCCGCGGGGCCCTCCAGCGGTGAGGGCACCTTCTACGACGCGACCGGAGCCGGGAACTGCAGCTTCGATCCCTCGCCGGGCGATCTACGCGTCGCCGCGATGAACGCGCCGGACTACGCGAACGCCGCGTGGTGCGGCGGCTGCGTCGAGGTCACCGGGCCCGAGGGCCAGGTCGTGGTGCGGATCGTCGATCAGTGCCCGGAGTGCCAGCGCGGCGATCTCGACATGAGCCGCGAGGCGTTCGCCGAGCTGTCGCCGCTTCCGGTGGGGCGGATCCCGATCACGTGGCGCGCGGTCGCGTGTCCGGTCAGCGGACCGATCTCGTACCGGTTCAAGGAGGGCTCGAACCCGTGGTGGACCGCGATCCAGGTGCGCAACCACCGCTATCCGATCGCCAAGCTCGAGGTCCAGGACGATGGCGGCACGTGGCGGACGATCGAGCGGGAGGACTACAACTACTTCGTGTCGACCGATGGGCTCGGCGAAGGGCCCTACACGCTGCGCGTGACGGACGTGCGCGGTCACGTGATCGAGGACGCGAACATCGCGCTCGGCGACGGCCAGACGCGCGCGGGCGACGCGCAGTTCCCCGCGTGTAGCGAGTAGCGCGGGCGGTCAGCGCGCCGGGGTCGAGGCGTCGAGGATCAGGCTCAGGTCCTCGAGGCGCACCAGATCGGCCCAGCTCCACAGCTCGCCCGGCGACTGCGCGCGCACCTCGGCGTGGACCCGCGCGCCGTTGCCGGTGAGCACCAGCTCGAGCGGCAGCGGCGGCAGATCCGGCGCTCCCAGCGAGGTCGTGCTGCCGTCGTTGGTGCGCGCCCACGACAGCTCGAGCTCGAGCTCGGTCGCGATGCGCGCTTCGTCATCGCCGGTCCAGGTGACCACGAGGCGCTGCGGCCGCGGCAGCTCGAGGCGGACCCGGGTGAGCTGCGCCTCGTTGCCGAACACCGAGGGCGGGATCTCGATCGGGCCGAGCCAGACCCCGAGCTTCTCGAGCGTGATGACGCCATCGCCATCGGCGCCGACCACGAGCTCGCCGGTCTCGATCGAGAGATCGACCAGGCCCGCGTGCCACCCATCGTGGGCGCGCCGCTCGGCGGTGATCGATCCGGCGCTGGTGGCCGGCGCGATCAGCAGCCGCGCGTCCTCGGTCTCGAGGTGCTCGCGCATCGAGGACGGCGGCGGATCGTCCGGCTCGGCGAGCTGGGGGCCACAGGCAGCACAGGCGAAGATCGAGAGGAGAGCAGCACGCATGACGCGCCGCGGCTGCATACGTTGGACCAGAGGTCGAACCATTCGACCGGATGGAGATCCAGTGGGTTGCGAAGGTGAGTGGCGGCGGCGTGTCCGGCATGCGGACGCGCTGGCAACTACTGTGGTCAGTCGCTCCCGCCGGCATCGGCACCTGATGGCAACTTCCGGTTCGGTGCGGCCGCCGGTTATCCTCGCCGCCCGATGCGTCGTGCCGTGCTGTTGCTGGTCGCCGGAGCGTGCGCGAGCGGTGGCGACAGCAGCCCGCGCGACACGGATCCGGACGCGCCGGAGTGCACGCCGCAGACGTTCTATCGCGACGTGGACGCCGACGGACACGGCGACCCGGCCGCGCCGGTCGAGGCCTGCGAGCAACCGTTCGACGCGGTCGCGAGCAACGACGACTGCGACGACGACGACGCGCGCCGCCACCCGGGGCTGCCGGAGATCTGCGATGGCGTCGACAACGACTGCAACGCCGCCACGATCGAGAGCTGTCCCGCGGGCTGCACGCCGCAGCGCCGGCCCCCGCCGGACGATCTGCTGCGCACCTACCTGTTCTGCAACACCTCGCAATCGTGGGCGGCGGCCCAGGCGACCTGCGACGGCGCCGGCTACGCGCTCGTGCAGATCGACGACGCCGCCGAGAACCAGTACCTGCGCAACGCGGCGACCGCGGCGTTCGGCGCGATCGCCTTCCACATCGGCGGCAGCGACGCGGCGATCGAGGGCACCTGGAAGTGGCCCGGCGGAGATCCGTTCTGGCAGGGCGGCGCCGGCGGGATGCCGCTCGGCAACCGCTACACCAACTGGGATCCCGGCGAGCCGAACGACGATGGCACCGAGGACTGCGCCGAGATGAAGCCGTCCGGCACCTGGAACGATGGCAGCTGTGGCGACGCCCAGCGCTTCGTGTGCCGCCGGTAGCGCGAGGTCGCGCCATGTCGCTGTTCGCTGAAGCGGCGCGTTCGAAGACCCACGACCCCCTCGTGGAGGTCCCGCCGGGGCGCGACGTCCGCGTGAAGCTGCGTGAGCAGCTGGGCGATCTTGTCGCGGCTGTAGCCGGCGGTCGAAGGCGCTAGTTCGGCGCGGCGCTGCCGTTGGCGGCGCTGTCGCTGCCATCGACGGCGCTGCCGCTGCCGTTGGCGGCGCTGTCGCTGGCGGTGCCCGCGTTGCCGGCGGTGCCCGCGTTGCCGGCGCTGCCGTTGGCGGCGCTGCCGTTGGCGGCGCTGTCGCTGGTCGTGCCCGCGCTGTCGCTGCTGTTGCCTGCGCTGCCGGTGCCGTTGCTCGCGCCGGCGCTGCCGCTGCCTGCGCTGTTGCTGCCGGTGCCCGCGCTGCCGCTGCCATTACCGCCGCCGCTGCGCGAGTGCAGATCGATCGCGACGTTCGCCGCCTCGAGCGCGGCCTGGAGCTCGTCCCAGTCGCCCTGCCGCGCGTCGCCAGTGACGATCACATTGGCGCCGGGGGTCTCCTTGCAGCGCGCGACGGCCTCGTCGCGGGTGGCCGGCTTGCCGTCGACGGTGATCCCGTCCGCGGTGACCCGGAGCGCGCAGCGCTGCGGCCCGGGGATCGCCGCGAGCTGCGCCGGCCCCGCGCCGGAGCCGCTACCGGAGCCGCTGCCTCCATCGCCGCCCTTGCCGCCGAGGCCCCAGCCGCGCCCACACCTCAGGTACACGATCGCGAGGGCGATCGCGCCGAGGATCACGATCCACAGCAGCAGCTTGCGGCGCCTCCGGCGGCGATCGAGCTGCTTGGCGACCTCCTTGGCAAACGTGGGATCGATCCGTGGCCGAGGTCCGGGAGCAGGAGCAGGGGCGTTTATTTGATGTGGCGTGGTAATGGTTGGCTGGGTGTAGGTTTGGGTTAGACAATAGTGGCGGTGCCGCGCTGCTCGCTCGCGCAGCGGACGAGGTCGTTCTTGAGCCCGGCGACCAGCGCGTGCGGCAGGTCGGCGATCGGCCGCGCGGGCGCGACGATCACGAGGTAGCTGGCGAGATCGGCGACCCGCGCGTGCAGCGCGGCGATCCGGCACACCCGCAGCTCGGCGGAGCGCTCGCCGAGGTACGCGACGCCCACGTCGGGATCAGGGCTGTGCTCGAGCAGCGGCAGGTCGAGCGCGGTGCGCGCGCCGGCGAGCTCGATCGCCTCGAGCGTGTTGGTGGCCGAGATCCGCACGACGATCGGCGATCGGGTCGCGAGATCGGTGGTCAGCTTGGCGAGCGCCTGGTCGCGCAGCACCGCGAATTCGGCCGGTGGGATCGACGGCACGGGCGCCGCGGGCCGGGGTGCGGGTGCGGGCTCGGGTACCGGCTTGGTGGCCTGCGCGACCGCCTGCTGGGCCGCGGCGGCGCGGATCAGCGCGACGAACACGACGATGAACAACACGTCGAACAGCGAGGTCAGGTCGGGCGGCCGGCGGACGTGGCGCTTGATCCGGACGCGGCGGGCTCTCACGCGGCCTCGCGTTGGGCGAGCCGGCGGTCGTCCCAGGCCTCGAGGTTCTTCTCGCAGGCGTCGACCCACGCCGTGAGCTTCATGCCGAAGCTCGCCGACAGCAGGATGCTGCACGCCAGCCCCGCGACGGTGGTCCACACCTTGAGCGCGAGCGGGCCGAGCAGCTTGGTGACGTCGCTGCCGGTGTACATCAGGGAGAGGCCGATGCCGAGCACGGTGCCGAGCAGGCCGAGCTGGCGCAGCAGGTCGGTCCAGAACGACAGCGCCGGCTCGAGCCGCTGCGCGCGCATCTGCCAGCTCCGCACCTGCTTGTTCGCCCACGCCGGGTCCTTCGCGGTCAGGATCGCGTGCGACTCGTCGCGGATCTGCTGGACCTCGAGCGAGCTCGGCGGCCGGCTGCCCGGCTCGTCGGCCACCAGCTCGAACCCGAGGTGATCGGTGAGCGCGCGGACCCAGGTCAGCTCCCGGTGAACGTGCCACCAGCCCGCGAGCGCGACGAGCACGATGAACGCACAGAGGCCGACGGTGAGCCCCCAGCCCTGGATGAACGGCTCCATCGCGGCGGCATCATATACCGCCGGGAGCGGGCGGCCCGTCCCCGGGCGTCACGTCGAGGTGAGGCCGGTACCTGGCACCCGCGGTCTCCGATCCTGTCAACCGCAGGGGAGCAGCTCGCCGGCGCGCTCCCCTGTGGGATCAATGACTTCCGGCTGGCACGCGGTCTGCTCTGGACGAGAGCACACAAGGAGCCCGCCATGTCGACCCGCCTTACCTCCATCGACCTCGCCGCCCTCGACGCCGTGACCGGAGGCGCCGCGCGCGCCGGTGGATCCAACATCGATACGCTGATCGGTCAGCTCAACTCGATCACGGGTACGCTCAGCGACATCACCCAGAAGACGCGCGGCTTCGACAGCAACCAGATGATGATGTTGTGCATGCTCGCGATCCAGAACCGGAGCGCGAACAACGTGGTGTACGTCAACCGCCAGGGCAGCTGGTGGTGATCGCTCCCGCCCGCGCGGCCGCAGCTGGGACATAGTGCTCGCGATGCGTGCCATCGCGATCACCAAGCCCGGCGGACCCGAGGTCCTCGCCATCGTCGATCGTCCTCTGCCCGAGCCCGCGCACGGCGAGGTCCGCGTGCGCGTGCGCGCGACCGCGGTCAACCGCGCCGATCTGCTCCAGCGCATGGGCGCCTATCCGGCGCCGCCCGACGCGCCGGCCGACATCCCGGGCCTCGAGATCGCGGGCGAGGTCGACGCGGTGGGGCCGGGCGTCGAGCGCCTCCAGCGCGGCGACCGGGTGTTCGGGCTGGTCGGCGGCGGCAGCTACGCCGAGGCGGTGGTCGCGCACGAGCGCACCCTGGCGCGGATCCCCGATGGGATGCCGTTCGAGCAGGCGGCGGCGATCCCGGAGGCGTTTATCACCGCCCACGACGCGATCGTCGGGCAGGGCGGGCTGACCAGCGGCGAGACCCTGCTGGTGCATGCGGTCGGCAGCGGCGTCGGCACCGCGGCCATCCAGCTCGGCCGCGCGCTCGGCGCGTTCGTGATCGGCACCGCGCGCACCGCCGACAAGCTCGATCGCGCCCGGCCCCTCGGGCTCGACGCCGGCGTGGTCGTCGAGGGCGGCAAGTTCGCCGCCGCGGTCCGGTCGCACGGCGAGCCCGACGTGGTCTGCGAGCTGGTCGGCGGCAGCTACCTCGACGAGGACGCGCGCTGCGTGCGCCCGCTCGCCCGGATCGTGCTGATCGGCCTGCTCGCCGGCCCGCGCACCGAGCTCGATCTCGGCCTCGTGCTGCGCAAGCGGCTCCGGATCTTCGGCACCGTGCTGCGCTCCCGGCCGCTCGAGGAGAAGATCGCCGCGGCGCGCGCGTTCGAGGCTCAGGTCGTGCCGCTGTTCGCGCGTGGCAAGCTGGCGCCGGTGATCGATGTCGTGATGCCGCTCGCGGAAGCCGCACGCGCGCACGAGCGCATGGCGAGCAACGTCGGGTTCGGCAAGATCGTGCTGCAGGTCGGCTAGCGCGTCTTGCCCGCGGCGCGCAGGTCGGTGGCGGTGCGGTACACCGGGACCAGGTTGACCCGCTCGTCCCACGACGGGTGGCGGCGATAGAACCAGTCGAGCCGCCGCGCGGGCGAGGCCGCGAGCTCCGGATCGGCGGCGAGGTCCGCCTCGAAGCGGGCGCGCAGCGATGGGTCCTTGTCGAACATCGCGCGCGCGACCTCCTCGGCGACGTAGGCCTCCATGTACTCCTTGCGCTCGAACACCGCGTTGAACTGGCCCCATTGCGCGAGCGAGTCCGGCAGCGCCGGCTCGAACAGGTGCATCACCAGGCGCGCGAGCGGCTGGGCGATCGGCACGAAGATCGCGCCGCGCTCGAGCGTGCGGCTCTCGGCCGTCCACCCGCCCTCGAGCTCCACGCGGGTCCGGCCCTCGAACGGCGGCTGGAACCGGACCTTGGTCGCGCGGTACGCCTCGAGCTCCACCGCGGGCTCGCCGGTGATCCGCGCGTAGCGAATGCCGTGGCGATCGAGCAGCGCGGCGATCTGGCGGGCGAACCCGCCATCGACGATGTAGCCGCCGCGCGGCGCGGCGATCACGGTGCGCGGGATCAGCTCGTCGAACAGCGGCACCTTCCAGATCTGCGGCGTGGCCTCGTCGTAGACGATCCAGCTGCTGTTCGAGATCTCCGACGTGCGCTTCTCGTACGCGTAGCCGCGGAACTCGATCTCGCGCCGGCGCGGGCCCTGCGCCCACGTCAGCGCGACCTCGGTGCCGCCGAGCGCCGCCTCGCTGCGCGCGACCTCCTCGGCGAGCGCCCGCCAGCGCGGCGCCTGGCGGATCGCGTCCTCGAAGATCGCCTGGAGCGCGTGGTACGTGCTGGTCGCCCGCTCGCGGTAGGTGCGCCAGCTGTGGGTCTCGACGAGCATGCCGAGCCGGCCGCGCACCGCCATGTACGCCTGCGAGAACCGCGGCGGCGCCTCGCCGAGCCCGAACCCGGATTGCGGATCGTCGTCGGTCACGAACGACGGATAGAACGGCACCGGCAGGTGGCCCAGCTCGGTCAGCCGCTTCATCATGACGGCCGAGAGCGCGGCCGCCGCCTCGTCGAGCCCATCGGTGCGCGCCGCGACCGGCGCCATGTTGATGCTGATGTCGTGCTCGAACTTCGCGCCATCGGTCGCGTGCAGATCGACGAGCAGCACCGGATCGTAGATGCGCAGGGCGCGCAGCACCGCGGCGATCTCTTGCGTGTCGGCCTTCACGAAGTCGCGATTGACGTTGAGCCGCGCCGCGTTGGTGCGAAAGCCCATCTCCTCGGGGCCGCGCTGGTTGATCCGGTGGTTGGGCCCGAACCGCTCGTGGCCGTCCGGGTTGATCACCGGCACGAACACGATCGAGATCGCGTCGAGCGCGCCGGGCGCGAGCTTGCCGTCGAGCAGGTCGCGCAGCGCCGCGAACCCCGCGTCCTTGCCCTCGATCTCGCCGGCGTGGATGCCGGCCTGGATGTAGATGACCGGCAGGCCGGCGCGCCGGGCGATCCGCAGCGCGACGATCGGCCGGTCCTGTCCGGTGCGGCCGAGCTCGTCGCAGTGCACGCCCTCGTAGGCGCGCGCGAAGTCCCGGCACAGCCGGACCGCTTCCTCGTAGCGGCCGGTGCGCAGGTACTGAGTGTCCTCCGCGGTCGTGCGCAGGGTCGGCCGCGACCGCGCAGAGGTACAGGCCCCGAGGAGCGCGAGGCCCACGAGCACGTGGCGCATGGACCTTCGTTACCACGGGCGCGGCGCGCTCAGTGGTGCTTGGTGCGCGTGCGGGTGGTCGTCTGCCGGCCCTGGGTGGTACGCGGCTGCGTCTGCTGGCGCGGCTGCGTCTGGTAGCGCTGCTGGGTCGGCTGCCGGTAGTTGCGCTCGCCGCGGTAGTACGGCTGGTTGCCGCGGTAGTAGGGCTGGTTGCCGCGGTAGTACGGCTGGTTACCGCGGTAGTACGGTTGGTTGCCGCGGTAGTACGGCTGGTTGCCGCGGTAGTACGGCTGGTTGTAGCCGCGGTAGTAGCCCCGGTTGTCGCGGTAGTAGGGCTGGTTGTAGCCGCGATAGTACGGCTGGTTGTAGCCGCGGTAGCGGGGCGACACGTAGCCGTAGGGCCGGTAGTAGCGGTACGCGTAGGGCGAGCGGATTCCGAGGACCGCGGCGGGCGGTCGCGCGTAGACCCAACCGCCGGTGTAGTACGGCGATCGGTACCAGCCACCGTTGTAGAACCGCCAGTAGAAGTTGTTCGAGTAGAAGATCGGTTCGCTGTAGTCCGGGATGACCTGCACGCCGGGCGCGACCGTGACGAGCTCGGGCGACGGTCCGGTGGCCACGGCGGCGGAGTAGCCGACCGTTCCGGCGCAGCCGCCCGCCGCTGCGACCGCGGTCACGAGAACGGCAAGAAGGATTCGACGCATGATGCCTCCACACCGTGGGACAGCATCGCGTGTGCCACGAGAGACAAACGGGCGAGATCAGGGCCGCTCCGGGGCGTCGGCGCGCGCACGCGAGCGCGCTCGGAGAATCTCGGTGGTCGCCCTGGCGCGGCGTGCGCGGCGGGGGTGCGCGCCATGTCATGGGGCGGCGCTACGGTGTGCGCCATGGCTCGCATCGACGCCGATACCGTCGAGGACTATCTCGCGAAACTGCCGGCCGATCGGCGTGCTGCGCTGTCTCGCGTGCGCGCGATCGTGAACGAGAACCTGCCGCCCGGGTTCGAGGAGGGCATCCAGTACGGAGCGATCACGTGGTACGTGCCGCTGTCGCGCTATCCGGTGACGTACAACGGCCAGCCGCTCGCGCTCGCGAGCCTCGCGTCGCAGAAGAACTACATGGCGCTGTACCTGATGTGCGTGTACGGCGACGCCGAGCTCGAGCGCTGGTTCCGCGCGGCGTACCGCGCGGCCGGCAAGAAGCTCGATATGGGCAAGGCGTGCGTGCGGTTCGATCGAATCGAGGCGCTGCTGCTCGAGGTCGTCGGCGAGGCGATCCGCAAGGTCAGCGTCGACGCGTACATCGAGCGCTACGAGCAGGCGCGGGCCGGGACGAAGACCGGCCAGAAGGAAGCGAAGCGAGCGGCGGTGAAGGCGGCGAAGGCGGCTGCGAAGCCCGCGGCGAAGATGGCGAAGACAACCGCCGCGGCGCCGGCCGCGAAGGTCGCGACGAAGCCCGCGGCGAAGAAGCCCGCCGCGAGGGCGGAGAAGGCCGTGAAGAAGCCCGCCGCGAAGGCGGCGAAAGCTGTGAAGAAGCCCGCGGCGAAGGAGCCCTCCGCGAAGGCGGCGAAGGCCGTGAAGAAGCCCGCGAAAGCGGCGAAGGCCGTGAAGAAGCCCGCGACGAAGGCCTCCCGCGCGGCGCGCCGCTGACCCGCCGCGCGCGGACGATCTCCGCGGTTTCACCCGATCGCGCGGCCGATCACGAACGTGAGCGCCGCGGCGGCCAGGCCGAGGACGAGCTGGCGGCCGCCGGAGCGCCAGATCGATCGCCCGGTGAACAGGGTGATCGCCGCGCCGATCGTGAACAGCGCCACGCTCGACACCGCGATGCTGGTGATCACCGCGGCGGTCCCGCGCGTGGCCACGAACGGCAGCACCGGAATGACCGCGCCGATCGCGAACAGCACGAACGAGGCGAGCGCGGCGGTCCGCGGCGAGCCGCCGAGCTCGTCGGGATCGATGCCGAGCTCCTCGCGGGCGAGCGCGTCGAGCGCCGTCTCGGGATCGCGGAACAGCCGGCTGGCCAGCTGGCGCGCCTCGTCGGGCGGCACGCCCTTGGCCTCGTAGATCAGCTGGAGCTCCTCGCGCTCCTGATCGGGCGCGGCGGCCAGCTCGTCGCGCTCGACCCGCAGCTCGCGCTCCGCCGCCTCGCGCGAGCTGGTGACCGAGATCCACTCGCCGAGCGCCATCGAGCACGCGCCGGCGACCAGCCCGGCGGTGCCGGCGACCAGGATCGCCTGCGAGCTGGTTGACGCGCCGGCGACCCCCATGACCAGCGCGAGGTTCGAGCACAGGCCGTCGTTCGCGCCGAGCACGGCGGCGCGCAGCGCGTTGCCCCCGACCCCGCGGTGCCGGCCCTCGACCCGGGCGAGCACCGCGCCGTGCACGCCCTCGCGGCGCTTGCTCATCATCGCCAGCAGCTGGGCGTGCGATCGCTCCTGCGCGGTCATCGGGGTGCCGGCGGTCTCGGGCTGGCCGGCGTAGTCGTTGCGCCCGCGCGCCTCGCGCTCCGCGACGGTGGGCAGCACCAGCCGCGCGCCGAACGTGCGGGCGAGCCGGCCGAGCACCCGGGCGCGCCAGCTCGCGCGGCGCGGGCCCGGATCGACGCCGCGCGCGGTCAGCTGGTGCTCCCAGAACGTGGCGTGCTTCTCCTCGACCTCGGCGAGCGCGAGGTAGATCCGGGCGGCCTCGGGATCGCGCTCCGCCTCGGCCATCGCGCGGTACTGCGCGGCGCTATCGATCTCGTCCTGGCGATTGGCGCGATAGCGGCGGAGATCGGCGTCGGCGTCGGCGTCGGTGTCGCGCGAGCGGGGCATACAGCGGCTTAGCGCGCCGCGCGCCGTTCGTCCGGCGCGCCTCGCGGTGGCCTCGCGCCGGGCGGCGCGGCGGGTGGCCTCGCGACGGGCGGCGCGGCGGGTGGCCTCGCGACCGGGCGGCGCGGCGTGTGGCCTCGCGCCGGGCGGCGCGGCGTGTGCCCTCGCGCCGGGCGGCACGGCGTTCGTCCGGCGCGCCGGGCGGCGCGGCGCCGCGCCTCACAGCTCGTCGGGATCCGCCTCGGAGAGCTTGTGCACCGCGCCCTCGGGCGGCGGGTCCTCGGGCGGCGTGCGGCGCCACATCCGGCGGACCGCCTCGGTCCACTCGACCGCGTTCTCCGCCGCGGCGCGGAACAGCCGGTACATCGGCCCCATGGGCGGCGGGCCGGCCGCCGGCTCGGTCGGCGCCACGTGTGGCAGCGCCATCTCGATCGACAGCACGCCGCCGCCGACCTCGATCTCGTGCGCCGGGGTGATGTCCTCGATCAGCCGCTTCATGCCGGCGTTCGAGCCGAGCAGCTCGCAGCGAAACCGCGCGATCCCGCGCTCGGCGGCCGCCGCGCACAGCCGCAGGAACAGCAGCTTGCCGAGGCCGCGGCCGTGCGCCTCGTCCGCCACCGCGATCGCTGCCTCGGCGGTGTTCGGCTCGTCGATCCGGATGAACCGCGCGACCCCGAGGCCCACCGGCTCGCCGCCGCCCGCGTCGTCGTCGCGCACCGCGCCGATCGCGAAGTGGTGATCCTGGTCGAGCTCGGTCAGATACGCGAGCTCCTCGTCGGTCAGCGCGTGCTTGGGCCCGAGGAACCGCGCATAGCGCGACTCGGGCGACAGCTTCTCGAACCCGGCGCGCAGCAGCGCCTTGTCGCCGGGCAGCACCAGCCGCAGCCGCACCGGCGTGCCGTCGCGCAGCACCGCCAGCTCGACGTAGTCGAGCGAGAAGTGGCGCGGCGTCTCGGGTACGGCATCGACCGGCACGCGGTCATTATGCGGGAGCTTGGCCGGCCGACGGATATTCATCTGTGTCGCCGCAGCTACGCGGCGGCGAAGAACCGCGCGCTGTCGACCGACGGCTCGTTGAACAGCGGTCGCTGGTGGGTGGCCGCCTCGAGGATGCAGTCGGGCACCGGCAGCCGCGCCTTCTCGAGCAGGATGATCGTCCGCCCGGGGCCGATCGCGTCGACCAGCACGCTCGGCGGGGCCCAGTTGAACCCGAACCCCATGATCCGATCGATGTCGCGCGGCCGCTCGACCACCTCGCCCACCAGCCCGAGGCCGTAGCTGATGTAGCCGAGCACGACCTGGCGCAGCAGCTCGGCCTCCTTGCCCGGCGAGGTGCACATCACCTCCATTGCGCCGGTGTGGCGGCCGGACTTGATCGACTGCTTCATCTTCTCGACGAACTCGGGGATCGGCGGCGCGGCGTCCGCCACCGCGTGGTAGTTGCCGGTCGCGGGATCGAGCACGAAGTGCTTGGCCTCGGCGCCCTTGCCCTCCATGCGGAAGAACCCGCCCTTGTCGCGGGTCTTGCGCCCGAGGTGGCCACGCTCGATCCCGCGCTGCATGTACGCCGGCAGCTCGAAGTGGCGGTGCGCGACGTCGTGGGTCGCGCGCCACAGGTTGTCGACGATCGCCTTGTGGACGTCCCAGCCGACCAGGTCGATCGTCGCGAGCGGCGCCAGGGCGCGGCCGGTGTGCGAGCCGACCAGCTGGTCCATGAACGCGACGCCGTGCGCCTCGGCGAGCTGCGCGACCTCGTTCAGCACCTTGAACCCGAGCCGGTTGCCGGCGAACGCCGGGGTATCGCGGGTCTCGACCACCTCGCGGCCGATCACCGAGGTCAGGAAGTGGCGGACCACCGCGACCACGCCCGGATCCGTGCTGGCGTGTGGGATCAGCTCGCAGCCGATGATCAGCGTCGGCGGGTTGAAGAAGTGGATGCCGAGGAAGTGGCGGCGGAACCCCTCGGTGCGATCCGCGCACATCGCCCCGATCGATAGCCCCGAGGACACCGTCGCGGTGATCGTCTGCGGATCGCGCAGCCGATCGATCTGCTCGAAGATCGCGCGCTTGGTCGCGAGGTCCTCGGCGACCGCCTCGAACACCAGGTCCGCGCCGCGCAGCGCGCGCTCGAGATCCGTGTCGTAGGTGCCGCAGCTGATCGTCTGCGGCGACGCCTTGCCCTTGGTCAGCTGCTCGGCGCGTGTGCGCCCTGCCTCTGCTTTCTCCATCGTCCGTGCGAGGAACACCGTCGGGATTCCGGCGGCGGCGAACACCGCGCCCGATCCCGACCCCATGGCCCCGTTGGCCCCCAGGATCACGACCTTTCGAATGGCTCTCATCAGCGGACACCTCAGCAAGCGTCGTACCGTTCTGCGTCATCGCGAGCCGCGGCGAAACACCCGAACGAACGCTCCGCGATCCGGATCACTCGGGCGGTGCCGCTCGTTGCCGCCGGGCACCCGCGCGTCCTCGCCACCGAGCCGGGCGCCGTGGCGCGGCTCCCGGCCGTACAATCGGGCCGTGCGTGCGCTGACGACGCTGACCCGCGAGATCACGAGCTGCGATCGGTGCGCGCGGCTGGTCCGCTGCCGCGAGGCCGCCGCCGCCGAGCCCCCGCGGCGCTTCGCCGGGCAGGCGTACTGGGCGCGCCCGGTGGCCGGGTTCGGCGATCCGCGCGCGCGGCTGCTCGTGCTCGGGCTCGCGCCGGCGGCACACGGCGGCAACCGGACCGGACGCGTGTTCACCGGCGACCGCTCCGGCGACTGGCTGTACGCGGCGCTCCACCGCGCCGGGTTCGCGAACCAGCCCGGATCGACCAGCGCGACCGATGGCCTGGTGCTGACCGACGCCTATGTCTCGGTGGTCGTGCGCTGCGCGCCACCCGACAACAAGCCCTCGCCCGACGAGCGCGATCGCTGCTTGCCGTATCTCGTGCGCGAGCTCGCGCTGCTCCGCGGGGTGCGCGTGGTGCTCGCGCTCGGCGCGTTCGCGTGGGACGGCCTGCTGCTCGCCGCCGGCGCGCTGGGCCACCCCGTGCCGCGGCCGCGCCC
>JBQCJR010000989.1:0-15357 GCA_051952595.1 Kofleriaceae bacterium
AGCCTGGTCGCGGCGGTGCGCCGAGCGCGGAGGGCCGCGCGGAGGCGATGGAGCTGTTCCGCGAGGTGAACGGCGAGGGTGGTCGCGGGGCGGCGCCGAGCGCGGAGGGCCGCGCGGAGGCGATGGAGCTGTTCCGCGAGGTGAACGGTGGGCCCGCGCGTGGTGCTGCGCATGGCGAGGGTGGTCGCGGCGGCGCGCCGAGCGCGGAGGGCCGCGCGGAGGCGATGGAGCTGTTCCGCGAGGTGAACGACGAGCCCGGTCGCGGCGCTGCGCCGAGCGCGGAGGGCCGCGCGGAAGCGATGGAGCTGTTCCGCGAGGTGAACGACGAGGGTGGTCGCGGCGGCGCGCCGAGCGCGGAGGGCCGCGCGGAGGCGCTGGAGCTGTTCCGCGAGGTGAACGACGAGCCTGGTCGCGGCGGTGCGCCGAGCGCGGAGGGCCGCGCGGAGGCGATGGAGCTGTTCCGCGAGGTGAACGGCGAGCCGGGTCGCGGCGCGGCGCCGAGCGCGGAGGGCCGCGCGGAGGCGATGGAGCTGTTCCGCGAGGTGAACGACGAGCCGGGTCGCGGCGCTGCGCCGAGCGCGGAGGGCCGCGCGGAGGCGATGGAGCTGTTCCGCGAAGTGAACAGCGAGCCGGGTCGCGGAGGTGCGCCGAGCGCGGAGGGCCGCGCGGAGGCGATGGATCTGTTCCGCGAAGTGAACAGCGAGCCGGGTCGCGGCGGTGCACCGAGCGCGGAGGGCCGCGCGGAAGCGATGGAGCTGTTCCGCGAGGTGAACGACGAGCCCGGCCGCGGAGCTGCGCCGAGCGCGGAGGGCCGCGCCGAGGCGATGCAGATGTTCCGCGAGGTCAACGCGCCGGCGGCGCACGAGGCCATGCACGCGGCGCCGGCACGCTTCCCGTCCGGTCGCGAGGCGCCATCGAGCGCGCCGGTGGCGCACGGGGCGATGCACGCGCAGGCGCGGACCACGCAAGCGGCACCGGCGCGGTTCGCGTCGGGTCGCGAGGCGCCATCGAGCGCGCCGGTGCACCGCGAGGAGCTGCTCCACGACCAAGCTCCGCGGAAGAAGCAGGCCGTGGGCAAGCACGCCCCGGCGACGCACGGACGCCCGGTCCGCAGCGAGCTCCCCGTCGATGGCAAGCCTGGGAAGGATCGCAGCGCGGCTCCCGTCGGTGGCAAGCGCGGGAAGGATCGCAGCGCGGTTCCCGTCGATGGCAAGCCCGGGCTGGACCGCGGTGCGGTTCAGGGCAAGAGCGCGAAGACCGCCAAGGATGCCAAGGGCACCAAGGACGCGAAGCTCGACCAGGATGCCAAGGGCGCGAAGGACGCGAAGCTCGACCAGGACGCCAAGGGCGCGAAGGACGCGAAGCTCGACCAGGACGCGAAGGGCGCGAAGGACGCGAAGCCCGACGAGGGCGCGAAGGACGCCAAGGACGGCAACGCCGCCAAGGCCGACGCCAAGCACGCCAGCGACACGCCGGATGACAAGGGCGCCAAGGACGCCGCGCCCGATCACGACGCGAAGGACGGCAAGGACGCCAAGCCGGCGAAGGCGGACGCCAAGCACGACGCGAAGGACGGCAAGAACGGCAAGCCGGCCAAGGCGGACGCCAAGCACGACGCGAAGGACGGCAAGGGCGGCAAGCCGGCGAAGGCCGACGCCAAGCACGCGAAGGACTCCAAGAAGCACGGCGCCGTCGACGGCGCGGGCGACCAGGGCGCCGGGGCGGCGCCCGCGAAGTCCGACGACAAGGCCGCGGCCCCGGCGAGTGGTCCCAAGAAGACCGCGAAGAAGGCCGCCGCCGCGTCGGTGAAGCCGGCCGCGGACCGGGTCAACAAGGTCGGCAAGGCGCCGCTGCCGGTCGCCGGTGGCGACGAGATCCAGCGCGCCGCGACGCGCCCGGGCCCCGCGGGGCAAGGCGGTGGCCCCGCGCGGCAGCCGGGCCAGAAGCAGCAGCCCGGCCAGCCGACGAGCGAGGCCCAGAAGAAGATGGCCGCGCTGCGCGAAGAGGCGGCGTGGAAGAAGGACAACGTCAAGGCGGCGAGCGTCGCGAAGGCGCAGCGCGTCGGCATGCTCGCCAAGGACAAGAAGGTCGAGGTCGACGCCGAGATCTCCACGGAGAAGTCCGAGATCCAAGCGCGCAAGGAGGCCGCGCGCCAGAAGGCCGAGCAAGACGCCCAGCAGGAGACCCAGACCGCCGCGAAGTCGATCGACGAGCTGAAGGAGCAGCTCGAGAAGTCGGTGCAGACCGAGCTCCAGGAGGTCGACGCCGAGCTGACCAAGTCCAGCACCGAGACCAAGACCCAGCTCGAGGCCGAGAAGAAGAAGGTCCAGGACGAGGCGAAGCTCCAGATCGACAACCTGCGCGCGCAGCAGCTGACGCAGCAGGAACAGCAGATCAAGCAGCAGATCGAGCAGAAGAAGGCGGACTTCCGCGAGCAGGCCGACTCCCAGCACAAGCTGCTGGTCGAGCAGTCGAAGGCCGAGAAGCAGAAGGTGCTCGATACCGCGCGCAACGAGGGCCAGCGCGCGCTCGACGAGTCGACCAAGCAGGCGACCGACGTCGAGACCAAGGGCAACACCAGCGCGAACGCGGCGCGGTCCAAGGCGCGCACCGAGGCCGCCGCCGCACGCGCCAAGGGTCAGGCCAAGGCGGCCTCGGCCCGCGCCGAGAAGGCCAAGGCGGAGAGCGAGAGCACGTGGAAGAAGCTCACCGGCTTCTTCTCCGGTGATCCGGGCGCGTCGGCGATCGCCGAGGCAGATCGGATCGCGAACGACCTCATCGCGAAGGGCGATCTCGCCGCGCAGAAGCTGATCGACCAGGCCAAGTCCGAGGCGGAGAAGATCCGCAACGCGGGCAAGGACAAGCAGTTCCAGCTCAAGTCCAAGGGCGATGCCGAGGCCCAGAAGATCGACGGCACGGTGCAGCAGGCCTTCACCGCGATGGAGAAGCAGAAGGCCGACGCCGCGAAGAAGCTCGAGGACGACGCGAACAAGCAGATCGCGGACGCCAAGGCGCAGGCCGAGAAGTCCTGCCAGGAGATCCAGTCCAAGGCCGACGCCGCGGCCACCAAGATCGACGCCGAGCTCGCGCAGTCGGACACCAAGCTCGCCGCCGAGCGCGCCAAGCGCGAGGCCGCGATCAACGCCAAGGCCGAGGCGACCCGCGCCAAGCTCGCGAACGCCAAGGAAGGCGATCTCCAGAAGCTGCAGAAGCAGGTCCAGCGGACGATCAAGGACATCGACAAGCAGTCCGTCGAGGCCGAGAAGGCGGCGGCCAAGATCCAGAAGCAGGCGGTCGCCAAGGCCAAGAAGGAGGCCGAGGCCCAGCTCACCGCGATCGCGGCAGAGGCCGAGAAGGCGCTGTCGATGATCGACTCGGTCCTCGAGAAGACGCTCGCCCAGATCGAGGCGACCGCCCAGGCCGCCGAGGCGGCGCTCGCGGCGACCGCGATGAACGCGACCGCGGGGATCGAGACGATCTCGGCGAACGCGCAGGCCGGGCTCAAGAAGGACGGCGACGCCGCGGTCAAGGCGATCCAGGACCAGGCGACCAAGGCGACCTCCGACATCGACGCCGAGTTGGCCAAGCAGAGCGCCGACATGGAGAAGATGAAGGACGGGACGCCGGATCCCGAGCTGGAGGCGAAGAAGAAGCGCGACGAGATGGCCAAGGATGCAGCGGCCAAGCTCGACGAGGCGATGGACGGGTGGGGCACCGACGAGGCGGCGATCTACAACGCGCTGCGCGGCAAGAGCCCCGAGGAGGTCAAGGCGATCAAGGAGGCCTACAAGGCCAAGACCGGCAAGGATCTCGAGGCGTCGCTCAAGGACGAGCTGTCCGGCGACGAGCTGCGCGAGGCGAGCTCGCACCTGTCCGGCGATCCGGTGCAGGCGGCGGTCGGCGAGCTGCGCAACTCCGGCGGGTTCTTCGGTGGCGACAAGGACAAGATGCAATCGGTCCTGTCCAACCCGAACCTGACGCCGGAGCAGAAGCAGAAGATCTTCGACGAGTTCGAGTCACAGACCGGCAAGAGCCTGCACACGTTCTTCAAGGACGAGCTGGGCAACAAGGACGCCGCGGAGATGAAGGACACGCTCGGGCCGGTCAAGGTCGAGGTGTTCGATCCGGACAAGCCGCCGCCGCTCCGTCCCGGCGAGCAGCCGCCCGATCGCAAGGCGATGGAGAAGGCCGCCTCCGAGCTGCGCGGCGCGATGGATGGCTGGGGCACCGACGAGGCGAAGATCGAGGCCACGCTGAAGGGCAAGAGCCCGGCCGAGATCCACGCGATCCGCAAGTACTACAAGGAGCACTACGGCGTCGATCTGGTGTCGCAGCTCGAGGGCGAGCTGTCCGGCACGCAGCTCGCGGTCGCCAAGGCCGCGCTCAAGTCGGATCCGGTCAAGCTCGCCGCGGCGATGCTCGAGGACGCGGCCGACGGGCTCGGCACCGACGAGAAGAAGATCCAGGACACGCTCGCCGAGGTGAAGGACCCGGCGCAGCGCCGCCAGCTGGCCGAGGAGTTCCAGAAGCGGACCGGGATGAAGATCGAGGACATGGTCAACGACGAGATGTCCGGCATGGACAAGGATCTCGCGCTGGCCTACGCCGACGGCGACGAGACCAAGGCCGCCGCGATCAAGCTCGATCAGGCGACCAATGGCGGGTTCCTCGTCGACATGGCCGATGGCATCGCCGACACGCTCGGCGTCGATCGCAAGGCCGTGCGCGACGGCATGACGATGGGCATGCAGGGCAACCTGGTCGGCCAGGTGATGTCGCTGGCCAACGGCGGCAAGCCCACGCTCTCGATGGGCACCGACGCCGAGAAGATGTACGACGTGCTCTCGGGGATCACGGATCCCGTCGAGCGCGAGAAGGTCAAGCAGGCGTACAAGGACCGCACCGGCGTCGATCTCGACGCGGTGATCGACGAGCGGATGAGCGGCGCCGAGAAGGACGCGGCGCAGGCGTACATGCAGGGCGACCTCGAGGCGGCCTCGGCGGCGCGCATGAAGGCGGGCGCCGACACGTTCTGGGGCACCGACGAGAAGACGATCTTCGCCCAGCTCGAGGGCAAGCCGGACTGGCAGCGCAAGCAGATCATCGACGCGTACAACGCCAAGTACGGCGGCGCGGGCGGCCAGGACTTCAACGCGATGCTGGCCGACGAGATGAGCGGCCTCGACCTCGAGAAGGCGCACATGCTCGCCGCCGACGGCAAGGTGCCGCCGGAGTTCGAGATCGAGTACGCGCTCGACGGGCTCGGCACCGACGAGGAGTCGGTCAAGAACGCGCTGCGCGGCAAGTCCGCCAAGGAGATCGAGGCGATCCGCGCGTCGTGGGACAAGCGGCACCCCAACGGGCCGTCGCTCGACGCCGCGATCAAGGACGACATGCCCGACGGCCGCGATGGCTTCGAGGTCGGGATGATGCTCGAGGGCGAGCCGCAGCCGAGCGACCCGGACTACGCGCAGAAGATGCTCGAGCGCGCCGAGCGCAAGTACAACTTCGAGCGCAGCGGCGGGCTCTCGAATGGCGTGATGGACATGTTCAGCGATTCGGGCCAGGACCTCGATCGCGAGCACGCCAAGCTCGAAGAGCTGCGCAAGGCGCTCGCCAAGAACGGCGCGCTCACCCCCGAGCAGCAGGCCGAGCTCGACATCCACCTGACCCGCCAGGACGCGGACCAGACCAACTACGTCGCGGCGAAGAACGCGGTGACCGAGAACCTGGCGACCGGCGCGGCGCTGGTCGTCGGCGTCGCGGTCTCGGCGGTGACCGCGGGTGCCGCGGCGCCGTTCGTGGTCGCCGCGCTCGGCGCGCTGGCCGGCGGCGCGGCGAGCATGGGCGTCAAGGCGGCCATGCAGGGCGGCGCGTACGGCATCGAGGACATGGGGATCGACGCCGCCAAGACGATCCTCCAGGCGGCGACCGCGGGCGGCATGAAGTACTTCGGCCCGACGCTCGACGCCGCGCTCAAGGCCTACGGCCCGACGGTGGCCGCGGTGGTCCAGGGCGCGCTGGCCGGCGGCATCGGCGGCGTCACCGACGCGGCGTTCGACGAGACCGCCTCGCGCGACCTCGGCGACTGGTTGAAGAACCTCGCCAAGGGCGGCGCGATGGGCGCGCTCGGCGGCGGCGTCGGCGGCGCGTTCGGCACGATCGGCAACTCGGGCGGCAAGGGCCTGGTCGCGGATGCGATCCCCGAGCCGACCAGCTTCAAGAGCGCGGCGATGAAGGGCGCGATGTCGAGCGTCGTGGGTGCGATCGGCACCGCGGCGGTCGATCCCTCGATGTACGAGGGCTCGTGGGAGGACATCGGCAAGAAGTGGGGCATGGCGATCGGCCAGGCCGCGATCCAGGGCGCCGGCGACGGCGTGGTCGAGATGAAGGAGCAGCGCCTCGTCGATATCGGCGAGATCGCGCAGCAGCACGTCGCCCAGATGGGCGGCGATCTGAAGGCGCAGCGCGAGGCGTACCACGCGGCGATCGAGGCCGCGCTGAACAGCCCGGCGCCGGCCAACTCCAACAACGACGCCAACACCGGCCACACCACCACCAACAAGAACACCGGCGGCAGTGACGAGGGCGGCCACACGACCTCGGGCGACGGCAACACGACCACGACGTCCACCAACGACGCCGAGACCCACACGACGAAGCCGGCGGACGTCGACACCGAAGCGACGACGACGACGACGAAGCCGGCGGACGTCGACACCGAAGCGACGACGACGACGACCAAGCCGGTCGACGTGGATCCGGACGCGACGACGACGACGACCAAGCCGGTCGACGTGGATCCGGACGCGACGACGATCACGACCAAGCCGGTCGACGCCGATCCGGACGCGACGACGATCACGACCAAGCCGGTCGACGCCGATCCGGACGCGACGACGACGATCAAGCCGGTCGACACCGAGACCGACGGCAAGCCCACCGGGCCGAGCGTCGAGGCCAGCGACGAGACCAAGACCCAGGTCAAGCAGGTCGTCGATACCGCCGAGGTCGGTGATCTCGTCCAGGAGGCGATGGCCCCGGCGCCGACGTCCGACATCCAGCAGCGCATCGACGCCACGACCGGCGTCACCAAGGCCGACGACTACGAGACGGACATGGCGGACCTGCGCACGTTCTACGCGCGGCAGGAGGCCGAGGCCCAGAACGTCGTGCAGGTGAAGCCGGCCCCGGTGATCGATCAGATGATCGATCCGGCGACCGGCGCGCACCTCGTGAACCCTGACGGTACGCCGTACGGCTACCACATGCAGGCGAACTACGACGTGCGCGAGTTCAGCCACGGCGTGACGGCGGTCGAGGTGCGCGTGGCGCTCAGCGGCAACGCGACGCCCGAGGAGCGCGCGCGGCTGATGGCCGAGACCCAGAAGGCGGTCGACGCCAAGTACAACCACCAGCACCAGCTCACCAACTCGTCCGGCGATCCGTCGCGGCTCCACGTCGAGATCGTGTTCGTCGACGATCCGGCGAACGCGCACACCACCGTGGCCGCGATGTCGCCCACCGGCGGCGCCGATCGCTCGAACCAGACCACCTGGTTCACGCACGAGGACGGCACGGTGTTCGCGCACGAGATCGGCCACCAGCTCAACCTGCCGGACGAGTACATCGACCCCGTCACGGTCAATCGCCAGAACGCCAGCTCGCCGGGCGTCCACCAGGACGGCAGCCTGATGGGCAACTTCTGGATCACGAATCCGGCGACCGGCCAGCCGATGGCGGATCCGAACGCGCGGCTGCACCAGCGCCACCTGGATCAGCTGAGCAGCGACATCAACGGCCAGGTCGCGGCGAACCAGGCAGTGGCGAACCCCGCGGTCGCGAACGGCCAGCACCCGCCGAGCCCCCAGGGCCCGTCGCCGCAGGGGCCCGACGCGCACGAGGTCGCCAAGAACCCGCAGCAGCTCGCGGCCGAGGCGCAGCAGCGCGCGAACCAGGAGCGCGCGGACAGCCTCGCCGCGAAGCAGGCGAAGTTCGACGAGATCGATCAGCTCGCGCGCCAGGCCAAGTCCAAGGAGGACTGGGAGCAGATCCGCAAGCTCGAGCACGACGCCGGCCGCCCGGTGTCGGAGCGCTACTCGCCGAACGACGAGCAGGCCGCGCTGCAGGCGATGTCGCGCGGCACGCACCCCGACGGCACACCGGTCACCGCAGAGGAGCTCGCGGCCCGCCAGATCGAGCTCGATCCGAAGCTCGCCGCGGAGAAGGCCGCGCACGAGCAGCAGGTCACGGAGCAGACCAAGGAGACCAAGAAGCGGATCGCCGAGCGCGACGCGCAGGTCACCGATCAGATCCGTCAGGCCGCGGTCGACGCGCCGGTGGTCAACGGCCGCCGCGAGATCACGATCGATCAGGCGATCAGCCTCGGCATGGGCGGGGCCGGCGCGACCGGTGCCAAGGTCGGCGCCGACAGCCACGGCGATGGTGTGCGCACAGATCGGATCGGCATCGAGGACGGGAAGCACCCCGAGCTGTGGGGCACCCTCGGCCACAAGCCGATGGGACAGGAGGCCAACGCGATCAGCTACGGCAGCGACGGAGCGAAGACCTCCGACTTCGCCCAGCACCCGACCGCGCAGGTGGCGACCGCCGCCGAGCTCGCGCTCCAGGTCGCGACCCAGCGCGATGCCTCGAAGGTCGGCACGGTCGGCTCGGACGGCCCCGCCGGTCCGCTCGAGTACAACGTGGTCACTCGCCCCGACGGCACCCAGGTGATCGAGGTCGGCGTGCCGGTTCGGATCCAGCTCGATCCGGTCAACCAGCCGGGCGTGTTCGAGACCGTCGTGATCAAGACCCAGCAGGGCGTCGATCTGTCGACCGGCATGGGCCCGGCTCGCCAGCTATCCACCGAGGACGCCAAGGACGGATCGCGAAAGGCGCAGATCTCGCCGCAGGACGCCGCCGCGCTGTCGGACAAGATCATGTCCGGCGAGGCCGCGCTGTCCAAGAAGCCCGAGACGTTCGAGGGCCAGCGCGTGCTCGGCATCGGCGGTGGCCCGACGTCCGAGTGGGCGATGGAGCACGCGCTCAAGGGCGGTGCGGCCTCGGTCGAGGTCGCCGGCCAGATTCCGCGCCCCGGCAACAAGAGCGATCTCCACGCGCCGCTCCAGAACGTCGAGGCCCAGATTCGTGCGCTGGTCGATCAGGGCAAGCCGGTGCCCGCCGAGCTCACCCAGCAGCACCACGCGATCATCACGCAGCACGTGTCGCGCGAGCTCGCTCGGCTGAACGAGATCGATGCCAAGCTGGAAAAGGCCGCGCCCCGCGAGCGCGAGAAGCTGCAGCAGGAGCGCGACCGGCTGCGCGCCAGCGTCGATCCGTTCCTCGGCTCGCGCGTCGACCGCAACCACCAGACCCTCAACAACGAGGCGATCACGCACGTCCAGGCGGACGTGATCAAGGTGCGGCCGACCGAGGAGACCCTGCCGGACGGCACCACCCGCCAGGCGATCGAGGTCGTCTACGCCGATGGTACGTCGCGGATCGTCGACCAGGTGATCCCGTCGATCGGCGCGGATGCCGATGCCCCGGGTGGCATCAACCAGATGCTCAAGAACGCGCCGAAGGATATGGAGATGCTCCCGGTGATCTCGGGCGGGCGCGTGGTCGGCCTCGAGAGCAATCCGCCGGGCATCTCGGTGAGCGGTGCGGCCATGGTTGCCACCCTCGGCCACAACATGCCGGAGGAGCTCTTCAAGCGGATCCCGGCGGACATGCGGGACGCGGTGCTCTCGAGCATCGTCGACCACGCCAACCGCGACGGCGTGAGCGATGGTTCGCGCGGCATCGTGCCGGGCATCGAGAACGTCGGCGCGAATACGCAGCTCACGATCGAGGCGATGCAAAACCTGACCCCGGAGCAGCGCCAGGAGCTCCGCGAGAAGCTTCGCGACGCGCACAAGGATCTGCGCGACGACCAGTTCGAAGGCGAGGAGCGCTTCGGCCGCCAGCCGCGCCCCGAGCCGCCGACCAATCCGGCCGAGGTGAAGGGCCCTGCGCCGGTGCCGATGGCACCGGACAAGCCCGATGGGCACGAGTCCTCGACCGCTCATGGCAACGAGTCGCACGAGCAGCGCGACGGCAACGATGCCGCGGCGGTCAGCCCGACCGAGCCGGTCGAGCCCGCCGCCACGTTGCCAGACCACCTGCGCGCGCAATTCGACGCGGTGTCGCCGGAAGCGCAGGCCGAGGTAAACTTCAAGATCCAGAGCTTCCTGAGAAACGGCGAGTCCTCAGCCGCGCTGCCCGACGGGAAACAGAAGGCGCTAACGGCCTGGCTCGACGCTCTCAAGAGAAAGCACGGCAGCGTCGAAGCCGGGCTTTTGGCAGAGCGTGACAAGCGGGAAGCGCGCTCCCAGAAGGTGGTCGAGCCCCGGTTCTCGGAGGAACGCGAAGCGCAGAAGGCGAAGATCCCGGAGCTACGCGAACGGATCGCGGCGCTTCGCGCCTCCGGCGTCGAGGTGTCGAAGGAGGTCCTCGATCGAGCCGAGGCTGAGCTCAAGATTCTCGATGGGCTCGGCTTCGCCAAGACCACCAAAGAGGGCAAGCCGTGGTCGGACGACGAGCTGCAGCACGCGATCGTCTCGTCTGCGAACAACGTGCGCGGTCTAGGTTCGGAGCTCGACGCCGCGGAGCAAGAGAGCGGCGTGATCGCGGTCGGCAAGAAGTTCGTCAAGCCAGACGGGAAGGTGGCGGACGCGGATGTCGTCGCCGACCACGGAAAGCGCTGGATCGATGTCAAGGACGTGAAGCCGTTCGATGTGGGGAGCTCGAACTGGCGAGGCGACGAGGACAAGGGCAAGAAGGGCCTCAAGGAGCAGATCCAGGGCTTGCTCGACGCAGCGAACAATCCAGCGAACGCTGTCGATGGGGAGCCGCCGGTCGTCCAGCTCACGTTCCCGCAGGGCGTCACACAGGTCGTACACGACGAGCTGGTCGCCATGGGCGTGCGGGTGAAGGGCGAGATCGTTGATCCGGTCGTTGCAGATCCCTCCGTAGATGATCCAGTTCGTGGTGATCCGGAGCCTTGAACATGGGCATGAAAGAGGTCCATCTGATGTTCTTCGTCGCGACGGAGGACGGCGTACGAACGAAGGACGAGGCCGCCGCTGCGGTCGGCTACAAGTTCCGTAGCGACGGCGCGGGTAGGTTCTTGCGGGGGTTGTGGCGGTCACTCGAAGCGACCCTCTACACGCAGTCGTTCGAGGGACATCAGATGATCTCGATCGGGATCTCCTCGGCGGTCTTCTTCGGGATCAAGCACGGGGAGGACCCGGAGATCTCGGCGGCTCGGTTCGCTGACTGGTTCGCCGAGACCGCGCACGAGCTGCGCGCCGAGATCGGAATGCTCGCGTTTCGGAGCCACCAGAACGAGCCCGAGTGGCCAGAGACGATCTACGATCTCGTGCGGTTCCACGACATCGGCGCGCTCATCGACGAGAACTTCGCGATGCTCTACCTGGCGCGGGGGATCCCGTACCAGCCGTACCTCGGTCCCCAGGACCGCGCCGTGGACAAACCGGGCGGAGTCCTCTTGTTCGACGCGGCCGAACCATCGTGGGTGGCCTCGTAGCCGTCGTGGCTACTGGTCGTCGCGTGGGTGGAGCCAGCGGATCGGGCCGTACTTCTGTTCTAGCGCGCGTCCGGCCTCGGTCGGCACGCGGTGGTGGTGGGTCTCGCCGTGGTACTTGCGCTCGTCGATCGGGTCGGTGCCCGGATTGAGATCGAGCACCACGGTCGCGAGCGCGGGCAGGTTCTTGCTCGCGGCTGCCAGAGCTTCGATCCCCCGGTCTGTGAGCTTGTTCTTCCCGAGCTGGAGGAACACCAGATTGCGTGCGCTGGGGGACGACGCGAGGGCGATCAGATCGTCGTCGGTCATGCCCTGATCGTAGAGGTCGAGCGCGGTCAGCTTCGCGAGCTCCGGCAGGCGCGCGAGCGCAGGGCCGCGCGTGCCCAGGCCACCGCGGACCGCGACCGAGGTGATCGGCGCACGCACGAACAGCTCGCTCGCGTGGCCGAGCAGGGACGAGATGTCGATCGTGATCTGCCACGGGAACCCGAGGTGGAACTTCACGTCGCGGGCTCCGAGCTCGGTCAGTGGCGCGGCCCACTCGGGATGCGAGAGCACGAGCTGCCGGATGCGCGCCGGGTGCTGACCTTCACTCGCGTTCCTGGACTGCAGCTCGCTCAGGGCGAGCTGCTCCTGGAGCAGCTCGGCGCGTGGATCGCTGCGCTTGGCTGCGAGCTCGGCATAGCGCCGCCGCGGCTCGATGGCCCCGGGCTCGGCCAGGATCTGCGAGAATAGCTGCTGCTCCTCGGGTGTTGGATCCGCGGTTGGAATCGGATCGACCGGAGCGTCGAGCGCGCGCGGGACCGTGCCGAGCTTGCTATCGAGCCCCTTGGTCCAGTCGACGATCGCCGCGAAGGTCGAGGGATAGCCGAGAGTGGAGGTCGCGTCGGGTTGGGGCGCACGCGACAACACGCGACGAAGGCCGGCCACGACCTCGTCGACGATCGGGCGGCGAAATCTGCTCAAGATGGCCTCGAGCCGCTTTGCGGGCGCGGACAGCTCGTTCGCGATGCTCTCGGCCTCTGCCGCGAGATCCGGCTGGTCCGGTGAGGACGCGCGGAGATAGGCCACCTGGGCAGCACGCCCCCACCCGACCCGGAGCGCCGCGGCGGCGGCCCCCGCTTCGAAGGCCCCGGCGAGCTGCGCGTTGCTGTACCGGGACTTCGCCTGTGCCGCGAGCGCCTCGCGCCAGGGCTCCCACTCGGTGTACGAAGCGGGGAGCTGCGGGATCTCGACGCCGCTCGACCTCGCCTGAGCGATCATGTCGCCGATCTTCTCGGCCGCGATCTTCTGCTCGATCTTCGCCGCCTGGGTCGCGAACTCGACCGCGTGCTTCCGCTTGGGGTCGGCCATCACGCGGGGATTCGCGGCGAGGCGGGCCAGCAGCTCCTCGTTGGCCTGCAGGAGAGCGAGCCGGTGCGGTTCGTACGAGATCGAGTAGGCGAGCCCCGGCGTGATCATGGCGGAACTGTATCACCGCCGTAGAGAGGCGCTCGCGACCGACGCCGCAGCGCCGGAGCCGGGTCGGTCAGCCCGCGCTGGGGCGCACCAGCCCGGTGATCGGCTGGCCGAGGATCTTCAGCTGGCGCTCGGTCACCTCGGTGACGATGCTGTCGAGCAGCTGGTAGGCCTCGCGGTAGCCGGCCATGGTCGCGCCGGCGTTCCATTCGGTGGGGAAGTTGCTCGAGGTCGCGCCGGCCGATTCGATCGAGATCCGGCGCAGTGACGAGCCGGGCGGGATCCGGTGCGGCGGCACCGCGGGGAAGCCGGCCTCCTGGAGGTGGCCGAGGATCCGCTCGATCACGCTCCGCTCGGTGGTGCCGCTCCACTGCCGCTCGACGCCGCGCGATCGGTTGACCACGCTGACCGTCCCATCGCCGTCGATCGTCAGCGCGACCGAGCCGACCGGGTCCCCGGGGTTGTGCTCGTTGCCACTCGTGTAGACGAGGCGAAACGGGTCACCGATCGAGAGCTGCATGGCGGTAGCGTACCCGAAACCGAAACGACGAACGCGGCGCCGGAGCGCCGCGTCGAGCCGCATCGAGGCGGGAGCCGCTACTCGAGCGAGCCCTTGACCATCACGTAGCCATCGTCCGAGCCGACCGAGAGGTTGCGCATCTGCAGGCCAGCCACCGCGGGCAGCGGGATGCTGACCAGCAGCTTGGAGATCGATTCGATCTGGGCGTCGAGGCAGACCTCGACGGCCGACGCGAGGTCGCGATCCATCATCCGGGTCTCGTTCGGCATGTCGTCGAGCACGTCGGCGTGGATCACCGGCTTGCCGAGCTTGAGCGCGACGCCGTAGCCGTTGGCGGCCGGCTCGATCTTGAGATCGACCGTGGCGTTGATCGCGGCCTTGCCGACCGGCTTGCCGAGGCTGGTGAACGTCGCGGTCATGTCGCCGAGCACGACCTTCATCGTGCCGTCGGCCGGATCGGCGCTGATCATCGGCGGCAGGGTCATGCCGACGTTGGTGTTGTCGAACGTGCCGCCGGTCGCCGGCATCGCGAGGTTGAGCAGGCCGACGGCGTTGGCCTCGCTCAGCAGCTCGTTGGCGAGGTCGTCGGCGAGGCCGAGCGCGAACCCGCGGCCGGGGTCGAGCGAGGGGAAGCCGTTCTCGGTGTAGACGAACCGCGAGTTCTCCGAGCCGGCGATCAGGACCTTGGTGTCCATCACGATCAGGCCGCCCGCCGGGTCGAACGTGACGTCCGACGGGTCGACCTGCATCTGGATCTTCTTGCCGAGCACCTCGAGCTCCTGCGGCCCGCCGAGCGCGCCGAGCGCCGAGTTCATCATCGGCTCCATCGCCTTCTCGACGCCGCGCGCGATCACGCCGCGGATCGAATTCTCGAGGTTGAGGATGTCGAGGATCGCGCCGGGCAGGCCGGACGCCTGGATGTCGAGCCCGGTGATCTGCACGTTCTCGTCGACGAGGTCGGTCGTGAATGAGCCGCGGCCGGCCGGGGTGACCAGCAGCGTGCCGGTGATCACGACGCGGGTCGCCTTGACCCGCACGGTGTTGCTGCCATCGACGCAGGCGACCGCGTAGCGCGCGCGGCCGGGGACGTCGAGCTTGTCGATCTGGGCGCGGAAGCCGAGGCCGCCCTGCTGAGGGACCAGCGAGATCGCGATGTCCTCGAACTTGACGTCGTCGATGTACACGCGGCCGAACAGGCAGTCCTCGCCGTTCTCGTCGCCGGAGTGGATCATCGGGTTCATCGGCGCGATCATCTGGCCGATGTCGAGGCCCTTGATGATCGGGCCCGCGGCGGCGGAGATCTTGGCGAACGCCTCGGTGGACAGCGCCGCGGCGAGGCCGCGCTCGACGTTGCTGCCGGCGGTGAGCTGCTGGCCGGCGTGCACCGCGCGCGTGTCGGTCGCCTCGCCGTCGTTGGCGTCGCGCGCGGAGGTGTGGATCAGCGTGGCGCCCTCGGGCACCGAGATCGTCGCGGTGAAGTGGCCGGTCGGGTCGACCGTTGCCTCGACGTTGTTGACGAGCACCTTCTGGATCGCATCGCCGGACGCGTTCGGCGCCACCGTGCCGGTCACCGTCACCTGGCCGGAGTCCGGCCGCATGTGGGACCGGCTCGGGGACGTCACCTTGAGCACCGGCGGCTCTTTGTAGGCGTCCGCACCGCCGTCACAGGCGGCGGCCGCGAGGAGGGAGGCGAGTCCCGGAGCGATCGCGAGGAGGGTCCGCATGGCTGTCGGACCTCCGAGCAAAGGGAGGGCCAGCACCAAGTGGGCATGGGATCACTAGAATCTGG
>JBQCJR010000990.1:0-11475 GCA_051952595.1 Kofleriaceae bacterium
ACCGCCGACAAGCCGGCGACCGGATTGGTGATCGTGGCGCGCCTCGATCGCAACCGCGGCCCGATGGCGAGCATCCTGGTCCAGGAAGGCACGCTGCGCGTCGGCGACATCCTGGTCGCCGGGCGCACGTTCGGCAAGGTGCGCGCGATGCTCGACGACCGCGGCCAGGCGCTCGAGGAGGCCGGTCCGTCGACGCCGATCGAGGTCCTGGGCCTCGACGGCGTGCCCGAGGCGGGCGATCAGGTGAACGCGGCCGAGGACGACAAGGTCGCCAAGCAGGTCGTCGAGCACCGTCGCCAGGCGGAGCGCAAGCGCGAGCTCTCGGCCAAGGGCCGGATCTCGCTCGAGAACCTGATGGAGCGCAACTCCGAGGGTGCGACGAAGGAGCTCAAGGTCGTCCTGAAGGCGGACGTCCAGGGCTCGGCCGAGGCCTTGAAGGCGGCGCTGACCAAGCTGTCGACCGAGAAGGTCAAGGTCAACGTGATCGGCGCGGCGGTTGGTGGCATCACCGAGAGCGACGTCCACCTCGCAAAGGCGGGCGGCGCGATCATCGTTGGCTTCCACGTCCGCCCGGCCGGCAAGAGCAACAAGCTCGCCGAGCAGGAGGATGTGGAGATCCGCCTCTACGACATCATCTACGACGCGCTCGACGAGGTGAAGGCGGCGATGGCCGGCCTGCTCGCTCCGATCAAGCGCGAGGTGGCGATGGGTAAGCTGCAGGTCCGCGACACGTTCTCCATCCCGAAGATGGGCACGGTCGCCGGCTGCATGGTCACCGACGGCAAGATCACCCGGAAGGCGCACCTGCGGATCATCCGCGAGGCCGTCCAGGTCTACGAAGGCAAGGTCGGCAGCCTGCGTCGCTTCAAGGACGACGTCAGCGAGGTCCAGCAGGGCTACGAGTGCGGCGTGATGGTCCAGGGCTGGAACGAGATCAAGACCGGCGACATCATCGAGGCCTACGAGGTCGTCGAGGAGGCCGCGCAGCTCTAGGCTCGGTCGGTCAGCCGAGGAGGGACGGGGGATGTACGTCGGGATGGCGAGGTTGACCGTGGTGGTCGGACAGAGCCATTCGCTCAAGGAGAAGCGGATGGCGGTCCGGCGGATCAAGGATCGGGTCCGCGAGCGCGTCGGCGTCGTGGTGAACGAGGTCGGCGAGCTCGACAACTGGCAGCGCGCCGAGCTCGGCTGCGCGGTGGTCAGCGTCGAGCGGCAACGAGCGCTCGAGCTGCTCGACGAGGTGGTCCGCGTGACCGCGGCGGCGGCGGTGGCGTCCGATGCCCAGCTGATGGCGGTCGCGAAGGACGCGTGGACGTTCGACGCGCCGTCCGCGCCGCTGCCCGCGATCGACGAGCGGACGGGCGCCGGTGACAAGGCGGCCGGAGCGACCGGCGACGACTGGCTCCCGGACGAGTGGCGCGACGATCTCGATCGCTGAGCGCGCGATCGGGATCGATCCGTTGCGCGGAGTCGAAGCAGTAAGGAAGCGTACTTGGCACTGCGGGAGCGCACGAGGTAGGGTCTGCAGGTGGAGGCCGTTTCGTGAGCCAGCGCAGAGCACGCGTCGAACACGCGCTGCGCGATGTGCTGACCGAGCTGATCGCCAGCGAGGTCAAAGATCCTCGGGTTCGCGCAGCGACCCTCGTATCGATCAACAAGGTCGAGCTCAACGTCGACCTGGCGGTCGCGACCGTCTACGTCTCGGTGATCGGCGATGACGCCACCGCCGACCGCGCGATCGACGGGCTCGCCAAGGCCGCCGGGTTCCTGCGTGGACCGGCGGCGCGACGGCTCGCGCTCCAGCGCGCGCCCGAGCTGCGGTTCGTGCGCGACGTCTCGGTGGACATGAGCGCCAAGCTCGAGTCGATCGTGCGCGAGGACGAGGAGCGGGCGCGAGCTGCCGGTCGCGAACCCGAGCCGCGCCCGGTATCGACCCCACCCAAGAAGGAGCCTCCGTGACCACCCACGAGGCGCCCCGGCGCGTCACCGCACCGATGACGATCCCTTCGGTCGAAGACGCGCTGGAGCGCGCGTGCGAGGTGTTGCGCGATGCCGAGCGGATCCTGCTGACCAGCCATCGCCGGCCCGATGGCGACGGCACCGGCTCGATGGCCGGGCTCGCCTCCCTGCTGCGCGCCCGCGGCAAGACCGCGGTCATCTACTCGGTCGATCCGATCGCCCGCCGCTACAAGTGGCTGCCGCTGGTCTCGACCACGGTGCACACCATCCCGTTCGACGAGCGGTTCGACTGCACGGTCGTCGTCGACTGCGCCGACGCCACGCTGCTCGGGGACACGCTGCCGCCGCCCGAGGTGTGTGGCCAGCTGATCACCCTCGATCACCACGCGAGTGGTCATCCGTTCGGCGATATCGCGGTGTGGGATCCCACGGCGGCCGCGGTGGGCGTGCTCGTGTTCCGGATCGCCGAGCGCGAGGGCTGGCCGATCACCCCCGAGGCCGCGGTGCCGCTGTACGTGTCGCTGATCAGCGATACCGGCGGGTTCCGCCACGCGAACACCAACGCCGAGGCGCTGCACGTCGGCTCCGAGCTGATCCGGCGCGGCGTGGTGCCCTCGACGATCGCCGCGTCGCTCGAGGAGCGGCCGAGCCCGGGCAAGCTGCGGTTGCTCGGCGCGGTGCTGTCGACGCTCGAGCTCCAGTGCGCCGGCCGCGTCGGTGTGCTCAGCGTCACGACCGATATGGTCGAGGGCGCGCGCGCGTCGTGGGAGGACATCGAGGGCATGGTCAACTGGGCGCGCAACGTCGACGGCGTCCAGGTCGGTGTGCTGCTGACCACCGCGAAGGGTGGGGGCGTGCGGGTCTCGATGCGCTCGCGGAGCGAGAAGATCGACGTCGGCAAGGTCTGCATGACGCTGGGTGGCGGCGGTCACCCCGGTGCGGGCGGCTGCCACCTCGACGGAGATCTCGCGTCGACCAAGGAGCGGATCGTCCGCGCGCTCGACGCCGCGTTCAACCGCAGCCGTCCGGTCTCCGATCCGCCGCCCGCGCGCTCCGAGCCGACCGGCGGGTGATACCATCCCGGCCATGAAGTCGCTGGTCGCACCGTCGCTGGTGCTGGCACTCGCGGTGATGTCCGGCTGCGGCGATGGCGAGTCCCGCCCCGACGCACCTCCCTCGCCCGACGCGCCGCCGGACACCATGCCGGACGGCAACCCGCTCGTGCAGACCGGGCTGTGCACCGACGATCCGTGCATGCAGATCGCGCCGGGCGTCCGGCCGTAAGCGCCGCAGTTCTCGCTGTGGGACGACCAGGCGACCAAGCGGCGCTGGATCTACTTGCCGCCGGGATCGAAGATCGACACCACCGACATGGACCAATGGGTGTTCCCGGTCGGCACCAAGCTGTGGAAGGAGTTCTCGCGCGACGGGATCCGCGTCGAGACCCGGATGATCGAGAAGAAGCTGGCGGACGACGAGGCGATCGGCGCGTGGAGCTACGCGACGTACGCGTGGAACGCCGAGCAAGACCACGCCGAGCCGATCATCGAGGGGCGCGAGAACGCGAACGGCACGCAGCACGACATCCCGACGCGCTCGGACTGCCGCGCTTGCCACGATCGAATGCGGCCGAGCCGGGTGCTCGGGTTCGGCGCGATCCAGCTCGATCTCGACGCGCCGGCCGGCGAGCTCGATCTCGACGCGCTGATCGCCGAGGGCGCGCTGACCACCGCGGTGCCCGGCGCCGCGACGCCGCACTTCCCGCTGCCCGGCACGGCAGTCGATCGGGAAGCGCTCGGTTACCTGCACGCGAACTGCGGCCACTGCCACAACCCGACCAGCGACGTCCACGATCTCTCGCCGATGCACCTGCGGCTGCGGGTGGGCATGCTCGGCAGCCTCGCGAGCACGCCGGCGTACGCGACCACCGTGGGGGTCGCCGCGAAGATCCCGTTCACCGAGGCCGGCGCGACGTACTCGACGCTGATCGTCCCGGGCGACCCGGCGACGTCGTCGGTGTTCGCGCGCATGAATTCGACGCAGGCGGTGCGGTTCATGCCGAACCTCGCCGTCGAGGACATCGATCCGGCCGGGCACGACGCGCTGCGCGCCTGGATCCAGTCGCTCTGAGCCGAGATGCCGCGGTTCGCGCAGTCCGGCCTGCACGGCGTGCTGGTGCTCGACAAGCCCGAGGGGCTGTCGTCGGCGACGGCGGTCGAGCGCGTCAAGCGGATGGTCGGGGCGGATCGCGCCGGCCACGGCGGCACGCTCGATCCGATCGCGACTGGCGTGCTGCCGATCTGCCTCGGCGTGGCGACCAAGCTCGCGCAGTACCTGCTGGCCGATGACAAGGCGTACGAGGCGGAGGGCCTGCTCGGGATCGAGACCGACACGCTCGATCGCACCGGCCAGGTGATCGCGGAGCAGCCGGTCGAGGTCACCGAGGCGGCGCTGCGCGCGGCGATCGCGCGGCGGATCGGCGAGCAGGATCAGATCCCGCCGGCGTTCTCGGCGATCAAGCAGGGCGGGGTGCGCAACTACCACCGCGCCCGAGCCGGCGAGCAGGTGGAGCGCGCGGCGCGCCGGATCCGGATCGACCAGCTCGAGCTGATCGCGTTCGAGCCGCCGCGGTTCCGGGTCGCGGTGGCGTGCAGCAAGGGCACCTACGTGCGCAGCCTGATCGCGGATCTGGGCGCGGACGTCGGCTGCGGCGCGCACCTGACCGCGCTGCGCCGGACGCGGAGCGGCCGGTTCTCGATCGCCCAGGCGGTCGCGCTCGATCAGATCCCCCGGCTCGACCTGGCGAGCCACCTCGTCCCGCTCACCGAGGCCACGGATCTGCCGATCATCGCGGTGCCGGAGGCGCTGGTCGATCCAGTGCTCGCCGGGGTTCAGCTATCGCCCGAGGCGCTTGGGCTCGTGGCCAGCGAAGATCCGGAACCGCCACGATATCAGCTGGTTGATGGAGATGGGACGCTGCTGGCGATCGCCCACTGCCGGGTCGGGGCGGCGCGCGGCAAGGTCGTGTACGACCGCGTGTTCGGTACGGCCGACAAGCCTTGACGGTGGGCGCGGTTTCCCCCAATCTCCGCCTCGACCACGGCACACGTTCGCGTCGAGCGCGGCCGATGGCGACTGGAGTACCAGATGACCACGTCGATTTCCCCTGTTCGCAAGGCCGAGACGATCGGCAAGTTCCGTCAGCACGAGAGCGACACCGGGTCGCCCGAGGTGCAGGTCGCGCTGCTCTCGGAGCGGATCGCCCACCTCACCGAGCACCTGAAGAACAACCACAAGGACCACCACAGCCGCCGTGGTCTGCTGAAGATGGTCGGCCAGCGCCGCGCGCTGCTCGACTACCTGAAGCGCAAGAGCCTGGACCGCTACCGCAAGCTGATCGAAACGCTCGGCCTGCGCCGCTAGTGTCGAGGCTGGCGCTGCTGCTGGTCGCCGTGGCCGCCTGCAAGGGCGGCAAGCGAGCCGACGAGCAGCCACCGGCACCATCGGATCTCGGATCGGCCACGGCCCCCACGGGTGCGGCGGCCGACCAGATCCACGGAGAGCTGAAGATCGCCGGCCAGCCGGTCGCGATCGCGGCTTGCCGCCCCGGTCGCGGCACGACGACGTTCGTCGAGCTGGTGACCGCGTCCGGAAAGCTCCGGTTCGAGGATCGGCAGCTGTTCTGGACGGCCGACCGCGCGTCGGCGTCGCGCGGCGATCCGCTCGCGTGCACGCGGCTCGAGCGCAGCTGGGGCGGCGGCAGCCGGCTCGATGGCACCGCGTACTTCCGCGGCCGCCTCGTCTTCGCGTGCACCGGCGCGCCCGGCGCGATCGAGGGCGATGTCTCGGTCGACTGCGGCGGGATCACGCCGGACGAGCGCCGCGGGCTCGACGCGAATCGCCAGCAGATGCTCGACGAGCAGCGCGCCGGCGCACAGACGTCGCCCTGATTGCCAGGGCATTGTCGATCTCGGCCCGGCTCGACCGTCTCTGGGCCAGGAGGAAACGACGATGCCCAAGTTCATGTTGCTGCTCGGTGGCGCGGATCTCGACAAGCGCTCGGGTGGGCCCGGCACGCAGGAGATGATGGTCCAGTACCAGGCGTGGATGAAGAAGCTGATCGACGGCGGTCATTACCACCTCAGCCACAAGCTCAAGGATCAGGGCGGGACCCGGCTGACAGTGCGCGGCGGCGAGGTCGTCGACGGGCCGTTCATCGAGACCAAGGAGGCGGTCGGCGGGATGTTCGTGATCGAGGCCGCGGATCTCGCGGAGGCGACCGGGCTGTCGCGCGATTGCCCGGTGCTGCTCGCGCAGAACGGCTACATCGAGGTACGCGCTGTCGAGCTCTGACGTCCACGCGGCGCTCGATCGCGCGTTCCGCGCCTCGTACGGCCGGCTGGTCGCCGCGCTGATCGGCAAGCTCGGCGCCCACCAGCTCGAGCTGGTCGAGGCGACCGTGCAGGACGCGATGGTCCGCGCGCTCGAGCGCTGGCCGTCCGACGGCGTGCCCGGCAACGCGGCCGGCTGGCTGTACACGACCGCGCGCCGGAACGCGCTCGACGCGCTCCGCCACGCCGAGGTGGTCCGGAGCCACGCCCACGCGCGCGGCGCCGAGGGCCTGCCGGTCGCGCTCGCCGAGGGCGACGCGCGGCTCGACGACGAGATCGCGACGATGTTCCTGTGCTGCCACCCGGCGCTGCCCCGCGCGTCGCAGCTGGCGCTGACCCTCCAGCTGAGCTGCGGGTTCTCGGCAGCGCAGATCGCCGCGGCGTTCCTGTCCGACGAGCGTGCGATCGCGCAGCGGCTGGTCCGCGCCAAGCAGCGGCTGCGCGAGCACGCCGCGCGGTTCGAGCTGCCGGGCGCCGACGAGCTGCCGGAGCGGCTCGAGCCGATCCTCGACGTGCTGTACCTGATGTTCAACGAGGGCTACAGCCCGTCGCACGGCGACGACGCGATCCACCTCGGGCTGTGCCGCGAGGCCCGGCGGCTGGTCCTGTTGCTCGCCGAGCTGCCGGCCACCGCGGCGCCGGCCACCTCCGCGCTCGCCGCCCTGATCTGCCTGCAGAGCGCGCGGCTCGACGCCCGGATCGCCGACGACGGCAGCCTGTTGCTGCTCGCCGAGCAGGATCGCGCGCGGTGGGACGCCGCGGAGATCGAGCGGGGCCTGGTGCTGCTCGGGCGCTCGGCGCGCGGCGACTCGATCACCCGGTTCCACATCGAGGCCGGGATCGCGGCCTGCCACGCCCGCGCGCCCCGCCACGACGCGACCGACTGGCTGGAGCTGCGCTATCTGTACGACGCGCTGCGGGCGTGCTCGCCGTCGCCGATCGTCGAGGTCAACCGCGCGCTCGCGGTGGCGATGGTCGACGGCGCGGTCGCCGGGCTCGACGAGCTGGACGCGATCCCCGAGCGGGCGCTGATCGAGCGCTATCCCTATGCGCTGGCGGCGTACGCCGAGCTGCACGCCTCGCTCGGCCACGCCGAGCAGGCGGCGGGGTATCTCCGGCGCGCGCTCGACCACCAGCCGGTCGGGGCCCAGCGCCGGCTACTCGAGCGCAAGCTGCGGGCGCTGGGCGGCTAGCTCCGGGGCTCCCCAGGGCTCCCCCCGGCCCGGGGGGCCGGCTTTTCTTTTGCCCGGGAGTGTGCAATATCCCGTCCCGAACCAAGAACCTGTCACTGTAGCGTCGTTGGACTCGCGAGATCGCGCTGGTTTGATCGTTCCGTCGAGGCTCTCGAACCCCGGATCTGGGGACTCGAGGGGTTGGACAGAGGGACCAGGCCGCGGAGCTCGGCCGGCGACGCGACTCTCGAAAGAGGAGCACGTATGCCTTTCGTCCGTGAGTCCGCCATCGTCGGCGGCAAAGAGATCATCGTAGAGACCGGCAAGTGGGCCAAGCAGGCCGGCGGCTCGGTCGTCATCCGGTGTGGAGACAGCATGGTGCTGGTCGCCGCGTCGGGCAGCCAGCAGCCGCGCGACATCGACTTCATGCCGCTGACCTGCGAGTACCAGGAGAAGTTCTACTCGTCCGGCAAGATCCCCGGCAGCTTCTTCCGCCGCGAGGGCCGCTCGACCAACGACGAGATCCTGGTCGCCCGCCTGATGGACCGCCCGGTCCGCCCGCTGTTCCCCAAGGGCTGGTTCATCGACACCCAGGTGATCGCGAACGTGATCTCGTTCGATCGCGAGAACGCGACCGACGTGCTCGCGATGACCGGCGCGTCCGCCGCGCTGCACCTGTCCGACCTGGTGTGGGACGGCCCGCTCGCCGGCGTCCGGATCGGCCGGATCGACGGCCAGTTCGTCGCGAACCCGACGTTCGCCGAGCGCGAGAACAGCGACATGGACATCGTGGTCGCCGCCAGCAAGGACGCGATCATGATGGTCGAGGGCGAGATGCACGAGCTGCAGGAGGACACGATCATCGATGCCCTGCTGTTCGCGCACCAGGCGGTCCAGCCGCTGATCGAGCTCCAGGAGCGGCTGCGCGCCGCGAACGGCAAGGAGAAGCGCCCGTTCACCCCGCCGGTCGTCGACGAGGCGCTCTCGGCGCGGGTCAAGGAGCTGGCGTGGGAGCGGCTCGGCGCGGCGATGTCCACCAAGGACAAGAAGGCCCGCCGCGACGCGATCTCGGCCACCCACCTCGACGTGCGCGCCGCGCTGACCGCCGAGGGCCAGCCGTGGGCCGGCAAGGTCAAGGACGTCGATGGCGCGTTCGGCAAGCTCCAGAAGAAGTGGGCGCGCGGCAACACGATCTCGACCCGCAAGCGGATCGACGGCCGCGCCCTCGACGAGGTCCGCGCGATCTCGATCGAGACCGGCGTGCTGCCCCGCGCGCACGGCTCGGCGCTGTTCACCCGCGGCGAGACCCAGGCGCTGGTCGCGGTGACGCTCGGCACCAAGTACGACGAGAAGAAGCTCGATACGCTGCTCGGTGACCAGAAGAAGACGTTCTACATGGACTACAACTTCCCGCCGTTCTCGACGGGAGAGGTCAAGCCGCTGCGCGGTCAGTCGCGCCGCGAGGTCGGCCACGGCTTCCTCGCCGAGCGCTCGGTCGAGGCGGTCGTCCCGGTCTACGAGGACTTCCCGTACACGATCCGCGTCGTGTCGGACATCCTCGAGAGCAACGGTTCGTCGTCGATGGCGTCGGTGTGCGGCGGCTCGCTCGCGCTGATGGACGCCGGCGTGCCGACCAAGGCGCCGGTCGCCGGCATCGCGATGGGCCTGATGAAGGAGGGCGCCGACTACGTCGTGCTGTCCGACATCCTCGGCGACGAGGACCACCTCGGCGACATGGACTTCAAGGTCACCGGTACCCGCCGCGGCGTGTGCGCGCTGCAGATGGACATCAAGGTCGACGGCCTGACCCGCGAGATCCTCGAGCAGGCGCTCGATCAGGCCAAGCGCGGCCGGCTCCACATCCTCGACAAGATGGACGCCGCGATCTCGGCGGCGCGCGACGAGGTCTCGGCGTTCGCGCCGCGGATCGTCACCGTGACGATCAAGCCGGACAAGGTCCGCGACATCATCGGCCCGGGCGGCAAGACGATCCGCGCGATCCAGGAGCAGACCGGCGCCCAGATCGACATCAACGACAGCGGCGTGGTGTCGATCGCGTCGGCCAACAGCAAGGCGCTGGAGCAGGCCCAGGCGCTGATCTCCGGGCTCACGATGGAGCCCGAGGTCGGCCAGTTCTATAACGGCATCGTGAAGAAGATCGTCGAGATCGGGGCGTTCGTGGAGATCATCCCCGGCACCGACGGCCTGCTCCACATCTCCGAGGTCGCGAAGGAGCGGATCCGCGCGGTCGAGGACGTGCTGAGCGAGGGCGACGAGGTGATCGTGAAGTGCATCAAGGTCGATCGCGACGGCAAGATCCGCCTGTCGCGCCGCGAGGCCCTCGACGCCAACCCGGCGCCCGAGGACGTGCACAACTACATCATCTGAGCGCGCGCATCGCGTCGTCTCGCAAGAGCGGTCGGGTCTCCCGGCCGCTCTTTGTCGTTTGGCAGTATCATGGGCGCGTGACTGCGCGCGTCCAGTTCAAGAAGCTGCGCCCCGATGCGATCGTCCCTCGGTACATGACCGCGGGCGCCGCGGGCCTCGACCTATGCGCCGCGATCGACGCGCCGGTGACCCTCGAGCCGGGCGCGCGCGCGCCGATCTCGACCGGGCTCGCGATGGCGATCCCACCGGGGTTCGAGGGCCAGGTGCGGCCGCGCTCGGGGCTCGCGCGCGAGCACGGCATCACGGTCGCGAACGCACCGGGCACGATCGACAGCGACTATCGCGGCCCGGTGGTGGTCGTGTTGATCAACCTCGGCGCCGCCGCCGTGGCGATCGAGCCGAACCAGCGGATCGCCCAGCTCGTCATCGCGCCGGTGGTGCAGGCGGAGCTGGTCGAGGTCGGCGAGCTGTCCGCCACCACGCGCGGCGAGGGCGGCTTCGGATCCACCGGCCGATGAGCGTGCGCTCGCGGCGACCGCCGCCGCCGGACGATCCGAGCGACGACGACGCGCGGACCGGGATCTACGCGCCGCCAGAGCGCGCCACGCCGACCGTGGTGGAGCGTCCGCGGGTGCCGCCTCGGCCGGTGCAGCCGGCGCCGGCGCAGATCCAGGTGATCTCGATGAAAGCGGGCGCCGCGCCGAGCGAGCCCACGCGTGGTGCCGGACCCGGAGATCCCGCGCCGCGCCGCGTCCACCTGCGCCCGCTGTCGGAGGTGCGCCGCACCGACACGCCGCCGATGGGCCTCGGATACCTCGCACCTCCGCGAGACCCGCGAGAAGTTCGCGCGCGCAAGCTCCGCGACCTGCTGGTGTGGGGATCGGTGGTGATCGTGCTGGGCTCGGCGGTGATGCTCGCGGTGTGGTTCCTCGCCGGAAGCTGAGCGTGCTCGGGCTTGTCGCGGGCGGCGTGGTGCGGTAGGAGTGCACCGGGAAAGGAAGCGATGATCCCTCGATACAGTCGCCCCGAGCTCGCTGCGCTGTGGGAGGACAAGTATCGATTCGAGCTGTGGCTCGACATCGAGCTGGCGGCCTGCCACGCGATGGAGCGTGCGGGCATCGTCCCCCCGGGCACCGCTGATCAGGTCCGCGCGCACGCCGCGGGCAAGCTGGACCCCGCGCGCATCCTCGAGATCGAGGCGCGCACCCGCCACGACGTGATCGCGTTCCTGACGCACGTCGAGGAGCTCGCCGGCGAGCCGGCGCGCTGGCTCCACCTCGGCATGACCTCGTCGGACGTGCTCGACACGTCGCTCGCGCTGCAGACCGGCAAGGCGCTCGACATGATCCTCGAGCGCGTCGCCGGGCTCGCCGCGTCGCTGGTCCGCCGCGCGCGCGAGCACGCGCGGACGCCGATGATCGGGCGTTCGCACGGCATCCACGCCGAGCCGATCACCGCCGGGCTCACGTTCGCGCGGTGGCACGCCGAGGTCGCACGCGCCGCCGAGCGGATCGCGCGCGCGCGCCGCACGATCGCGGTCGGCAAGATCGCCGGCGCGGTCGGCG
>JBQCJR010000991.1:0-7961 GCA_051952595.1 Kofleriaceae bacterium
CGGCAACCGGCTCGTCGACGGCAACTACATCACCGACTTGTTTCAACCAACGAGAGACAACGGCCTCGGAGATCGACTCTCCCAGCTGAGGCACGACGAGATCCGCCATGCGCGCATGCTAGCTCAGAAGCGCTAGCGCGGCTCTCGGCCGTCACCAAAACCACTCACGTCCGCGGCGCAAAAGCGTCCTTCAAGATCTGCTGCTGCTCGAGCACGTGCGCCTTGTGCGAACCGGTCGCCGGGCTCGCGCTCTCGACGCGGCTGATCAGCTCGTACGCCACCCGGTGGCCACGCGCGGCGGCGAGCTCGTCGACCACCGCCCCGAGCCGCGGCGCGACGAACGTTCCGGCGCCCATGTTGGCGGGCTCGTCCTGGACCCAGAACACCTCGGCGAGCTGCTCGTACTTCTCGATCGACGCGCGCACCAGCTGCGGCCACCACGGATAGAGCTTCTCGATCCGGACGATCGCGACGTGGGCGTCGGCCCGGCGGGCGCGCTCCTCCGCCAGCTCGTAGT
This sequence comes from Kofleriaceae bacterium, assembly GCA_051952595.1. Classification (GTDB taxonomy): domain Bacteria; phylum Myxococcota_A; class Polyangia; order Haliangiales; family Haliangiaceae; genus JABFXX01. The sequence continues at coordinate 518 of JBQCJR010000991.1, forward strand.
AGATCTTGCCACTGCAGAACAGCACGCGCGTGACCTTGGCGGGATCGGCGGTCTCGTCGTGCAGCACCCGGTGGAACTTGCCGGTCGACAGCTCGTCGAGGGTCGAGGTCGCGGCCGGCAGGCGCAGCAGGCTCTTGGGCGTCATCACGATCAGCGGCTTGCGCAGGCTGCGCAGCACCTGGGTGCGCAGCAGGTGGAACATCTGCGCCGGCGTGGTTGGCTGGACCACCTGGATGTTCTGCTCGGCACAGCTCTGCAGGAACCGCTCGAGCCGCGCGCTCGAGTGCTCGGGGCCCTGCCCCTCGTAGCCGTGCGGCAACAGCAGCGTGAGGCCGGACAGCCGCTTCCACTTGTCCTCGGAGGAGGTGATGAACTGGTCGATCATCACCTGGGCGCCGTTCACGAAGTCGCCGAACTGCGCCTCCCACAGCACGAGCGCGTCGGGGTAGTCGAGCGAGTAGCCGAACTCGAACCCCATGACGCCGGCCTCGGACAGCGGGCTGTCGTAGATCCGACACTGGCCCTGGTCCGCGTGTAGGCCGCCGAGCACCAGGTGCTCGCGGCCGGTCTTGATGTCGGTGATGATCGCGTGGCGGTGGCTGAACGTGCCGCGCGCGCTGTCCTGGCCGGTGAGCCGGACGTTGACGCCCTGGCTGAGCAGCGAGCCGTACGCGAGCATCTCGGCCATGCCCCAGTCGATCGGGCGATCGCCCCGGCCCATCTGGGCGCGCTGCTCGAGCAGGCGCTCGATCTTGGGGTGCGCGGTGAACCCGGGCGGCAGCTCGGTGATCGACGCGGAGATGTTCTCGAGCAGCTGGCGCGGCACGCGGGTATCGGCGTCGTCCGGCTGGTCGAGCGTGCCGCCGCGGTAGCCGCGCCACATCGCGGTCATCGCGGGGGTGTCGGGGCGCTGCTTGGTGGCCTTGGCGGCGTCGAGCTCGGCCTCGAGCTCGGCGACCCGGCGCTGGACCATGCCGGCGACCTCGTCGTTCGTGACCACGCCCTCCTCGACGAGCCGGTGCGAGTACACCTCGACCGGCGACAGCTTCTTGCGGATCACGTCGTACATGAGCGGCTGGGTGAAGCTCGGCTCGTCGGCCTCGTTGTGGCCGTACTTGCGGTACGAGTACATGTCGATCACGACGTCGGACGCGAACTGCGCCCGGTACTCGCAGGCGATCTCGATGACGTGCGCGAGCGCGTCCGGATCCTCGCCGTTGACGTGCCAGATCGGGCACTCGAGCATCTTCGCGACGTCGGTGCAGTACGGCGTGGACCGCTGCTCGGCGGGCGACGCGGTGAACCCGACCTGGTTGTTGACGATGATGTGGACCGTGCCGCCGGTGCGGTAGCCCGGCAGCCCGGACAGCTGGAGGGTCTCGGGCACCAGGCCCTGCCCCGCGAACGCGGCGTCGCCGTGGACGAGGATGCCCATCACGCGGCGGTGCTCGACGTCGTTGTGGCGGGTCTGCTTCGCGCGCACGCGGCCGACCACGACCGGATCGACCGCCTCGAGGTGGCTCGGGTTGAACGACAGCGAGACGTGCATCGAGTGGCCGGACGGATCGACGCGATCCGTGGAGAACCCGAGGTGGTACTTGACGTCGCCGCCGCCCATCGCCTTCTCGGGCTCGACGTCCTCGAACTGGCTGAACAGATCGCGGCCGGGGCGGCGCATGATCTGCTCGATCGTGGTGAGCCGGCCGCGGTGGGCCATGCCGACCACGGCCTCGATCGCGCCGAGCCGCGCGCCGTGGGTGAGCACGAGGTCGAGCGCGGGGATCAGGCTCTCGCTGCCCTCGAGCGAGAACCGCTTGGTGCCGGGGTACTTGAGATGACAGAACCGCTCGAACTGCTCGGCGTTGATCAGGTACGAGAGGATCCGCGTGCGGACGTCGGCGGGCAGCGGCTGGATCGACTGGACCTCCATCCGCTCGGCGAGCCACGACCGGCGCGACGGCGCGCTGATGTGCATGAACTCGAGCCCGACGGTGCGGGCGTAGATGCGGCGCAGCCGGTCGAGCAACTCGCGCACGGTCGCGCGCGGCAGGCCGTGCACGCCGGTCGGCTCGACGACGCGATCGAGATCGCGATCGGTGAATCCCCAGGTGGCCGGATCGAGCTCGGTGATCTTGGCGGTCTCGAGTAGCCCGAGCGGATCGAGCTGGGCGTGGAAGTGACCGCGGCTGCGGTACGCGTTGACCAGCGGCCACACCGAGGGCACCGCCTGGGCGACGATCGGCGCCATCGTGATCGTGCTGGGCCGGCCGTACGACGGCGCGGCGGCCGCCGCGGCGGCCTTGGCCTCGAGCCGCACCGAGGGGCCGTTGCCGGTGGTGACCGACGCGGCGTGACCGTTGTGGCCGTTGCCCGCGGCGTGTCCGTTCGTCGGCGCGAGCAGCGGGTACCAGCTCGCGTCGACCTCGCCGGGCTGGTCGGCGTACTGCTGCTGGAGGTCATCGAGGTACGAGAGGGAGCTGCCAAGCTCCAGGATGTCCCGTGACATGATGCCGGCCAAGATACCTCCTCGCAGCCGGCTGGTCAGGGGACCGAGCGCGTCTATTTGGAACGGTCGGCTCCCGACATCCGGGCGCGTAGCCCGTCGACGAGATCGGCCGGCAGCAGCTTGTTGTTGTCGATGCGAACGGCCTCGGCGCGCTCCAGCTTGCCGGCCTCGAGCAGCACCAGCTTGGGGTTGTCGGCGATCACCAGATCCTTGCCGACGCTCACCAGGCCGCTGACGTCGAGCAGCTCGAGATCGGGATCGGCCACGACGATCAGGGATCCGAGCACCTCGCGCAGCGCCGGCATCGCCAGCGTGCCGAGCGCCACGTTTCCGTCGATCGAGACCCGGCCAGCCCGGACCAGCCGCGGGAAGAACAGGCCGCGCAGGTCGAGGTTGCCGGCGACCTGGACCGCCCCGCCGACGCTGCGCAGCTCGTGCAGCGTGACCTCGGTCATCCCGGCGGTGGGTCCGATCGTGAGGTCACCGGCGATCGTCTCGAGGTCGCGGAGCGGCGCGAGATCGAGCGGCGCGGCGGTCCGGATCACGAGCGCACTCGCCGACTTGCAGCCGGCGAACCACGCGACGTCGTCCTGACCGGCGAGCACGATCGTGCGATCGGTCGGGCAGCGGGGCTCGCCGCCGGACGCCCCGCCCCGCGCGCCGCCGCACCCGGCCGCGGCCAGAGCCAGCGCGGCGAGGCCGGCCAGACGAGAGAGACCAGCGCGCGGCGGCGAGATCCGCCGGGCGTTACTTGGTGACCGGCGCATCAACGGCTTCGCCGCGGCAGACCCGGACGTAGCGCTGCACGGCCTCGGCGAGCCCGAGGTACAGCGCGTCGGCGAGCAGCGCGTGGCCGATCGAGACCTCGACGATCTCGGGGACCTCGCGCGCGACGAGCGGCATGTTGCGCAGGTCGAGATCGTGGCCGGCGTTGACCTTCATCCCGGCGGCGACGGCGGCCCGCGCGGTCGCGCGCAGCCGCGCCAGCTCCTCGGTGAGCCGCGGGGTGCCCCACGCCGCGGCGTACGGCTCGGTGTAGATCTCGACGCGATCGACGCCGGTCGCGGCCGCGGCCGCCATCATCTCGGGCACCGGGTCGACGAAGATCGCGGTGCGGATCCCACGGCGCTGGAGCCGCTCGACGATCGGCGCGATCACCGCGTGCTGGCGCGGCAGGTCGCAGCCGTGATCGCTGGTGACCTCGCCGGGCCGCACGGGCACCAGGGTGAACTGGGTGACCCGCAGCTCGTCGGCGAGCGCGATCAGCTCCTCGCGATCGTCGCCCTCGAGGTTGAACTCGGCGCCGCGCTGATCGCACAGCGCGCGCAGCGTGCGCACGTCGTCCACGCGGGTGTGGCGGTTGTCGGCGCGCCAGTGCAGCGTGAGGCCGTACGCACCGTTCGCGAGGCAGGTCTCGCCGGCGACCCGCGGCGATGGATTGGTCGCTCCGCGCGAGTTGCGGAGCAGCGCGACCTTGTTCAGGTTCACCGACAGGTTGATCGCCACCGGGCGTGTTTACCAACGCGGACGCGGGATGTCGACGCCGGGACGGCCTGGGCGCGGCGGGCCGTGTAAGCTCGATCCATGAACGTCGACCAGCTCGCGCACGAGCTCGAGACGGCCGACCTCCGGCGCAGGAACGCGCTGGCCCGCGCCGCGGCGACGACCGCGAGCGACGGCGAGCTGCGCGAGGTGATCCGCCTGCTGGTCCACCCGATCCACCGGGTGCGGCTGGGTGCGATGGAGGTCCTGGCGTACGCGCGGTTCCGCCACGCGATGCCGTTCCTGGTCGACGTCACCCGCAAGCGCACCGGCGACGACCGGGTGATGGCGGCGCGCGCGGTGGCGGCGATGGCGGAGCCGGGCGACGTCGAGCTGGAGCTGTTCGCGCGGCAGTGGATCGCGAGCGGCGATCCGCTGCTCGAGCTACACGGCACGACGGTGCTGGTCCGGCTGGGCCTGCCGCTCCACCGCGCCCCGGGGAGCCGTGCGCAGGCCCGGTCCGCGGCGGAGGACGCGCCGCGACCGTCGGTGGACCCGCCGGAGAGCGCGCCGACGGAGCCGTCCTCGCCGCCGCCCGCGGGGCCGTCGATCGAGGACGATCTCGACGAGCCGTGGAGCGAGATCCGCTCGGAGCAGGAGCTGCGCAAGGAGCTCGACGCGCTGCCGCTGCCGCCGGACGCGCGGGCGGAGATCGCGCGCGAGCTCGACCGGATGCGCGCGCTGCCGGCGGAGCATCCGGAGTACGAGGGGATCCGGGCGTTCCTGCGGTTCGTGCGCGACCTGCCGTGGGGCAGGCGCGCGACGGCGGCGCCGAAGCTGGCCGACGTGGCCGCGGCGCTCGACGAGCGCCACTGGGGGCTCGAGGAGGCGAAGCGCCGGGTGCTCGAGTACCTCGCGGTCGAGCAGCTGCGCGGCAAGCCGCAGCCGCGGGTGCTCTGCCTGGTGGGGCCGCCGGGCGTGGGCAAGACGTCGTTCGCGCGCGCGGTGGCGCGGGCGCTCGAGCGGCCGTTCGCGGTGCTGTCGCTCGGCGGCGTCGACGACGAGGTCCAGATCCGCGGGTTCGAGCGCACCTACCTGCGCTCCCGGCCGGGCCGGGTGATCCGCGCGCTGGTCAAGGCGGGGGTGACCAACCCGGTGATGCTGCTCGACGAGGTCGACAAGCTCGGCCGCCGGTGGAGCGATCCGGCGGCGGCGCTGCTCGAGGTGCTCGATCCGGAGACCAACACGAGCTTCGTCGATAGCTACCTGCAGTTCGGGTTCGATGTCTCGCAGTGCCTGTTCCTGTGCTCGGCGAACGCCGCCGACCGGATCGATCCGATCCTGCGCGACCGCATGGAGATCGTCGAGCTCGATGGCTACACGGCGCGCGACAAGCAGGTGCTGGCGAGCAAGCACCTGCTACCGGCGGCGGTGTTCGAGGCGGGGCTGGCGCCGGGCTCGCTCGGGTTCACCGACGCGGCGCTCGACCTGCTGGTGCGCGAGTACTCCGCCGAGCCGGGGGTGCGCGAGCTGGCCCGCGCGATCGCGGCGGCGTGCCGCGCCCACGTGCATCGCGCGGCGGTGCTCGGCGAGCGGCCGTCGCCGCGCACGCTCGATGCCGCCGAGCTGCGCGAGATCCTGGGCAAGCCGGCGCGCCGCCCGCGCCGCGCGCTCGACGCGTTGCCCCCGGGCTGCGCGTACGGCCTCGCGTGGTCGGTCGCCTACGGCGAGCTGACGCCGATCGAGTGCGCGGTGTTGCCACACGGCAGCGGCAAGCTGGTGGTGACCGGCCAGCTCGGCGACGTGCTCAAGGAGTCGATCGAGATCGCGATCGCGGCGCTCCGCCGCTCCGCGGCCCGGCTCGGCGTGGCCCCCAACTTCCGCGAGGGCCGCGACCTGCACGTCCACCTGCCCGACGGCGCGACCCCGAAGGACGGCCCGTCCGCCGGGCTCGCGATCGCGATCGCCCTGCTCTCGCACCTGCAGGCTCGCCCGGTCCGCAACGACACCGCGATGACCGGCGAGCTGACCCTCCACGAGCGGGTCACCGCGGTCGGCGGGATCAAGTCCAAGCTGCTCGCCGCCGCCGCCGCCGGGCTCACCCGCGCGATCCTGCCCGAGGACAACCGGCTCGACGTCGCGCACGACTTCCGGCACGAGCCGCCGCCGGTCGAGATCGTGTACGCGCGCACGCTCGACGAGGCGATCGCCGCGGCATTCTGAGCAGACGGAAAGCGAGGACGTATGGAGGCCCGGATCTTCAAGTGGTCGTGCCTGGCGCTCGCCGCGATCGCCACTGGGATCGCGCTGTGGATGGTGAACGACCTGCGCGCGGAGGTGAAGCGGACCAACGCGGCGGTGCAGCAGCACCTCCCCGAGATCCTCGCGAACGCCAAGCTGGCGAGCGAGACGATCGCGCGGGTGTCCAAGGACGTCGAGAGCCTGCGCGACCTCGCCGGGCTCAGCGACCCGACCGACCGCTCGCTGGTCTCCTATGCCGACGAGCTGCTCGATCTGCTCGACGGCCAGACCGGCCAGATCGGCCTCGCCAAGCTGATCGGCAAGGGCATGAAGGACCTCGTGCCCGTCCAGGCGTGGGTCCGCGACGCGCGCAAGGAGGCGCTGTGGCTCACCTTCCGCGCGAGCACCAAGGCCGAGATGCTCGACCGCCTCGCGAAGAACAAGTTCGGCTCGAGCTGGTACTTCGTGCCCGCCGCAGGCGAGCCGGTGGTGCTGCTCGACTGGATCCAGCAGCACCATGAGGCATCGCGCGCGCCGTAAGGGGCGCGAGGCGAGGCGCACGGAGCGCTGTGGAGATGACGCGCCTGTGACCTGCGCCGAGGTGGCGCCAGGTTGTGCGGTGGTTCGCAGCTCACAAGCGCTTGCACACCCGGCGGCCCTCGCAGGCCGACGGTTGCCCACATCCCCACAGCGCCTGCTACTACCAGCGGAGATTTTCGGGATCCGAGGGAAGAGGAAGATCGGGAATGACTAGGAGGGCGGCCCCGGGGTCTCGTGGATCGAGATCGCTGGGTGGTGGCGCGACCAGCCTCTCGAGAGCAGCCACGTGTGGGGTGGCGCGACGACGAGCGGCTGGTACGTGGCCGGCGGGACGAAGCATCCGCCGTCGAGCTCGCGCCAGGACGGGAAGGAGATCGCCGACGAGAACGGATCGATCATCCAGGTGCGCGTGTGCGGCGCGCGATCCTCGCGATGGCGCCTCCAGTTGTTCAAGACATAGGCGAGGCAGTGGCGCACGGCGCGCGGCGAGGTCAGCGGGCGCGCGTGGTAGTGGTCCGGGAACACGGCGCCGCGACGGCCGGTGATCGCATTGATGTGCTTCGCGGCGGAGATCTCGAAGCCCTGCATCCCGCGCGCGAGGGCCCGCTTGTGCTCCGCCTCGGCGATCAGGTGCACGTGGTTGCCCTGGATGCTCAGGTGCACGATGCGAAAGTC
>JBQCJR010000992.1:0-13694 GCA_051952595.1 Kofleriaceae bacterium
CGCCGGCGATCGCGAACACGCTCGCGACCGCCGAGGCCGAGCAGGGCGACGTGACCGCCGCCAAGCGCCACGAGTGGGGCGCCCTCGAGCGCGCCGCCCGCAAGCCGGGCCCGTCGGACTGGTACGTGGTCGGCCGGATCGCCGAGCAGCTCGGGCTGCTCGAGGACGCGCGCGCGGCGTACCAGAAGGTGGCGCCCGAGCCCGAGGAGCTCGCGGCGATCACGGCGCATCAATTCGCGCAGCGGAGGTTGAGGCAGCTCGGCAAGCGGTGAGGCCCTGGTCGCGGAGACAAGCCGAACGCGTCACTCTGGTGGCGCGTTCGGGCCACACCGCCGCTGCAGCTCGTCGCACCTGCCAGCTGGCTCGGTCGCGATGCACGTCCATGTCGACGGCTCGACCTAGGACGGCGGACCCGGGGTCTCGTGGATCGAGAGCGTCGGGTGGTGGCGCGACCAGCCGGTCGAGAGCAGCCACGTGCGGGGTGGGGAGACGAGGAGAGGCTGGTAGGTTGCGGGCAGAACGAAGCGCGTCCCGTCGAGCTCGCGCCAGGACGTGAACGAGATCGCCGAGGAGAACGGATCGATCTGCCAGGTGCGCGTGTGCGGCGCGCGATCTTCGCGGTGGCGGCGCCAGTTGTTCAGGACGTAGGCCAGGCAGTGGCGCACGGCGCGCGGCGAGGTCAGCGGTCGCGCGTGGTAGTGATCCGGGAACACGGCGCCGCGACGGCCGCTGATCGCATTGATGTGCTTGGCAGCGGAGATCTCGAAGCCCTGCATCCCGCGGGCAAGCGCGAGCTTGTGCTCGGCCTCGGTGATCAGGTGTACATGGTTGCCCTGAATGCTCAGGTGGACGATGCGGAAGTCCGAGCGGCGCGCGGTCACGATCGTCGCTTCGCGGAACGCGGCGAACATCTCGTTCGTTCGCAGCCGGCTGACGTCCTCGGCGACGCGGATCGTCACGTGGACCGGATAGCGCGCGACGTGATCGGGCCGCCGCTTGTGCGGCTGACTCGAACGGGCGCCCTTCGGGCGACGCCCCGCACCTGGTCGCTTGCCACCGCGCTGCTTGAACCGCAGCTCCTGCTGCACCTTCCGCATGGCCCGCTCCTTCGACGAATCGTTGATTTCGCCGATATCGATAGCACGACGGCCTGACAGTCTCGCGTGCGTGTCAGGTGTCCGATAGTCGGACGAATGGTCAGGGCTCGGATTCCGAGCTTCCGGTCGAGAGCATCCACCGCAGCTCCTGCTGTGCCTGTCGCGACGGTTCAGGCGTCCGAGAATCGGACGGATCGTCCAGAGTCTCGATGCCGGACAGCCGGTCGAGCGCAGCCACTGTAGCTCCTCGCTCTCCGTCGATGATTCGTTGATTTGCCGATATCGGCAATGCAACGGTCATGTCGCATCAATCGCGCAGCGGAGGTTGAGGCAGCTCGGGAAGCGGTGAGGCCGACGGCCGGGCGACCTTGCATCAGCGCTGGTTCGGCATCGGCGAGAACCACACGCGGAGTCCGTCGGACAGTGCCAGCAGGTTGCCTGCACGAGCCACCGCGATGGCTCGGTCTGCGGATCCTGCGATCTCGTCGCTCGTTGGTTGCTCGCGGCCACGTCCCCATCGCAGACGTCGCACGTGCGAGTCTCCCCACACGAGCTCGTCGCCGTCAGCGGAGAGCGATGCCAGCCACGAGATCCCGCTCGCGGCGTGCTCTCGCAGGGTGCCGTCGAACCGAAGCGCTCGCCCTCGGGTCTCTCGAAGCTCGACACCCGTGAAGACCCCGTCGCGATCCAGGGCGGCGAGTGCGGGCGGCCCGAGCCGTGGGTCTCCGACGAGCGGCACCTGCCACCATGCCTGGGCCTCGTTCGCGGCGATCGTCTCGAGCGTGTCGTCTGCCCACCAGACGACGCGATCTCCCCGGACGGCGAGGGCGCGTACATGCGTCATGCGCTGCGAGTCTTCGCCGCGCACGCCAGGTCGCAGCGTGGTGCGGCGACCGCCGGTGGACCATCGCAGGACGTCGCCTTGAAAGGTCGCCGCCACCAGATCGTGTGTGTCGGGACACCACGCAAAGGCCGCGGGCCCCACCACTTCGGCCCAGACCTCGTCGTCCTCGTCGCCCACGGACCACTCCACGGCCACGCGACCGCTGTGGACGTCGAACACTTCGAGCCGGGTCGCGAATTGATTTCCGTTGTCGTGATTGCTCGAGATCACCGCGAGTTGTTCACCGTCGCCCCGAAACCTGATCTCCTGAACATCATAGAAGTCGCGCAGCGCCTCCTCGTGGTCGGCGACGAGCGTGTCGAGATCGTCTCGCTCGTAGAGGTCGTGAAACTCGCCGAACAGCCCCAGCGTGAGCTTGCGGAGCAGCCTCCCCGTGGCGACGTCCCACAACGCCACGCACGGGAGGTACCCGGCAAAGCCGGTCGCGAGGATCGTCGCGTCGGGAGAGAGCGCGAGCGCCTGGATGGGCGGAGCCTCGCAGGGGACCTCGAGCGCTTCGACCACCTCGATCGTCGGTGACACTCGACGACTATACGTGCTGCCGCCGCGCGCGGTCGCGCAGGCGCGCGGCGAGCCACGCGAGCAGGACGACGCCGGGCCACGCGAGCCACGCGGCATGCGCCCACCAGGGGCGCTCGAACCGGAACTGCACCAGGTGCTTGCCGGCGGGCACCTCGACGGCGGGGAAGTCGGGGGTCACGCGGCGGATGGGGGCGGCGACGCCATCGATGTACGCGTGCCAGCGCGGGTGCCAGCTCTCGCGCGCCATGATCGTCGAGGGCTGCGCGGCGTCGACCTCGGCGAACAGGTCGGCGCGATCGCCGGCGGACAGCTCGCGGCCGGCGCGCACGATCGTCGCGTGGGGCGCGGGGCCGGGGCCGCCGTGGCCGTCGTACGCGAGCACCTGATTGGCCATGGGCGCGTCGGTGCGCAGCCAGGCGATCGCCGCGGCGCGCGCGGGCTTGCTGCCGGGCGGCAGGACGCCGGTGACCTGCACGGCGGAGATCGCGCCGGGCGCGGGGAACCGCCGGATCTCGTAGTGCTTGGTCTCGGCGACGGTCACGCCGGCGGGCTGCTCGGGCTTGGAGCGATCGAACACGAAGTACGGGGTGTCGTAGACCCACGCGAGCTTGGGGAACTCGCGCACGCTGTACACGAAGTCGTAGTTGGGGCTGGCCTGCAGGCCACCGCCGCCCATCTGGAGCAGCGAGGGGCGGCGGCCATAGACGTACGTCAGCATGTTCCACCAGTGGTTCTCGGCGCCGGGGCCGACCTGCTTGCGGCCGGCGGGCTGCACCTTCAGCAGCTCGTTGATCTCGAGCAGCTCGGCGCGGCGGTTGCCCGGGTTGTCGCCGAGCACGCGGACGCGACCCGAGATGTGGGCGCCGCCGCGCACCGTGGCGAGCACGACGAGCGCCGAGACGACCGCCGCGACCGCGGTCCGCACCGCGAACTGGAGCTCGGCGAACGAGAACCGGTGGCGCGGGCGCACCCGCGCGAGCACGCCGCGGACCGCGCGGTGGACCAGCGCATCGGGCCGGCCGTTCGATAGCTGCGCCGCGATGGCGACGAGCCCGCTGCCGATCGCGAGCGCGAGCACGACCTGCATCGTGCCGAGGAAGCGGACCGGCGGGAGCAGATCCTCGTCGCTCGTCTTGCCGATGTGGGGGCCGAGCGCGAGCAGCGCCGCGTACACCAGCGCGGGTGGCCACAGCCAGCGGTGGTAGCGCGTGCGCGCGAGCAGCAGCGCGACTGGCAGCGACCAGGTGAGCACCAGCGGGCGCTCGTAGTCGAGGATCCAGCCGCCGAGCTGCCACTTCATGAGCGTCGCGTAGCCGGGCCCGACCTCGTCGTGGACCCGGTGCGGGAACCCGCCGAAGCCGTCGTAATCGACGACCACCGTCAGCCAGCCGGGCAGCGCCGCGGCGACCATACACGCGCCGAGCACCGAGATGCGGACGAGCTCGCGCCACGGCGGCGCCTCCGCCACGGGCGCGGGAGCGCGCGGGCTCCACAGCTCCCAGCCGATGCGCAGGGCGCCCGCGCCGAACAGCAGGATCGGCACCAGGTAGAGCGCCTGCACCCGCCAGACCGCGAGCGCGAGGTTGATCGCCAGGCCGAGCAGGAGCACCACGAACCACACGAGCTTGCCGCGCCGGCCGCCCGCGGCCGCGGTCACCTGGCGCACCACGACCGTCGCGAGCAGCGCGATCCCGAGCGAGATCCCCGCGAACGGGTGGCACAGCCCGCAGAACGCCGACCACGCGATCGCCGCCGCGAGCCCCTTGCCCTCGGCGATCCAGCGCGCGCTGTGGCCGAGCGCCAGCGGGAACGCGGCGAGCGCCCAGGTCTGGGTGTACAGCCCGACGCGGAACGTGCTCTCCGCGCTCGCGCCCCACCGCGACTCGCCCGTGAGGAACGCCATCGCGAGCGCGCCGCCGAACGCTTGCCACGGCGTCGCTCCCATCAGCCGCAGGCCGCGGTACGCCGCGAGCGGCACGAGCACGTGTGGCACGAACACGCTGAGCTGGAACCAGAACAGGAAGTCGCCGAAGATCGCCGCCGGGATCGCGGACGCCAGCTGCGGGATCGCCTGGTAGTAGTAGAGCGACGCGAAGCCACCGTTGGCGCTCACGTTCCAGAAGTCCCAGTCGCCCGCGGCGAGCTGATCGGCGAGCCGGCTCGCCTCCGCCATGTGGAACGTCAGATCGTCGCCGGCCAGCTCGCCGCGGAACACCCCCGCGTAGATCGCGGCCATCGCGATCGTCAGGACGCCGAGCGCGGGCAGCGCGCCGTGGTGCTCGAGCCAGAGGATCGCGCGGTCCCACGCGTCGGGTTCTCCGGACTCCTGCCCGGCAGGCCCGGGGATCTCCGGCTCAGCTACGACCGGCTCGCTGGCCTCTGCCTCTTCCGCCGGCGCGACGGACTCTGCCTCCGCCGCCGGCGCGTCCGTACTCACGCGACCTCCAGCAGATCCGCGATCTTCTCGTCGCTGAACAGCGGCGTCGCGCCGCGCACCTCCGCGACCGCCGCAGCCCACCGGCTCGCCGCGCGCCCGGACGTCGCGAGATCCCATCCCAGCGTCAACCCGTGCACGAGGATCGCCAGGTACGCATCTCCGCACCCGACGTTGTCGCCGCCGCTCGCTGCGGGCGTCGCGGCGACCTCGATCGCTCCCGACTCGCCGAACAGCGTCGATCCCGCGCTGCCGTGGGTCACCACGACGACGCGATCGCGGTGGCGCAGCTCCGCCACCGGATCCGCCCAGCCCAGCCAGTCGCGCAGGGTCGCCAGCTCGCGATCGTTGATCTTCACCAGATCCGCGGCGTCGAGCGCCGCGCCGATCGCCGGGGTGTGGCGATCCGCGGCGCGCAGGTTGAGATCGCACACCCGCAGGCACGTGCGCCGCGCCGCGCGGGCCGCCTCCTGCCACTGGGCGAGCCCGGTCGCGCGCGAGGGATCGATCTGGATCAGCGTCGGATCGATCCGCTCGGCCAGCCGCTCGATCGCCCGCCGGCCCGCCTCGTCATCGCCGACCCGGCTGACCAGCTGGACCCAGCCGCCGGCCTGCCCGAGATGCCAGGCGAGGTTCGCCGGGGCGCCGCCGAGCTGGTCTCCTTCGGGGAACCGGTCCCACAGGACCTCGCCCCACACGATCACTGCCTCGGACACCGGATCAGACATGGCCCGTCATCGTTGACTTCGGTCGACTTAGTGTCAATATTACACTGCAACGTGAACCACCAGGACGGTCTCGACGACGTGTACGGCGGCTCGCTCGCGCTGCTGACCGACTTGTACCAGCTGACGATGGCCTGCGGCTACTGGAAGGCGGGTGCGAGCGAGCGCGAAGCCGTGTTTCATCTGACGTTCCGGCGACCGCCGTTCGGCGGCGGGTTCGCGATCGCGGCCGGCCTCGCGCCCGCGCTCGCGTACCTCCGGAGATTGCGGTTCCAGCCCGATGATCTCGCGTACCTGGCGAGCCTGCGGGACGCCGAGGATGCCCCGCTGTTCCCGGTCGGGTTCCTCGACTACCTGCGCGACCTGCGGTTCGCGTGCACGATCGACGCGGTGCCCGAGGGCAGCGTGGTGTTCGCGCACGAGCCGCTCGTCCGGGTGACCGGGCCGATCGCGCACGCGCAGCTCGTCGAGACCGCGCTGCTCACGCTGGTCAACTTCCAGACCCTGATCGCGACCAAGGCGGCGCGGGTGTGCCAGGCCGCACGCGGCGCGCCCGTGCTCGAGTTCGGGCTGCGGCGCGCCCAGGGCGTCGATGGCGGGATCGGCGCCGCGCGCGCGGCGTACATCGGCGGCGCCGCGGCGACGTCGAACGTGCTCGCCGGCAAGCTGCTCGGCATCCCGGCGCGTGGCACGCACGCCCACAGCTGGGTGATGTTCCACCACGACGAGCTCGCCGCGTTCCGCGCGTACGCCGAGACGCTGCCCGGCAACTGCACGTTCCTCGTGGACACCTACGACACGCTCGAGGGCGTGCGCAACGCGATCATCGCCGGCCACGAGCTGCGGGAGCGCGGCCACGAGCTCGTCGGGATCCGGCTCGACTCCGGCGATCTCGCCCATCTCTCGATCGAGGCCCGGCGGATGCTCGACGAGGCCGGGTTCCCGCGCGCGCAGATCGTCGCGTCGAACGATCTCGACGAGTACCTGATCGCCTCGCTACAGGAGCAGGGCGCGCGGATCGACGTGTTCGGCGTCGGCACCAAGCTGGTGACCGCGTTCGACCAGCCCGCGCTCGGCGGCGTGTACAAGCTCGGCGCGTGGCGCGACGACGACGGCGCGTGGCACGACGTGATCAAGCTCAGCGAGCAGCCGGCCAAGATCTCGAACCCCGGCATGTTGCAGGTCAAGCGGCTGCGCCGCGACGGCGAGCTGACCGGCGACGTCATCTACGACCAGGACCACGGGTTCTCCGGACCGACGCTGTACGACGTCGAGGACGTGCTGCGCGCCCCGTTCACGCCCGCGTACGACACCGCCGACGATCTGCTGGTGCGCTACCTCGAGCGCGGCGAGCCCGTCCGGGATCCGGACGACCTGGCCACCGCGCGCGCCCGCGCCGCGACCGAGCTCGCGCAGCTCTCGCCGCGGACCCGGCGGTTCCTCAACCCGCAGCCCCACCCGGTCGGGCTCGATCATCACGTCCAGACCCGCAAGCAACAGCTGATCGCCCATGCGCGTGGGCTCGGAGGACGCCCGTGACCGCTCCGCTCGTGTTCTCGACCTCGGAGTACGAATACCTCGGTCGCGCGATCGCCGAAGGTGGCGGCTGGGAGCTCGGCGAGGTCGATCGCCGGATGTTCCCCGACGGCGAGCACTACCTGCGGATCCTCACCGATCCGGCGGATCGCGATGTCGTGCTGGTCGGCGGCACCACCACCGAGGCCACCACGCTCGAGCTCTACGATCTGGCGTGCGGCCTCGTCACCGAGGGGGCATACCGGCTCCGCATGGTGATCCCGTTCTACGGCCACTCCACGATGGAGCGCTCGGTGCGCCCGCGCGAGGTCGTGACCGCCAAGACCCGGGCGCGCCTGCTGTCGTCGATCCCGATGGCGAGCCGCGGCACGCAGGTGTTCCTGCTCGATCTACACGTCGCCTCGATCGCGCACTACTTCGAGGGTGGGATCCGCACGATCCACGTCTACGGCAAGCGGCTCGTCATGGACGCGGCGTGCCGGCTCGGCGGCGAGGACTTCGTGCTCGCGTGCACCGATGCCGGGCGCGCCAAGTGGGTCGAGTCGCTCGCCAACGATCTACGGGTCGACGCGGCGTTCGTGTTCAAGCGCCGGCTCGACGGCGACAGCACCCGGGTCACCGGCGTCTCGGCGCACGTCGCCGGCAAGCGCGTGGTGATCTACGACGACATGATCCGGACCGGTGGATCGCTGATCGGGGCCGCCGAGGCCTACCGGGATGCCGGCGCGATCTCGATCGACGCGATCGCCACCCACGGCCTGTTCCCCGGGGACTCGCTCCACCGGCTCGAGCAAAGCGGCCTGTTCGGCTCGATCGTCGTGACCGATAGCCACCCGCGCGCCGTCGCGCTCGCGAGCCCGTTCCTCCACGTCGACAGCACCGCCGGGCTGCTCGTCGAGCATCTGATCTCCAACCGGTAGGTCGTCATGAGAGTGCTCAAGGTCGCCGTCGCCTGCGTCAACCAGACCCCACTCGCGTGGGACGAGAACTTCGCGCACCTCGCGATCGCGATCGAGCGCGCGCGCGCGGAGGGCGCGTCGGTGTTGTGCCTGCCCGAGCTCGCGATCACCGGCTACGGCTGCGAGGACGCGTTCTTCATCGACGGCGTGCAGGACACCGCGTTCGAGCAGCTCGAGCGGCTCGCCGCGCTGACCACCGGCATGGTCGTCGCGGTCGGGCTGCCGGTGTTCCACGAGAAGGCCCTGTACAACGCCGCCGCGCTGCTCGCCGACGGCGCGATCGTCGGGTTCGCCGCGAAGCAGTTCCTCGCCGGCGACGGCATCCACTACGAGCCGCGGTGGTTCAAGCCGTGGCCGGCCGGCGAGATCGACGTGCTCGAGCGGACCGCGCCCGACGGATCGATCCGCCGCTATCCGATCGGCGATCTGGTGTTCGACATCGGCGATCTGCGGTTCGGGTTCGAGATCTGCGAGGACGCCTGGGTCGCCAACCGCCCCGGGACCGACCTGGCGCTCCGCGGCGTGGACGTGATCTGCAACCCGTCGGCGAGCCACTTCGCGTTCGGCAAGTTCGCGACGCGCCAGCGGTTCGTGATCGAGGGGTCGCGCGCGTTCGGCGTCGCGTACCTGTACGCGAACCTGCTCGGCAACGAGGCCGGCCGGATCATCTATGACGGCGGTGGGCTGATCGCGTCGAACAGCGAGCTGGTCGCGCGGGGCCCGCGGTTCTCGTTCCAGGCCGTGCAGCTCTCGACCGCGGAGGTCGACGTCGACGCGAACCGCCGCGAGCAGGTGCGCCGCGGCAGCCACCGGCCGCGCCACGACGCCGAGGCGCTGGTCGTCGAGCATCCGTTCGTGTGGCCGGTGCGCAAGCCCGGGGCGCCGGTCGCGATCGAGACGAGCTGGGAGGACGGGCCCCACGTGCGCGAGGAGGAGTTCGCGCGCGCCGTCGCGCTCGGGCTGTGGGACTACCTGCGCAAGAGCCGCGCCCAGGGCTACGCCGTGTCGCTGTCCGGCGGCGCCGATTCCGCCGCGTGCGCGACGCTGGTCGGGCTCGCCGTCGAACTCGCGTTCGCCGAGCTCGGCCCGGGCGGCGTGCGCGAGAAGCTGCCGGCGATCGCGCGGCTGCGCGAGGTGATCGAGCAGGGCGGCGGCGCGCGCGAGGCGATCCGCGCGCTGCTGACCACCGCGTACCAGCCGACCGAGAACTCCGGGCCGATCACCCGCGAGGCCGCCGAGCAGGTCGCGCACGCGGTCGGCGCCGAGTTCCACGTGATCGACGTCGATCCGCTGTTCAAGAGCTACGTCGCCACCGTCGAGCGCGCGATCGGCCGGCCGCTGCGCTGGGACGTCGACGACGTCACGCTGCAGAACATCCAGGCCCGCGTGCGCGCGCCCTCGATCTGGGCGCTCGCGAACGTGCGTGGCCAGGTGCTGATGACCACCTCGAACCGCTCGGAGGCCGCGGTTGGCTACGCGACCATGGACGGCGACACCTCCGGTGGGCTCGCGCCGCTCGGCGGGATCGACAAGTCGTACCTGCGCAGCTGGCTGCGCTGGATGGAGCACCACGCACCCGAGGGCGCGACCCCGGTCGCGGCGCTGCGCTACATCAACGCGCAGCAGCCCACCGCCGAGCTACGCCCGCGGGCCCAGGCCCAGACCGACGAGGCCGATCTCATGCCGTACGACTTCCTCGAGGCCGTCGAGGACGCCGCGATCCGCGACAAGCACACCCCGGTCGAGGTGCTGCTGACCCTGCTGCCCCGGTACCCCCAGTACACGCCGCTCGAGCTCGCGCACTGGATCGAGCGGTTCTTCCGGCTGTGGTGCCGCAACCAGTGGAAGCGCGAGCGCATCGCGCCCAGCTTCCACCTCGACGATCGCAACGTCGATCCGCGGTCGTGGTGCCGGTTCCCGATCGTGTCCGGCGGGTTCGAGCGCGAGCTCGCCGAGCTGAAGTCGTACGTCGCCGCGGGCGCCGCGGATCGGTGAGTGATGACCCATAGCTACGAGTACCCGCGCGCAGCGCTCACCGTCGACTGCGTGGTGTTTGGCCTGGACGAGAACGACCTCAAGGTCCTCCTGATCCAGCGCCGGTTGCAGCCGTTCCAGCACGCGTGGGCGCTGCCCGGCGGGTTCGTCCGCGTCGACGAGACCCTCGATGGCGCCGCGCGGCGCGAGCTGGCCGAGGAGGCCGGCGTGACCGACGTCTACCTCGAGCAGCTGTACACGTTCGGCACGGTCGATCGCGATCCGCGCGAGCGCGTGGTGACCGTCGCGTACTACGCGCTGGCCAAGCTGAGCGATCACCGGATCCGCGCCGCCACCGATGCGATGGGCGTCGGCTGGTTCGCGCTCGACGAGCTGCCCAAGCTCGCGTTCGATCACGCCGAGATCGTCGACGCGGCGCGCGACCGGCTGCGCGGCAAGGTGCGGTACGCGCCGGTCGGCTTCGAGCTGCTGCCGCCGCGGTTCTCGCTGACCCAGCTACAGCGGCTGTACGAGATCATCCTCGGCACCGAGCTCGACAAGCGCAACTTTCGCAAGAAGATCCTGTCGCTCGATCTGCTCGTCGAGACCGACGAGGTCGAGCAGGGCGTGCGCCACCGTGCGGCGCGGTTGTACCGGTTCGATCGCCGGAAGTACGATCGGCTCGCGAAGCAGGGCTTCGAGCTTTCGATCTAGACTTCGCGCATGCGCGCGCTCGTGCTCGTCGATCTGCAGTACGACTTCCTGCCCGGTGGTGCGCTCGCCGTGCCGCGCGGCGACGAGGCGATCGAGGTCGCGCGGCGCGTGATGCCGCGGTTCGACGTCGTGGTCGCGACCCAGGACTGGCACCCGCGCGAGCACCGGAGCTTCGCGGCGCAGCACGCCGGGCGGCAGATCGGCGAGGTCATCGAGCTCGCCGGGTTGCCCCAGGTGCTGTGGCCCGTGCACTGCGTGCAGGGCACGCGTGGCGCGGAGCTGCACGAGCAGGTGCGCGCGGTGACCCAGGTGTTCCGCAAGGGCACCGATCCGGAGATCGATAGCTACAGCGGCTTCTTCGACAACGGCCACCGCAAGGCCACCGGGCTGGCGGAGTGGCTGCGCGAGCGCGGGATCGACGAGCTGTACGTGATGGGGCTCGCCACCGACTACTGCGTGAAGCTCACGGTGCTCGACGCGCGGCAGCTCGGGTTCGACGTGGCGCTGATCGAGGATGGCTGCCGCGCGGTGGACCTGGCGGAGGGAGATGGGGCGCGCGCGATCGAGGCGATGCGCGCGGCCGGCGCGCGGGTGATCCGCAGCACCGACGTGGCGTGAGCGGGCCCGGCCCGCCTTCGGGTGGGCCGTCGGGGGCCTCTTGGAGCCCTCTGGGGGCCTTTGGGGCCGCCCCTGCGGGGTTTTCGGAGCCTGACTGGCACGCCGTCTGCTCAACCCCCACGGCATGAAGCCACGCAACCACGACCCCAACCAGGGCGAAGGCGATCGGGTCTCCGCCCGTCGCTATGACAAGAACGTCCGCGACTTCGTGGCCGAAGGGAAGGTCGACGAGGCGGCGCGGCAAGCGCGCGACTACGTGGAGTCGTCGCCCGAGGACGCCGAGCGCGCCGAGCGCACCGCCAAGCGCGGTCCCCACGGCACGCGCGTCTCGGTCGACGATCTGGTCGCCAAGAGCCGCACCATGATCGATCGCGTCCGCCCCATGGTCGAGCGCGCGGCCGCCAAGCTGCGCGCGACGCTGTCGCGCAAGTAGCCGCGCACCTAGCCAACCGGAGGTAACCCCATGCACATCCTCATCATCCTGCTCGTGGGCGCCATCGTCGGCTCGCTCGCCAAGCTCGTCATGCCGGGCAAGGACCCCGGCGGCGTCGTGATCACGATCGTGCTCGGCATCGCCGGCTCGTTCGTGGCCGGCATGCTCGGCCAGGCCGTGGGCTGGTACCGCGCCGGCGAAGGGCCGGGCATCGTCGCCTCGATCCTCGGCGCCGTCGTGCTGCTCGCGATCTATCGCGCCGCCTCCGGGCGGCGAGCCTAGGAGGCGGCCATGGCATCCCTGCACCCCATCATCCGCCCGCCGGACGTCGGCCACGAGCCGTACAGCCCGGTGCGCGACGATCGCAAGCTCGCGCCGACCGAGGATCTCGATCGCCAGCCCGATGGCGTGCCACACAGCGTCGTCGGTCTCACCGCGCTGTTCTCGGTGATCCTCGCGATGCTGGTCGCGATCATGTTCCTGTCTGGCAGCGTGGTCGGCCGCGTCGCCGCGATCGTCCTCGCGCTGATGGCCGTGCCCGTGCTCGTGTCGACCCTGCGCAACAAGGCCGACCGCGAGCGCGATCACCTCCATCCATCGCGCTGATCGCCGCGCCGGGTGTGACAAACCCGCATGGCGTGACTCGTTTGTGCGAGCGCGTGGCCGCGGCGCACGCCGGCGGCGGCTGGTTCGACGCACCGCGCGTAGGCATCGTTCTTGCGCGGGAAGGCTACGACGATGTCTCGGTCGTGGCTCCTCGCGCTCGTCGCTGCGCTGCTCGCCGCGTGCGGTCCGCGCCGGGCGCCGCGCCGGCCGGGCGACGAGTACCTGAAGGGGATCGTGATCGAAGGCAACCGCCAGCTCAGCGACAAGACCCTGACCACCGGGTTGGCGCTGCTGCGCGGCAAGAAGCGCGGCCGGTCGCCCGATCCGTACCTGATCCAGGTCGACGCGGAGCGGATCCGCGGCGAGTACCTGCGCCATGGCTTCTTCTCCGTCG
This sequence comes from Kofleriaceae bacterium, assembly GCA_051952595.1. GTDB lineage: Bacteria > Myxococcota_A > Polyangia > Haliangiales > Haliangiaceae > JABFXX01. The sequence continues at coordinate 12,917 of JBQCJR010000992.1, forward strand.
AGGTCCGCTCCCGCGTCGAGCGCTCCGGCGACGCGGCCACCGTCGTGTACACCGTCCACGAGGGCACCCGCGCGCCGACGCGCGTCGTGATCGAGGGCCTGCCCGCGGACCCGGACCTCTCGATCGCGAAGGTGCGCGCCCAGCTCCCGCTCCGCGATGGCCAGCCGTTCGACTACGCCGTCTACGACGCCGCCAAGCCGATGGTGCTCGCCGCGGTCACCAACGCCGGCTACGCGCACGCCAAGCTCGACGCGACGATCTACGCCGATCGCACGAACCACGAGGCGGTGGTCGAGCTCCGGTTCGATCCCGGCCCGAAGGCGCGATTCGGGGAGGTGGAGATCACCGGCGTCGAGGGCGCGCTCGCCGAGGCGGTGCGTGCGCGGCTCCAGTTCACCGAGGGCGACCACTACTCGGCCCGGGCGATCACCGCGACCCAGCGCCGGCTGTACGCGATGGCGCGGTTCTCCACCGTGCAGGTCCAGGTCGAGCCCGATCCGTCGCGCGCGCCCGTCGTCAAGGTGAAGGTCGCGGTGTCCGAGGCCGCGCGCCGCGAGATCCGGCTCGGCGGCGGGTTCGGCATGGATCCCACCGCGTACGAGGTGCGCGGCCGGGTCGGTTACACGATCGTCGGCTGGCCGCGACCACTCGACACCGCGACGTTCGATCTCCGCCCGGCCTATGCCTACCTGCGCGACGCCGGGACCTGGCAGCCGCGGATCCGCGCGCTCGGCAAGCTCGAGCGCCAGGACCTGCTGTGGACGTACTCCAGCGGCGA
>JBQCJR010000993.1:0-11522 GCA_051952595.1 Kofleriaceae bacterium
GATGCCGAGCGAGCTGCTCGAGCCCGCGCGCCGGCTCGGCGGCAGCAAGACCGCCGAGCCCGACGTCCTTCACCCCGATCAGGACTGGCCGCCCGGTGTGCGCGGCGTGTTCTATCTCCCCGCGCTCGACGCGAGGACGATGCAGTCGCGGCTGTTCTACGCGAACCTGTGGAGCTCCGAGATCAAGCTCGAGGCCGCGGAGGTGGTGCGGATCCTCGACCTCGAGAACGGCTTCTGGTCGGCGCCGCGGCGCGACGCGTTCTGGAAGTGGGCAGTGGCGGCGCAGTCCGACGATCCCGCGCGGTTCGATCTGCTCCTGCTCGCGCTCGAGAAGCGGGGCGCGCTCGGGCGCTTCTTCGACGCCTGGCTCGAGGAGAACCTGTACCCGGTGACGCTGCGGCCGCTGATCGAGAAGAGCCTGCGGTCGCGGTTTGTGCATCACCCGCGGCTGCGCCACGTGATCCGCAAGATCGAGGGCTGGCAGCGCGGCCTGCTGCAACACGCCTACGACGTCGACGAGCAGCGGATTCGACTGTTCGGCGCCGACGATCGCGAGCGCTGGATCCTCTCCGCGCGCGACAGCGCCGATCCGGCGGCCGGCGTGGTCGCCGAGACGTCGTCGTACTACTCCGAATTGCACAAGGTGAAGCGGCTGACCAAGCAGGCGCTCGAGCGACTGTCGGCGCCGATCCAGCGCAAGGTCGGCGACCTGATGGCGCGGCTGGTGTGCCAGGGCGAGGAGAAGACCGAGCAGGAGATCCTCGCGCTGGCGATCCAGGAGGCCGCCAAGGAGGCGAACCTCGATCCCGCTCGGGACTTCGAGGCCGCGAAGATCCGGCTGAGCCTGCGCGTGCTCGCGATCGAGCGCCGCTCCGTGGGCGGCGTGGTCGAGACCTTCGTGCGCTACGAGCCGGTGCGGCAGCTCGCCGGGGGCGCGTGGGAGCGGAACGGCAAGGTCGAGGAGCGGAGCGCGCTCGCGTTCGAGGCCGAGCTCGAGTACTACCACGTGCAGCACCTGGCGACGGCGCTGGCGGTCGTCGGGCTCGTCGGCGCGGTCGTCCTGACCGGGGCGGCGCTGCTCGCGGCCGGAATCGCGACGGCCACCGAGATCGTCGTCGTGATCGTCATCAGCGAGGCGATCTACCTGTGGACGAATCGCCACGAGGGCTACACGCTGACCGGCTTCCTGATGGCCGCCTGGCTGGGCGAGCTCGAGTTGATCGGCTTCAAGGGCGTCGGCCGGGTGCTCGGGATCGTGGGTGGTGCCGGCCGCACACTCGGCGGCGCGGCGATCACGAAGATCGTCGGCGAGGCCGGCGTCAAGGCGGTGACCTCGAAGGTGCTGCGCGCGAGCGCCACGAAGTGGATCGCGCTCGCGTTGCGCGCTGGGGTCACCGGCTTCGAGCTCGGCGTCGTGAGCGTGCTCGATCTGCTCGCGCACGACCTGTTCGAGATGACCCACTGCAAGGGGCTCTCGTCGCCTGCGGCCTACTGGGATCGCTTCACGACTGGAATGCTCCTCGGCGCGGCCCTGGAGCTGATCGCGATCCCCTTGCTCGCGCCGCTCGCGCGCGTGGTCGCGAACAAGGCGAGCACGATGCTCGAGGCCGCGAAGCTGCTCCGCGCCGAGGGCAAGAGCTTCGGCGAGATCGCAAAGCTCCTCGGCCAGAGCAGCGAGGCGATGGCGCGTGCGCTCGGCCGCACGCTCGACCAGCCGCAGATCACCGAGCCGCTGGCGCGTGGGTTCCGCCAGAAGATGCAGGAGCTGCTCCGCACCTACGCGCGCGAGTACGAGACGCGCGCGTACCAGAGCGTGATCCGGCTGGTCGATCGCGAGCTGAGTGGTCCCGCGTCGACGGGCCTCGCGCGCCTGCTCGAGGCCGCGCCCGCCAAGGAGATCGATCAGCTCCTCGCCAACCTCGCGCGGGGCAAGGTGCCGCCGCACGAAGCGCTCGAGTTGCTCGCCGCCCTCGACGAACCGGCGATGCGCGCGCTGGCCCGGAGCGGCAACCTGGCGCGCCTCGGCGACGCGTCCGCGCTGCTCGGGTTCCTGCGCCGCCACCCCACGCACGGCTGGCGCCTGCTCGGCGAGATCTTCGGCAACGCGGTCGACGACCTCGAAGCGTTCCTCGCGCGCTTCGCCAAGGCCGATCCCAGCTGGGCCGACAACGTGGCGTCGATCCTGTTGCGCAAGGGCAACGCGCTTCCGAGGGACCTCGTCGCCGAGCTCGTCCTCCGGAACGGCGAGTTGACGACGACGCAGCTGTCGCTGCTCGATCATCTGGCTGCGTCGAACGTCAAGATCTCGGCGTTCGTCGAGGGCAAGGGCCCGACGCTGCCGGAGTTCGAGAAGGCGTTCGGCCAGTATTCACCCGCAGAGCAGGCACTGGGGGTCGCCCAGGCGGCGCCGGCATCCACGCCGCAGCAGATCCTGAGAACGCTTGCGACGACAAAGAAGGAGCTGGAGCAGATCTCTCGCAAGCTCTTCCAGCCGCCTCAGGAGGTCGAGGCAGAGGTGGAGCGCATTCTGCGCGGGCTGAAGCCGGGGGAGAAGCCCCCTCCGAGTCGTCCGACCTACAAGGAGGTCAAGAAGGAGCTGCGCACGACCGAAGCGAAGGATCCTCGAACGCGTGCGACGCTCGCTGTTCATCGAGGCAAGTACGAGGGCTTCGTCGATCTCCGCGTGCTGCGCGCGAACGTGCAAGCGTATCGGCGCTTGCAGCAGCTCATCAAGCGCTACGATCCCGATGTCATCCTGGGGACCGAGCGCGGCGGAGAGTTCATCGCCGACGTCCTTCAGCACGGCAACCCTGCGCTCGAGCCGAAGATCCTTCGACCCCGAAAGCTGCCAGAAGATCAGATGTACCCTGCGCTCCGCGACCAGCTCGACGCGCTTATCCTCGCCGGTAAGAAAAGGTTCGTGTTCGTGGACGCGTACATGGGTGGGTTCAACGCCGAGTACCTGGTCGATCGCGTGTTCGTCCCGCTGCTCGAGGCGCGCGGCCGCCAGTTGCTCGATCTCCGCTTCGGCTCGCTGTGGATCCGCGAGAAGTGGGGGCTGGAGCTCGGGGCACAGCTCGAGCGCTATGCCGGCAAGGGGCCCTGGAGATCCCGGATCTTCGGAGAGGAGGCCGAGGTGCCCTGGATCTTCGGCGATGACGTGAACCTCATCATGGGTGGCGTCGAGCGCGGCCCGATCCACATCTACCTGCCCGACGGCTCCGTGGTGCGGACCTTGTCGCCGGCCGGTCAGGAGAAGACGCGCGACCTCGCGATCCGCGTCCTGAACGGCGAAGGACTGGAGGGTTTGCCCGATGCTCCCTGACGACGCTCCGGTGGCCGTGACCCGCAAGTACTTCTCGACGCGGTGCTCGGAGCTCGCGTGGGAGAACTATCAGACAGCGCGAGCGGTGCACCGCCTACTCGAGCCTCTGTACGAGAAGGGGCTGGTCGGTCATCGCGTGGCGCACCTCTACGACGACGAGGACATGGTGGCCCACTTCATCTGGGACCGGGAAGCCTTGAAGCACGCGTCGTCGAACGTCCTCCCGCTGCTCTGGGTCAGCGTGAGCTGGCGCAAGGGAGCGTTCGACGAGTCGTTGCTCGCGCCGATCGCTTCACGCTACGAGCTGCGGATGTTCGAGGAGTTCGACGGACCTCTGATCGGGGAGCCGTGAGATCGATGCAGACGCTCTTCTACGACGATCAGCCGCTCGAACCGCTCCTCGCGGCGGCGCCGAGCTCGATCTTTCTTGCGGGTCCGACCGCGCGCCGCGAGCTGCGGACGCCGTGGCGCCTCGAAGCCATGTCGCTCCTGGAGCGCCGAGGCTTCTCGGGCGCGATCGTGATCCCGGAGTTCCGCAGCGCGGCGTTCGAGGAGGGCGTGCGGGTCCATTTCGGCCGGACGGAGAGCCCCGTTCCGCACATGCGCGGAGCTTCGTACGACATCCTGGATTGGGAGACGTGTGGCATCGAGCGCTCGACCATCGCGCTGTTCTGGATGCCGTTTCGCGCGGGCTCCGAAGAGGAGCCGGACTCGCTCCCGGGTTTCACGACGCGCGCCGAGGTCAGCCGCGAGTTGGCGCGCGCCCCCCACCGGATCGTGCTCGGCATGCCGCCGGGGGCGTTCTCGAGTAGTCACATTCGCTATCACGCGTTTCGTAGCGGTGTGATGATCCACGACACCCTCGTCGAGACCGTGGACGCGGCGATGGTCGCTGCGAGCAGGATCTCGACGAGTCGCTAGTTTTCACCCAAACGTGATGGCTTGTGCGATAGTCACTCCCGGGAGGGGGGCATGCCGCGCGAGAGTTTTGTGGAGACCGAGGGTATGCCCTCGGCCATCTTGTCCGATGGCCTGGTGACGATCCCGCTGTTCGCGGTGAGCTCGATCGTCCTGAGCGAGAGCTACCACCTGCCGGCGATCGGCAGCTCGACGATCCGGGCCGCGGTGGCAACACACGACGACACGATCACGATGTCGGGCCTCCTGGTCGGCAAGGAGCGCTTCGCGCTCAAGTTCGCGCTCGAGACGCTCGCCGAGGCGAGCAAGCGTGGGACGGTGCTCGAGGGGCTGACCCGCGGGGCCGCGGGCGGCCTGGTGCTGATCAGCGGCATGACCGTCCGCACGGACCTGCAGGTCCAGGCGCTCACATTCACGGCGAGTGCGCAGCGGCGCGACGTCCTCGAGGTCTCGATCACGCTGGCGTACATGCCGCGGCCCGGCGTGCTGGCCAAGATGTTGGAGGCGGGCAACGTGGCGGTGCGCGCGCTCGTGGACTTCGCGAGGAGCTAACGCGTGCCCATCCTCCCGATCCCCGTCGATCGCTTGCTGGTCCCGCCGGCGCCCGCCGCGGTTCCGGACTCGTTCGAGCGGGTGCGGCAATCGCTCGAGCGCGGGCTGCCTGCGACCTTCCGGCTCGATCCCCAGCTGTCGCTGGCGCTGTACGCGCCGACGGGCGACGCGGTGCGCTGGCGCGACGCGCGCGGCGACGAGATCGTGGCGGCCGCAGCCGAGGACGACGCGCCCACCATTTCGGGCGCCGCCGGCGAGCCGGTCGCCCGCGCGCCGCTGCGGCTGATCCTCCTGCGCGCGGGCGCGATCGTCGCGGCGGTGCCGCTGGTGCCGGGGCCGCCCCGGCGCATCCCGGAGCGCGGCGGCGAGGAAGGCGCGCTGATCGAGCTCGCGATCCTCGACTTCCGCATCCACGCGGGCAATTTGCGCCAGGCGGGAAACTACGGCTCGTTCCTCGACGTGGCCTGGCGGCGCATCGAGCGCGGCACCGATCGATTCGCGCTGCCGCCGCTCGATCCACGCGTCGCGGCGCGGTTCGCCGGTCAGATCCAGTCGCAGGTCGGCGAGGACGACGCGGGGGGACGCCGGTGACGCTCACCTCCGGCGTGGTCGGCCAAGACGCGGGCTGGCACCTCACGTTCTTCACCGAGCCGCCGGGCGTCCGGATCCCGAAGCTCTCGATCGGCGCAGGCGACTACCACTCCGAGATCAGCGCCGCGCTGCCGGCCGGCCTCGAGGGAGGCGCCTACAGCTTCGTGATCGAGGGCATCACGAACGCGCACTACAAGGTGCTGCACGAGATCTGGAGCGCGAAGCCCGCCAGGCCGCTGTACGTGGACCTCTACCTGTACTGGCGCGACACCGGCGGCGTGCTCGGTTACCTCGCCAGCGTCGCGAGCTTGACCGGTACGCTCGACCGCCTCGCGGGGGCGCCGCCCGACGAGCAGCGCGTGGCGCGCCTGGTGGTCACGCGGCTGTCCCGACGCGTCGGCACGCGCCGCTACGAGGCGGTGATCGAGGCGCGCGAGCGCGTGTTCGCGGCGCTCGCGCAGCGGCTCCCCAAGACGGTGACCGCCGCGACCGCGACCGAGCTCGCCGTCGCGGTCGCCAAGAAGCTGAAGATCGCCGGCGAGGAGCACCCGTTCGTGGCCACGCCGTCCGACGGACCGGCGCCGCGGCTCGAGGCGCTGACTGGCAAGAAGGGCACCAAGGAGCTCGCGCGCCTCGAGGACGCGATGAAGGTCGAGTCCAAGCGAGGCGGCCTGCCGATGTACGTCATCCGCGACGGCAAGCTGCACGTCGGTCCCGGCCGGAAGATCCCGCTCGAGGGGAAGACCAAGCCGCTCGACGCCGAGGGCGGGCTCGTGCACGTCGAGACCACCGCGCAGTCGACGGTCGATCAGACCGCGGACGCCGAGGCGCCGATCGCGATCCCGCCGCCGTCGCACCTGCAGTACGCGCTCACGCTCAAGGGCCGCCCCGATCTCCGGCCCGGCGACGCCGTCTCGTTCGCCGATCCGTTCAGCGACGGCATGGGGAACCTGCTGGATCCGGCATCCGCGCTGAACGCAACAACGACGCCGTCCAGCTTCGGCGAGGCGCTCGCGGGGATGGGGCGATCGTTCCTGGGCGCGAGCGAGGTGGTCGGCGGTCCTGCGACGATGTACGTGACGAGCGTGAGCCACCGGCTGAGCCGCACCGAGGGCTTCGTCACCACGCTCGCGGGGATCGGGATCCAGCCGGGCAAGGAATGGGACCCGGTCCCCGAGCCCGGCTCGCCCGGGGCCTCGCCGCCCGCTGCGACCCCCCACGACGAGCTCGCAGGCGCGATGCAGGACCTGGTGAAGGCGATGCAGCCCGAGGGCCTCGGGGTCGGCGAGGTTCGCGCCGCGAAGGCGAGCGGGACGGGCGAGCCGCCGGGGCAGACCGTCGACGTCTGGGTCGGGCTCACGGGGAACGATGGCAAGCCGTCCCGCGCCCGGCGCCTCGCGGTGGATCGCGATCGCAAGGCGCGCCAGAACGGCGTCCCGACGGTGTCGCCGTTCGCGTGGGGCAAGTGCGGCCTGGTGGTGCCGCGGTATCCAGGCACGCGCGTCGTGCTCGCGCACGCCGGCAACGCTCCCGACGATGCCGTGGAGCTCGGCGCGTTGTGGGAGTCGGGGCACGGACCCGACGCGCGGCCCGGAGACTGGTGGCTGATCCTGCCCGCGTCGGTCGCTTCGAACCTCCGGAGCTCGATCGGCGACGAGGACATCCCGCGGGAGCCGACCGGCAGCGCGACGCACGATCTGATCGACGCCGACGGCGAGCGCACGATCGAGGTCGGCCGCCTGACCGTGCGCGTGAAGCCCAACAAGCTCCCGCCCCCGGGGGTGCGCCCCGACCCGGTGTCCGACTCCGCGGAGCGCGTGACGATCGAGCACGAGAGCGGCTCGCGGATCGTCATCAAGGAGGACGGCGACATCGTCATCACCTCGAGCAAGGACCTGACGCTCTCGACGAAGAACACGCTGACCCTCGAGGCCGACGACGTGAAGGTCAAGGTCACGAACACGATGGACGTGAGGGATCGCTGATGGCGAAGGTGCTCACGAAGGACGCGGTGATCGAGTGTCCGCACGCGCCGGGGCGGGTCACGATCCCGCCGCCGCCGCCGCGCAAGCTGACGATCAAGGGGGCCCCGGTGGTGGTGAAGCCAGACCTGGCCACGGCCACGATCGCCGGCTGCCCGCAGCCCGCGCAGACCATCGATACGAAGGTCACCGTCGTCTCGAGCGGCGAGGCGCGCAAGTTGACCGTTGGGGGGCAGCCGGTGCTGCTCGACGAGACCTTCTCGGGCAAGAGCGACAAGCTCGCGCCGCTGGAGGTCAGCCAAGCCGGCCAGGACAAGCTGACGACGAGCTGAGGGGGGGGGACGGGCATGGATCTCGAGGCACAGAAAGACCTGCTGCGGCGTCGTCTACTCGGCCGTGGCCTCGCGCTCGTGCGCGTGGGCGACCTCGGACGCGATCTGACGCTCGCGACCGACGGCAAGGACCTCGCGGTGGTCGACGGAGTGACCAACCTGGCACAGGCGCTCTCGGTCGCCGTGCTGACGCCGCTCGGCGGTGACGTGTTCGAGACCGACTTCGGCTTCGACGGTCTGAACGCCCTCGTCGACGAGACCACGCCGCTGCTCCAGCGCGAGCGCGTTCGCGTCGCGATCGTCACGCTGCTGCGCAAGGACCCTCGGGTCGGCGCCATCGTCGACGTGAAGCTGCTCGACCAGCGGCTCGATCGGCCGGTGACGAACCCGGCGCGGGATCCCGACGGACAGCGCGAGCGGCCGGAGGAGAGCGCGGCGCGGGAGCTCGACGTGCGCGTGGTGTTCGAGACCATCACGGGCGACCCCCTGACCCTGACCGCCGGCGCCGTCGGCACGAGGCTCACCCATGGCTGACGGCACGCTCGATCCCTCCGCCGTCCTCTCCGTCGACGACGCCGTGGCACGCTCCACCGACGCGGGCGACTACGGGCTCACCGACGCGGGCTTCGTGCCCAAGCCGTTCTCGCGCCTGATCGCCGAGAAGCTCGCGCTCGCGCGCTCGCTGTTCGGCGCGGACATCGACCTCGCGTCGGGCTCGGCGCTGCGCAAGATCCTCGAGGTCTCCGCGCTCGAGGACGCGCGGACCTGGGCGGCGCTCACCGCGATGTACGACAACCAGTACGTGACCAGCGCGCGCGGCGACGCGCTGTCGCGGCTGGGCGCCGAGCTGGGGATGCCGCGGCCGGCGCTCGAGGCGCGCGGAGCGATCACCCTGACCGCGCATCTCCCCGAGACCGTCGAGGCGGTCGCGCTACCGCGCGGCTCGCGCCTGCTCACGCAGGGCGGCCACCATGTCGCCCTCGAGCAGGCCGTGGTGCTCTCGGTGGCGAGCCCGGTGCGCGAGGTGCCGGTCGTCGCGTTCTACCCGGGGCCCGAGCACGACCTCGATCCCGCGCAGCCGGCCCAGCGGATCGCGTTCTGGAACCACTACGATCCCAAGCTCGACGATCCGGCGCTGGGGTTCAAGGGCTCCACGCTGCTCGGGATCGCGCGCACGCAGGCCGGCGGCGGCGTGGCGCCCGAGGTGATCGTCTCGATCGATCACAAGCGGCCGCTCACCGGCGGAGATCAACTCTGGCCCGACGCGCGCTACCGCGAGCTCGTGCTGCGGGCGCCGCGCTCGATCTGGACGGTCGACGCGATCCAGGTCGCGCTCTCGCAGGTGCCCGGCGTCCGGCAGGTCCAAGTGCGCGATCGCGTCGGTGGCGTCGACGCGAGCCTGCCGCTGTTCGGCAGCTTCAATTTCCTCGAACGCCTGTTCGGCGCCGAGCGCGAGCTGGCCTCTCCATACTTCTTCGACGTGATCGTCGCCTCGACCGACGCGGCGCTGTGGGACGGGCCGGACGGGCTGGGCGTCGCGATCGACGCTGCGATCGAGGATCTGCGGCCGATGGGCATCCTGCCGCGCGTCCAGCACGCGGATCCGGTCTACATCGGCATCGCGGCCAACCTGGTCGTGCGCGGCCTGCCGCTGCCTCGCGGCTCCGGTGGCGACGTCATCAACGCGTCGCCCGCCGCCGCGGCGCTGAAGGCGCGCCTCTTGGCGCGCGTGCAGCGATACGTCGATGGGCTCGGCTTCGGTGAGCCGGTGCGCTTCGCCGAGGTCATGTGGACGATGATGAACGAGCCCGGCGTGGCCGACGTGCAGGAGCTGGTGCTCGAGCAGGGGCCGCTGCCGCCCGGCGCGCCGGCTCCGAGGTCCGGTGAGAACGTGGCGATCCGGCCGACCCAGATCGCCACCTTCGTCGACTCCGACGCCAAGCTGACGATCGTGTGAGCGCGACCATGGCCATCGACAGCGATCCCAGGCGCAGCGCCTCGCATCTCAACCTGCTGGAGCACCTGTCGGGCCCGTTCCGCGGGGGCGCCACCGACACGCCGATCCCGATCGCTGCGGGCGCCGGCGGCTTCACCGCCTCCGTCGATCCGGGGACGCGCTGGCCGCTGCTGCTCGTCGGGACCCGCGCGGCCGTCGGGCCCAGCGGGTTCGACGTCACGGTGATCGTCACCGAGCGGACCGAGCCGCCGACCACCACGACCGCCGTGCTGCACTTCGCGCCGTTCACCGAGGCGGGCGCGTGTCTGCCCGCGTGGCAGGTGCGCGACCAGGTCGCGCCGGGGATCGACTGCGCGATCTCGATCGCGGGCGCGCCCGGCGGTGCGACCCCGATCGACTTGCTCGAGCTGCGCGTGGTCGAGGGCGTGCTCGGCCGTTTGCTGTACGCGATCGGCGCCGAGAAGGCGCGGATCCGGCGCCAGGCATGCGAGCTGTTCGCGGTGCGGCGGCTGGATTTCCCGCTGGCCGGCGACGCGGATCCCGATCACCGCCGGCTCGGCCGCGCGCTCGATCGGCTCGGCGCCGACCTCGGCGTGCCGCGCTTCGCCGACCGCCTCGCGTGGGACGGCGCCGGCCCGCAGGTCGTCAGCGTGAGCGAGCGCGAACCGGACGAAGCCTACCGGCGGCGCCTGGCGATGATGCGCCGGTTCCTGCTGCCGACCCGCGCTCGCGTCGAAGCCGCGCTGCAGGGCTTCGTCGGCGATGGGGCCCGGTTCGCGATCAACGAGGCCAACGCCGACGTCGCGGTCGCGATGCTGCTCTTGCCCTCGCCGGATGGCGCCCTGCGCGCAGCGTTCCTCGACCACCTGCGGACGACCCGCCTCGTGCAACCGGGACGGGTGATCCCCGCGACGCGCCCGCTGCCGAGCGCGATCCGCGCCGCCCTGCAGCGCGTGCTCGATCGCATCGGCGGGATAGGCGGGGATACGAGCCACGCCAGCTTCGAGGTGCCAGCCGGCGCCTTCCTCGCGCCGTTGCTCGCCGAGGCGCTCGACCGCGTCGGCCGTTGCCGGCGCGCGCTGGGCGTGACCCGCCGCTGGAAGATCCTGCGCGCGCAGGACGACGCGGGCGGCAGCCGGTACGAGCTCGGCCTGGGCGTCGAGGTCGAGGCGATGCCGGCGGCCGAGCTCGAGCAGCTGGCGCAGAGGCTGGCCGCGCAAGAGATCGCGCCCGGCACCGATCCGGAGACGCTGGCGCTCCTCGAATCGCTCGCGCCCAAGCCGCCGGCCGAGGACCCGGTAGGACGCTGGCTGCTCGCCGCGGCGGGGCTGCGCACGATCCATCCGATCGCGGGCGGCCGATGGTACCTGTCGCACTTCCCCATCTATGGCGCGGTGCTCGCCGCGGCGGGCGGAGCGCCGCTCGCGCTCGAGGCCAAGCTCCACGCGCCCGGGGATCCCGGCCCGAACGCGGCGCTGGTGTTCGGCCTCGCCGACGTCGTGCGCGACGCGGTGGCGGCCGGCGTGCCGGCGTTCACGCAGCTCGCGCCCGCCGCGGCCACAGCGGCGATCGTAGCGGCCGCGCTGCCGAGCCCCGCCGCGGTGGCCGCCTTTACCGCCGCCGGGCTTCGCACGCCCGAGGACGCCGGCAACCTCGCGCGCGTCAAGGCCGAGCTCGCCTCGGGCTCCGCCGAGCTGACGGCGACCCTCCTGCTCGACGCCACCCACGGCAGCCGCGTCCTCGCCGGCGAGCCGCAGGCGGTGGCGCAGCTCGCGCGGCTCGTCGACCTCCTCGGCGATCGCGTGTTCCTCGCGGGGCGGCCGCGCGCGCGCGGCGCCCGGGTCGCCCTGGTGGTCAGCGTGACC
>JBQCJR010000994.1:0-3028 GCA_051952595.1 Kofleriaceae bacterium
GGGCGCGAGCTGCGTCTTCTGCTCGGCCTCCTCGCGCAGCTGGGCCTGCGTGCGAGCGCCTTCCTCGTTCGAGGCCTGCTGGCGCTGATACAGATAGTAGAAGCCGGCGCCCGCGCCGCCGACCAGCAGCAGCAACACCACGCCGAACATCCGGCTGCGCAGCCGGGGCGCCGGAGCATCGAGCGCGCCGAGATCCGGCACCGGATCGACGAGCGGCGCGGCCGCGCGCGGCGACGGCGCGACCAGCGGCTTGTTCTCGCGGGTCTCGACCCGCGCGGCGGCCGCCTCGGCGCGCCGGGCCGCCTGCTCGAGTCGCTCGGCGGCCTGCGCCGCCTGGTCCGCGGCGCTCGATACCCGGCGCACCGGCTCGTCGAGCCCCGACAGCGCGTCCATCGCCGCGGCCTCGTCGTACGTCGCGGATCGCTCCGCGCGCTCGCCCGGCCGCCCGCCGCGGACCAGGTCGGTATCCGACTCGCGCATCGGCGGCGGCAGCGGCGTGTGCTCGGCGTCGGCCTCGTCGTCGTCCGGATCGTCGAGCGAAGGCACCCGCGAGCGCGCAGGTCGCGGCGGCGGCGCGATCGCCTCGTCGCGGCGCGGGTCCATGTGGATCAGCTCGCTGATCGGATCGCGCTTGAACGCGCGCGCGTCGTCGACCGCGGTGTGCTCGCGCGAGTCATCGAGATCCGCGAGCAGCGCGTCGAGCCGGTTCTGCGCCGTCGAGGTGTGGTGGCGCGCCGCCGCCGCCTCGGCGCGGATGTCCACGCTCGGCCGGATCGGCGTGACCTGCACCGCTCCCGGCATCGAGCCGAGCGAGGCCAGCAGATCCTCGGTCGCGTCGTCGATGTTGTCGTCGGCGTGCGACAGCCCGGCCGCCCGGATCACCTCGCCGCGATCCGCGACCTCCCACCGATCGTCCTCGAACGCCTCGAGCAGGTTCTCGAGCAGATCGCCCGCGTTCTTGTAGCGGCGCACCAGATCCGTATCCAGCGCGCGCTGGACCAGCCGCTCGACCGCCGGCGTGACGTGCAGCGTGCCCGGCGGGATCTCGCCCGAGAGCATCGTGAACAGCAGCGCGCCGGCCGCGAACACGTCCGTGGCCGGCGACGGATCCTCGCCGACCGCCAGCTCGGGAGCGAGAAAGCCGGCGAGCCCGCGCCACAGCGACGAATCCGCGCCCTGGGCGACCGCGGTGGTCAGCGCGCGGCCGACCACGAAGTCGCCGAGGCACACGCCGCCGTCCTCGTCGATCAACACGCTGCGCGGATGGACCGCGCCGTGGACCAGCTTCGCGCGGTGCGCGGCGGCGAGCGCCTCGACCACGGTCTTGCCGATCGCCGCGGCGACCGGCAGCGGGAGCTTGCCGCCGGCGACCCGGCTCGCGCGCGCCATGGTCATCAGGTCCTGCACCGAGACGTAGCGGCCGACCCCGCGGGTCACCACGACGACGTCCGGGCCGTTGGTCTCGACCGCGATCGTCGGAACGACGTTCGGATGATCGAGCGACGCGCTCGCGATCGCCGAGGCCTCGTCCATCGCGAGCCGGAACGCGGGGACCGCGAGCAGCTTCGGATCGACGACCAGCCCGCGCATGTTGCGCTGGCCATTCCACTGCGCGCGATGGATCGCGCCGTACATGGTGACGGCGAGGCGCTCGCTCAGGACGACGCCGGCGATGATCTGCTCGGCCGCTTGGCCACCCACACCCCCACGATACCACCCTGCGCGGCGCGTCTCACCCGCCGGGCCAGCGGAAGTGCAGCTGGATCCACGGCTCGGCGAACAGGAAGAACACCGCGGCGAACGCGATGAACGGACCAAACGGCAGCTCGGTCCTCATCAGCGAGGGTGTGTTCCCGGGTGTGACGCGCTCACCACCCTCGACTTCCTCCTGTGCTCCGTGCTCGCCTTCCTCTTCTTCGTCTTCTTCGTCGCCGCGGCGCCCCGCGAGCACCGCGATGCCGATCACCGAGCCGACCACCGAGCCGCCGAACAGCCCCACCACCACGCCCTTCCACCCGAGCAGCGCGCCGATCACCGCGAGCAGCATGCTGTCGCCGAGCCCGAGCCCCTCGCGGCCCGTGACCCGGTAGTAGATCTCGCCGATCGCCCACGGCACGCCGTAGCCGACCGCGGCGCCGATCAGCCCGTCGTACCAGGTGCGCTCCGGGAGCAGCAGGCCGAGCCCGTAGAACGCGATCATCGACGGGATCGTGACCTTGTCGAGGATCAGCTTGTGATCGAGATCGATGAACGTGATCACGACCATCACGACGCAGAACGCGGCGTAGATCGCGAACCGGATCAACCGGATGTCGAACGGGTCCCACAACACGCCCGCCGACACGGTCGCCCACCACGCCACTCCGAACAGCGCGCCGGTGACCGCCTCGACCAGCAGGTAGCGTGCCGAGAACGGCGCCTTGCACGACCGGCACTTGCCACGCAGCCACAACCAGCTGAGCAGCGGGACGTTGTCGTACCAGCGGACCGGCGCCTTGCAGGCAAAGCAGTGCGATCCCGGCATCACGACCGAGCGGCCGCGAGGGAACTCAGCGGAGGGCGGCCAGCGGTAGATGCAGACGTTCGCGAAGCTGCCCCACAACAGGCCGAGCACCACGACAAACGCGTAGACCGGCGGCGATGTCGCCAAGGATTCGAGCTCGCCGAGCACCGACCCTCACGGTAGCCCGATTGACCCCGCCCGTCGAGAAAGCTAAGACCGGGGCGTGTACCGCCGGTTCGCACCGATCGCCCTCGCCACCGCGCTCGCGGGGGGCGCCAGCTGTGGCCGCTCGAAGGGCGTCTCCGACGAGCAGCTCGGCGGGCTGGTCGTCGAGCCCAAGGCCGCGGCGGCGCCGATCGACGTCGCGAAGGCGGCGCGCGATCCCGGCGAGCTCGGGCGCGTGCTCGCGCGGCCGCACCGGGAGCTGGTCGAGGCGCTCGGCCCGCACACCGCGACGATCGATACGACCAACCTGGTGACCGAGAGCGACAAGCCGGTCAGCGAGCTGACCGACCACGCGGTGAT
>JBQCJR010000995.1:0-5435 GCA_051952595.1 Kofleriaceae bacterium
AGGATCGGGCGGAACCGCAGCACACACGCCTCGTAGATCGCTTCGTGGGGCGCCTTCCCTTCGCGCTCGAGCTCGAGCGCGAAGTCGATCATCAGGATCGCGTTCTTCTTCACGATGCCGATCAACAGGATGATCCCGACGAGCGCGATCAGATCGAGCTCGCTGTCGGTGAGCAGCAGCGCGAGCAACGCGCCGAGCCCCGCCGAGGGCAGCGTGGACAGGATGGTCAGCGGGTGCACGTAGCTCTCGTAGAGCACGCCGAGCACGATGTAGACGGCGATCAGCGCGGCGAGCACCAGCCACGGCGTGGTCGCGAGCGAATCGCGGAACGCCTGCGCGGTGCCGGAGAACGACGCGTGGATGCTCGCGGGCATGCCCATCGCGAGGGTCGCGCGCTCGGTCGCCGCGACGGCCTCGGACAGCGCGACGCCGGGCGCGGTGTTGAACGAGATCGTCGTGGACGGAAACTGGCCCTGGTGGCTGACGGAGAGCGCGACGTTCGTCGGGGTCACCCGCACCAGCTCGGACAGCGGCACCATGGTCCCGCTCGACGACGCGACGTACAGCCGATCGAGCGCGTCGGGCCCGCTGCCGATCGACGGCGCCGCCTCGAGGATCACGCGGTACTGGTTGGACTGGGTGTAGAACGTCGCGACCTGGCGCTGGCCAAACGCGTCGTACAGCGTGTTGTCGATCTGGGCCACGGTGATGCCGTGGCGCGCGGCGCTATCGCGATCGATCTGGAGCTGGAGCTGGAGCCCGGCGGTCTGCTGGTCCGAGGTGACGTCCTTGACCTCGGGCAGCTTGCGCAGCGCCGCGGTGACCTTGGGCGCCCACTCCTCGAGCAGCGCGAGATCGGCGCTCTCGAGCGTGTACTGGTACTGGGTCCGCGAGCTGCGCCCGCCGATCCGCACGTCCTGCACCGATTGCAGGAACATCTGCACGCCGTGGACCTTGGCGAGCTTGGGCCGCAGCCGGTCGATGATCTCGTCGGCCGAGGCGGTGCGCGCCGGCTTGGGCCGCAGCGCGATGAACATGCGCGCGGTGTTGATCGTCGAGGCGCCGAACCCGCCGACGTTGGCGTTGATGTGCTCGACATCGGGATCGGCGAGCACGATCGCGATCAAGCGCTCCTGGCGCTCCTTCATCGCCGCGAACGAGATGTCCTGCGGCCCCTGGGTGGTCGCGGTGAGCATGCCGGTGTCCTGGCGAGGGAACAGGCCCGAGGGGATCTGGGTGTACAGCCACACCGTGGTCGCGATCGTCGCGACGGTGACCACGCCGACGACGATGCGATGGCGCAACAGCACGCGCAACGCGCCGGCGTAGCCGCGGATCAGGGCGTCGAGGCCGCGCTCGAGCGCGCGCGCGATCGCCCCGGGGCGCCCGTGCACGGGGCGGAGCAGCTGCGCGCACATCATCGGCGTGAGCGACAGCGAGATCACCGCGGACAGCGTGATCGACACGGCGAGCACCACCGCGAACTCGCGGAACAGCCGCCCGACCAGCCCGCCCATGAACAGGATCGGGATGAACACCGCGAGCAGCGACGCGGTGATGCTGATGATCGTGAACCCGATCTGCTTGGCGCCGCGCAGCGCGGCCTCGCGTGGCGGCACGCCCTGCTCGATGAACCGGGTCACGTTCTCGGTCACCACGATCGCGTCGTCGACCACGAACCCGGTCGCGATCGTGAGCGCCATCAGCGACAGGTTGTCGAGGCTGTAGTCGACGGCGTACATCACCGCGAACGTCGCGATCAGCGATAGCGGCACGGCGACCGCCGGGATCGCGGTGGCGCGCAGCGAGCGGAGGAACAAGAACACGACCACGGTGACCAGCACGATCGAGATCACGAGGGTGAGCTCGACCTCGTGCACCGAGGCGCGGATCGTGCCGGCGCGATCGATCGCGATCTGGACGTCGATCGCGGGGTGGATCGTGCGGGCGAGCTCGGGCAGCAGCTGCTTGACCCGGTCGATCACGTCGAGGATGTTGGCGCCCGGCTGGCGCCGGATCACCACCGAGATCGAGCGCTCGCCGTCGAACCAGCCGGCCACGCGCTCGTTCTCGACGTCGTCGGTGACGGTCGCGACGTCGCCGAGCCGGATCGCCCCGCCCGCCGGGCCGGCGCCACCGGACCACCGCACGACCACCTGCTTCCACGCCGCGGCGTCGAGCAGCTGGTCGTCGGCGCTGATCGCGTGCCACTGCTCGTCGCCGACCCCGCCCTTGGGCTGGTTCGAGGTCGAGCTGGCGATCGCGGCGCGCACCTCCTCCAAGCCGAGGCCCATGCCGGCGAGCAGCTGCGGATCGACGCTGATCCGCACGGCGCGCGCCACGCCGCCACCGACGCCGACCTGCCCCACGCCGGGGACCTGAGAGATCTTCTGCGCGAACACGGTGTTCGCGGACTCGTAGATCTCGGGGACCTCGAGCGACTTCGAGCGCAGGGTGATGATGAGGATCGGCGCGTCGCTCGGGTTGACCTTGCGATAGCTCGGGCGCGACGGCATGTTCGGCGGCAGATCGCCGCCGGCGGCCTGGATCGCGGCCTGGATCTCGCGCGCCGCGGTCTCGACGTCCTTGTCGAGCGAGAACTGCACGGTGACCTCGGTGCGGCCGAGCGTGCTCTCGGAGGTGATCTCGGTGACCCCGGCGATCCGGCCGAACCGGCGCTCGAGGGGCATCGCGACCGCGGTGGCCATCGTGCTCGGGCTCGCGCCGGGCAGGCTCGCCCCGACGCTGATCGTGGGGATATCGACGCGCGGCAGCGGCGCGACCGGCAGGTTCACGAACGCCACCGCACCGGCGAGCAGGATCGCCACGGCGAGCAGCGTGGTGCCGATCGGCCGCCGGATGAACGGGGCGGAGAAATTCACGGCGGCGGCTCCCTCCGGTTGCGGGTCGCGTACCCCGCCCCCTCGGCGCTACCGCGCCGATCGCCGCCGTGACTCCGCTCGGGTGGCGCGCCTACGGCGCTTCCCTCGGGTCTCACGGCGGCGGCTCCGCGCGCGAGCGCTTGACCAGCCGGCCGAGCTTCTCGAGGTAGAGGTAGATCACCGGCGTGGTGTAGAGCGTGAGCACCTGGGAGAGCAGCAGGCCGCCGACGATCGTGACGCCGAGCGGGCGGCGCAGCTCCGCGCCGGTGCCCGTGCCGAGCGCGAGCGGCAGCCCGCCGAGCAGCGCGGCCATCGTGGTCATCATGATCGGCCGGAACCGCAGCCGGCACGCCTCGAAGATCGCGCGGGCGGGCGGCAGGCCCTGATCGCGCTCGGCCTCGAGCGCGAAGTCGATCATCATGATCGCGTTCTTCTGCACGATGCCGATGAGCAGCACGATGCCGATCAGCGCGATCACATCGAACGGCTTGCCGACCACGTAGAGCGCGAGGATCGCGCCGACGCCCGCCGACGGCAGGGTCGACAGGATCGTGATCGGGTGGATGTAGCTCTCGTACAGCACGCCGAGCACGATGTAGACGGTGATCAGCGCGGCAAGGATCAGCAGCGGGGTCGACGCGAGCGACTCGCGGAACGCCTGCGCGGCGCCGGTGAACGCGGCGCGCATCGTGGGCGGCGGATCGAGCCGCGTGGCGGCGCGCTCGATCGCCGCGACGGCCGCGCCGAGCGAGACGTCGGGCGCGGTGTTGAACGACAGGGTCACCGACGGGAACTGACCCTGGTGCGCGATCGCGAGCGGCGCCTCGCGGTGCTCGAACCGCGCGATCTGCGACAGCGGGACGGCGATGCCGCTCGCCGCGCGCACGTACAGCTTGTCGAGCGCCTCGGCGGAGTCGCGGTCCTCGGGGCGGACCTCGAGGATGATCCGGTACTGGTTGAGCTGCGTGAACGTCGTCGACACGATACGCTGGCCGAACGCGTCGTACAGGGTGTCGTCGAGCATCTGGGTGGTCACGCCGAGCCGCGCGGCGCTATCGCGATCGACCGCGAGGTGGAGCTGGCGCCCTGCGGCCTGCTGATCGGACGCGACGTCGCGCAGCTCGGGCAGCGCGCGCATCGCGTCGAGCAGCCGCGGCGCCCACTCGGCGAGCACCTCGGGATCGGCGTCCTCGATCGTGTACTGGTACTGGGTGCGGCTGATCCGCGCGTCGACCTGGAGATCCTGGACGGGCTGGAGGTAGAGCGAGATCCCGGCGACGGTGGCGGCGCGCTCCTGGAGCCGCGCGATCACCTCGGTCACCGAGGAGGTGCGCTCCTCGACGGGCAGCAGCGCGATGTTGAACCGGCCGACGTTGGCGGCGGGGTTGATCCCGTCGGCGCCGACGGCCGACGAGATCGTCGCGACGTCCGGGTCGACGAGCAGCACCTCGGCGAGCGCCTGCTGGCGCTCCACCATCTTGGCGAACGAGACATCGGGCGCGGCCTCGGAGACGCCGGCGATCATCCCGGTGTCCTCTTGCGGGAAGAAGCCCTTGGGCACCCACAGCGCGAGCACCGCGGTGACCCCGGCGGTCGCGAGCGTGACGACCAGCGTGGTGCCGCGGTGGCGCAGCACGACCTCGAGCGTGCGCTCGTAGAACTGGGTGACCGCCTGGAACCCGCGATCGAACGTCGACGCGAGCCAGCCGCGGCGCTCCTGGTCGTGCGGCAGCAGCAGCCACGCCGACATCATCGCGGTGAGGGTCAGCGACAGCACGGCGGAGATCCCGATCGCGATCGCGAGGGTGACCGCGAACTCGCGGAACAACCGGCCGATCAGCCCGCCCATGAACAGCAGCGGGATCAGCACGGCGATCAGCGACACGGTGAGCGAGACGATCGTGAACCCGATCTGCTTGGCGCCCTCGAGCGCGGCCTCGAACGGGCGCTTGCCGCGCTCGATGAACCGCGCGACGTTCTCGACCATCACGATCGCGTCGTCGACGACGAACCCGGTCGAGATCGTGAGCGCCATCAGCGACAGGTTGTTGAGGCTGTAGCCGACCAGCTTCATCACGCCGAACGTGCCGATCAGCGCGAGCGGCACCGCGACGCCGGGGATCACGGTGGCGCGCACGCTGCCGAGGAACAGGTAGATCACCGCGACGACGAGCAGGATCGTCAGCACCAGCGTGAACTGCACCTCGTGCACGGACGCGCGCACGGTGACCGTGCGGTCCGCGATGATCTCGACGTCGAGCGCCTGCGGCATCGACGCGCGCAGCCGCGGCAGCAGCTCCTTGATGTCGTCGGTGACGTCGATGATGTTCGCGCCGGGCTGGCGCTGCACGTTGAGGATCACGGCGCGCTTCATGCCGGCGCCTGGATGGAGCGCGCGATCGCGCGCGGTGCCGGCCCACCCGGCGAGCTGCGCGTTCTCGACGCCGTTGATCACGTTCGCGACGTCGCCGAGCCGGACCGGCGCGCCGTCGCGATAGGCGATGATCAGCGGCTGGAAGCTCGCGGCGTCGCTGAGCTGATCGTTGGTCGAGA
>JBQCJR010000996.1:0-3347 GCA_051952595.1 Kofleriaceae bacterium
GTCTCCGGGCCTGAGGCCTGAGGCCTGAGGCCTGAGGCCTGCTTCGCCGCCTGCTCGACGAGCGAGCCGACATCCTCTCCGGCCTTGCCGATGATCGCGACCGGCGCGCCGAGCTTGACCGTATCGCCCTCCTTGGCGAGCAGCTTGAGCAGGACGCCCTGGTCCTCGATGTTGAAGTCCATGTTCGCCTTGTCGGTCTCGACCTCGGCGATCAGGTCTCCCGGCGACACGCGGTCGCCTTCCTTCTTCGTCCACCGAACGAGGACACCTTCCTCCATCGTCGGCGACAGCTTCGGCAATCCGATGATCTGAGCCATGTCGGCACCTACTCCGGGATCAATCGAGGTACAGGACGCGGCGCACCGCCGCGACCACGTCCTTGATCTGGGGCTGAACTTCGTCCTCGAGGTTCTTCGCGTACGGCATCGGCACGTCGTCGCTGGTGACGCGCTCGATCGGCGCGTCCAGCGCGTCCATGCAGTGCTTCTGCATCTGATAGGCGACCTCGGCGCCGAACCCGGCGACCGGCCACCCGACCTCGACGATCACGCAGCGGCCGGTCTTCTTGACCGAGGCCGCGAGGGTCTCGACATCGAGCGGGCGCAGCGTGCGCACGTCGACCACCTCGGCCTCGATGCCCTCGCTGGCGAGCTGCTTGGCGGCTTCGAGGCAGACCCACACCATCCTCGACCACGCGATCAGCGTGACGTCCGCGCCGACCCGCTTGATGTCGGCCTTGCCGATCGGGATCAGCTGCTCGTCCTCGGGGACGTCCCAGGTGGTGTTGTAGAGGGTCTCGCCCTCGATGAACACGACCGGGTTGTCGTCGCGAATCGCCGACTTGAGCAGGCCCTTGGCGTCGAGCGCCGTCGACGGCATGACGACCTTCAGGCCGGGCACGTGCGCGTAGTAGCTCTCGAGCGACTGGCTGTGCTGCGAGCCCACCTGGACCGCCGGGCCGCCCGGGCCGCGGAACACGATCGGGATGTGGTACTGCCCGCCGCTCATCTGGAAGATCTTCGCCGCGTTGTTGACGATCTGATCGATCGCCACGAGCGAGAAGTTGAACGTCATGAACTCGATGATCGGGCGCAGCCCGACCATCGCGGCGCCGACGCCGATGCCGGCGAAGCCCATCTCCGCGATCGGCGCGTCGACGATGCGCCGCTCGCTGAACCGCTGGAGCAGGCCCTGGGTCACCTTGTACGCGCCGTTGTAGTGGCCGACCTCTTCGCCCATCACGAACACGTCCGGGTCGCGCTCCATCTCCTCGCGCATCGCCTGGTTGAGCGCCTCTCGGTAACTGATGACGGCCATGTCTTACTCCTTCACCACGTACGGGAAGTACTCGTCGGCGGCGGGCGATTCCTCGGCGAACTTGACCGCGTCTTCGATCTCCACCCGGACGTCCTCCTCGAGCACCTCGAGGTCCGCGTCGGGGAAGCCGAGATCGAGCAGCCGCTGGCGGCAGCGGTTGAGCGGATCGCGCCGCTTCCACTCCTCGACCTCATCCTTGGTCCGGTACAGCCCGGGGTCACTCATCGAGTGGCCGCGGAACCGGTAGGTCACGACCTCGACGAGCGTGGGCTCGCCGGTGGTCCGCGCGCGCTCGACCGCCTCGGCGATCCGGCGCTTGACCTTCACGACGTCGTCGCCGTCGAACCGATCGCGCGGCATGCCGTGCGCGAGCGCGCGCAGCGAGACGTCCTCGACGGCGAGCGAGCGGTACAGCGGCGTGCCCATCGAGTACTGGTTGTTCTCGCAGATCAGCACGACCGGCAGCTTCCACAGCGCGGCGAGCGCGAGGCCCTCGGCGAACCCGCCGATCGTCGACGCGCCCTCGCCGAAGAAGCACAGCGTGACGCGGCCGTCGTTGCGGTACTTCGACGCGAACGCGGCGCCGGCCGCGATCGGCACGTGGCCACCGACGATGCCGTAGCCGCCGAGGAAGTTGGTCGGCTTGTCGAACAGGTGCATCGATCCGCCGAGGCCTTTCACGAGGCCGGTCTTCTTGCCGTAGAGCTCGGCCATGATCGGGCGCGCGGCGACGCCCTTGGCGTACGCATGGCCGTGCTCGCGGTACGTCGCGACGACGTAATCCTCGGGCTTGAGCGCGGCGATCGCGCCGACGCACACGGCCTCCTGGCCGATGATGAGATGAAGGAAGCCGCCGATCTTGCCCTGCGAATAGGCCTTGGCCGAAGCCTCTTCGAGGCGCCGGATCGCGAGCATTTGGCGATAGAGAGGAGCAAGCTCGTCGACGGTGGTCTCGACGTGTTCGGTCGGATCCTCCGGTTCGACGCGCTTGGACTCGGGAGTCGTCATGGACGCGGTCACCACGGGCGCGACCATACCCAGCTCACGCGCGCGGTGCAGCACGCAGCGGGCGCGATCTCTAGAACTGCAGGTCGAGGATCGCTTGACCCGCTGCGTCGATCGTCCCGAACGCGACCCCGCTGCCGTGTTCCTGTCCGATCTCGACGCGGTGGTACGAGGTGGGCAGGCGATCGATGAAGAACTGACCGTTCTCGCACGGCACCGGCGCGAACCCGAGATCCTCGCCGGGGTTCGAGCCTTCGAACATGATGTACAGCTCGCGGTGATCGGCGCAGGTGGCCTTGTTCGCGGGCAGGCCGTGCATCGTCCACACGGCCTTGACCTCGCGCACCGCGGAGGGCGCCGCGCACTGACCGTCGCGTGCGCAGATCTCGCCGCTCGCGCACTCGCGGTCGACGAAGCACTCGCCACCGGTCTCCGGGCCCATCATCGGGCAACCGGCGAGCAGGGCGATCGCAGCGACCATCAACGCGCGCACCAGATGTTCGTAGCAGGGGCAGGGCGATGCTTCAAACGAGAACCGCCGCTCACTCCACATATATAGGACTGGCATAGATCCACGGCAGCTCGGCCTCGGCGAGCGAGGTCCCGAGGTCTCCGAGGTAGGCGCCGAGGTGCTGCGGTGTCATGTAGACCTCGACGCGGTACGCGCCGGGAGCCCCGATCGGGACCATGATGGTGCCCTCGGACTGCTGGGCGATCTCGGTCACCGCACCACCCGGGGCAATCCTGAGCACGCGGGCGCGGATCTGGGGCGCGGGGAGCGCGCTGTCGAGCCCGCGGACCCGCGGCACGGCGACGTGGAGCACCGCGTCCTGCCCGGCGGGGATCACGGCGCCGAGCTCGTACTCGGCGGCCGGCGTGGTGGCGTGGATGTCGAGGCCGGCGGGGCTGCCGAGCACCTCGAACGCGGCGAACATCCGGCCGGTGCGCAGCGCCGCCTCGACCTGCACCGGATCGCGCGGATCGTCGACCAGCGCGAAGTTCGCGAACCAGCGCAGCACGCGGCG
>JBQCJR010000997.1:0-7822 GCA_051952595.1 Kofleriaceae bacterium
AGACCGACGGGGCGTGCGCCGCGGCTCGGCTCGACGACGCGACCGGTGCGCTCGAGAACGCGCAGCGCGAGCTGGTCGCCGTGCTCGGCGCGCTCCGGCCGCCGTCGCTCGAGGCGCCGTGGCCCGACGGGCTGCGCGACGAGGTCGCCGCGTGGTCGCGCCGGACGGGGATCTCCGCCGACTTCGCTGTCGAGGACGCGGCGTTGTCGCCGGCGACGTGCGAGGCGGTCGTGCGCATCGTCCAGGAGGCGCTATCGAACGTCGCGCGGCACGCGGCGGCGACGCGTGTCCTCGTCCGGATCGAGGCCGCGCCGAGCGGTGCGTACGTGTTGCGGATCGAGGACGACGGCCGTGGCGTTCCGGCAGGCGTGCGCGAGGGCCTCGGCATGGCGTCGATGCGGGAGCGCGCCGCGGCGCTGCCTCGGGGGACATTCGAGCTGAGATCGGCGATCCTCGGCGGCGCATGCGTCGAGGTGACGTTCCGGATGGACCCGTGAACCGCGCGATCGTCCAGGTCGTCCTCGTCGACGACCACACGATCGTCCGCCAGGGGTTGCGCGCCCTGCTCGAGACCCAGCCCGATCTCGCCGTCGTCGGAGAGGCCGCGACGGGAGAGGCCGCGGTCGAGCTCGTGCGCGAGCACGCGCCGGAGGTCGTGTTGATGGACGTCCTGATGCCGGGGATCGGTGGTGTCGAGGCGACGCGACGCGTGCGCGTGGCGAGCCCGCGCACGCAGGTCGTGATCCTGACCTCGTCCCCCGAGGAGGAGAGCGTGGTGCCGGCGCTGCGCGCGGGCGCGTTGTCCTATCTCTCCAAGGCGACGGGGGCGACCGCACTCGTCGACGCGGTCCGGCGCGCGGCGCGCGGCGAGGCGGTGCTCGGGGCGGGCGCGAGCGCGCAGATCGCCCGTGCGCTGCGGAGCGACCGCGGGCGGCCGCGGCACGACGAGCTCACGGCTCGCGAGCTCGAGATCCTGCGGCTCGTCGCCGAGGGCCTGTCGAACGCGGCGATCGCCGAGCGCTTCTCGCTGAGCGAGAAGACGGTGAAGAGTCACGTCAGCAGCGTGCTCGCGAAGCTCGATCTCGATGATCGAACGCAGGCGGCGGTCTACGCGTGGCGCGAGGGCCTGGTCCATCGCTGACGAGCCGCGGCGGCGCGCTCGAGGCGCGAGCCGAGCCCGATGCGTGGCGGGCTACTCGAGCGGCGCGAACCCTGCCACCACGGCCTCCGCGCCGTCGAACATGGCCTCGTAGTGCACCACCGGCGCCTGCGCGGTCATCAAGATCGTGAGGTCGGCGGCGAGCGGGAGCGCGTAGTGCCGCTTGCGCCACGACACGCCTTCGAATTCGTAGCCGTACTCCCACGTGCGGACGGTGCCGGCGTCGATCTGGATCGTGCCCTGCTCGACGTTGGACTGGCCGCGCAGCTGGACCTCGCCGGCCGCGACGCGGCGCCCCTCGAACTGCATGATCGCGTCCACGACCGGGGTCGCGCCGTCGTTGAGCTGGAGCTCGAACAACGGATCGTTGTCATAGACCGGCGACATGAGCGTGAAGCCACTCGGGAATCCCAGGAAGCAGCCCGGGCCGACCAGCCGCCATGGCCCGGCGCCGACGCCCGTGTCGAGCTGCTCGAACGCGTCCTCGAACTGCTGGACGCCGGACGCGGCGATCAGGACGATCTCGGGGCCATCATCGGCGAATCGCCACGTCTGCAAGCGGTCCGAGCTGGGCAGCTGCTGCGGCGCACCCGCGGCGGGGCGCTTCCCCGGCGCGATCATCGCGGTCGCCGCCCAGACCGCGCGCTCGTCATCGATCGGCGTGAGCCGCGCGAACATCAGCGCGCCCGAGGTCTGGTGCGAGATGCGGCACGGGCAGCACGGCGAGATCGCCAATCCATGCCCCGCGACTCCTACCGTCACTGGATTCGACACGGGAGGCGCCATATCAGGAGCTGGCGCGGATAGACAATATGAACGCTATTTACAAGCGTCGTTTGCCTGGTCGGTCGCGGGCTGCTCCCACGCGGTGAGCTGGGAGAGCTTGCCGCGCCAGGACAGGCTCGCGGCGACCTTCGACGTGAGCTCGGCCGGGTCGCCGAAGCGCTTGTACGCCGCGGCATCGGTGGTCGAGAAGTACACGCCGACGACGCCGGTCAGGCCCTTGACCTTGCCGGCGCACATCACCTCGGTGCGCGACGCGACCGCGATGCACTCCCAGCCGTGGACCTTGGTGGGCTTCATGCCCTTGTAGCCATCGGCCAGCAGCTGCGCCGGCTTGGTCATCGTCTGATCGAGGTGGATCATGATCGAGATATCCGGGCCACCGCTGCACGTGGGCGACGTGGAGGCGATGACCGACATGTCCTTGCGTTCGGGCGCGCGCAGCTGGACCTCCCAGCCCGCGGGCGCCGAGAGCTTGAGCGGTTGCTTCCCCGTGTCGACCTTCACGAGCTCGAGTGGCTGCGCGATCGCGGTCGACGGAACGAGGGCAAGCGTGAGGGCCAGCAGCAAGGGTTTCATCGGGCGCAGCATACAGGGCGCGCGCGTGGTCCTTCGGGCGCCGCCGGCGAGACGTGATCCAGTAGGCAGGAGGCCTCTCGCGTCCGGCCGTGTCACAACGAGGGATGCGCGTGCTGGTCGTCGTGGTCTGCCTGGTCGGTCTCGTGGGGGCCTCGCGTGCCGAGCCCACGACCGAGAGTCGCTGGTTCGCGGGCCTCACGGATCGGGTGATCCGCGACCTCGCCGCCGGCAAGCCGCTGGTCGCCGAGGTGATCGTCCCGCTGTGTGACAACTCGATCATCCCGTGTGGCAACGCCAAGCTCGGCGATGGCGACAACCCCGCGACCAACCTGTACTGGGCGACCACGCCGGGGCTCGGCCGGTGGTTCGCGCGGCGGGGCGGCGGCTGGAAGCGCGTGCTCGCGACCACCGAGACCGGCGATCGGGACGTGCTCGAGATCCACGTCTACCGGCGCACGATCTCGGCCAGCGCGGCGTGGCGCGCGCGGGGCGTGCCGGCGACGTTCGAGGTCGATGTCGTGGTGCGAGCCTGGCGCGGCACGGCGATCGATCGCGCGCTCGCCGCGTACGCCGCCGAGATCTCGGGCAGCACGCCGCGCACCCTGACGCTCGATGGGGGCGAGCAGCTCGTGGCCGGCGGTGCGGCGCAGATCGTCGCGTGGGTGGGCCACAACCGGCTGATGGACGTCGATCGCTACGCGTGGTCCTCGCCGCCGGATGCCGCCAAGGGCGAGATCGCGATCGCGTGCCACACCGCCGCGTACCTCGAGGAGCCGGTCCCCGCCGCGACCCGCGTGCCGCTGCTGATGACCCGCGACTACCTGTTCTCCAACGCCGCGCCGCTCGAGGCCACGGTGCTCGCGTTCGCGCGCGGCGGCGACTATGCCGAGCTGCGCCGCGCCGCGACCGCCGCCTACGCCGACGTGCGCAAGCGGCCGCTCTCCAAGCTCGGCGGCGTGTTCACCAACCCCGCGGACCGGCGCTGGAAGCGGCGCTGACCACTTCGCACAGCGATCAGCGGGTCGCGACGAACAGGTCGTCCGAGCCGTTCCGGCTGCTCGAGTACACGACCATCCTGCCGTCGGGCGACAGCCACGGCGTGCCGTCGTTGGAGGGCGAGTCGAGCTCGGGGTGGAGCACCACCTCCCAGGTATCGCCGGTGCGCACCGCCTCCCAGATCGCCATCGAGCCGGTCCGGTTGGACTCGAACATCACGATCGTCCCATCGGCGTTGCCCCACGCGCCGCCCTCGTCGCTGCTCTCCGTGTTGAACGGGAGCGGCTCGCCGCGCACGAACGGCTCCTCGGTCGAGGTGCGCCGCGCGATGAACAGATCGTGCTGGCCGGCGGGCACCGCGTACGACTCGTACCACAGCGTCAGCTCGTCGGGCTGCCAGCCGCTGATCTCGTGGGTGTCGGGATGATTGACGTCACCCATGATCGACATGGGAGTGCTCCACGGCTCGCCGCGCCCACGGCGGCGCGAGACGTAGATGTCGCGCTGGGTCCCGTCGTCTCGCGTGAAGTAGATCGTGAGCCCGTCGGCCGAGATGCAGGGGCGCAGCTCGGTCTGGAGGGTGTTGAGCTCGGCGACGGGGGCCGGGGTTCCCCAGGGCTCGGTCGCCGTGTTGCGCGAGGCCTTCCAAATGTCGGCGTCGCGCAGGATGTAGATCTCCAGGAGGTCCGCTGTCAGCGACGGGTCGTCCTCCTCGAGCGGTGTCCTGAGATCGGTGATGACCACCGGAGAGCTGAACGGCGTGCCCGCGACGCCGGCGTCTGCCGGGCCGGGCTCGATCTCGAAGACGCGATGACACCCGCCGAGCGCCAGCAACAGCACACCGAGCAACCACTTCTCCATGCCCCGTCGAGCATGCCACGAACGAGTGCTCAGCCAGGTCTCCGCGTGCCGGCGCGCGGCAGCGTGAAGTGGAACGCCGCGCCTGCGCCGAGGGTGGTCTCGAGCCAGATCCGGCCGCCGTGCGCCTCGACGAGCCCCCGGGCAATCGACAGCCCGAGGCCGACCCCGCCGCCCGAGCGCGCGGCGGTGCGCCAGTACCGATCCCAGATGTGCGAAGCGTCCTCGGCGGCGAGCCCGGGCCCGGTGTCCTCGACGGTGAACACCGCCTCGCCATCGCCAGGGGCCGCGCGGATGTCGACCGAGCCGCCCTCGGGCGTGAACTTGAGCGCGTTGCCGACCAGGTTCGCGAGGATCTGCAGCACGCGATCGCGATCGCACCACGCGACGAGCTCCTCAGGAGCGCGGCCGCCGAACCGCTGCTGCTTCTCTGCGGCGATCGGGCGGAACAGCTCGACGGTATCGTGCACGAGCTGCCGCGCGGGCCACTCCCGGAGCTCGAGCCGGATCCGTCCGGCCTGGATCTGCGCGAAGTCGAGCAGGTCCTGGATCAGCCGCTCCATGCGGTCGGACGACCGCACGATGGTGCGCGCCGCGCTGTGGATCTGGGGCGCCGCGTCCGCCGCGCCGGCTCGGTCCTCGAGCAGCTCGGCGCTGAGCCGGATCGACGACAGCGGGCTGCGCAGGTCGTGCGCGACCACCCCGAGCAGGGTCTCGCGCGCCTCGGTCGCGCGCGTCGCGTCGAGCCGCGCCTCGACCAGCTCGGTCACGTCGAGCGAGAGCCCGTGCAGCAGCGCGCCGCTGCCCGACACCGCCGGCTCGCCGACGATCCCGGTGTGGAACCACGCGATCGTGCCGGTCGCGGTGAGCAGCCGGTGGTCGATCGAGAGCTCGCGGCCCTCGTCGAGCGCGAGGCGCAGGCTGTCGAGCACCGTCGCGCGCTCGTCGGGGTGGAGCAGCGCCTCCCAGAACCCGGGCTCGAGGAAGCGCTCGCTCGAGAAGCCGAGGATCCGCGACGCCTGGCCGCTGATGAACGCGATCCGCATCTCGCCGTTCATCGTCCAGCCGATCGCGCCGACCACGCCGTCGAGCAGCTTGCGATACCAGCGGTCGCCGGCGGCGCGCAGCTCGGCCAGCTCGGCGGCGTGCTGGCGCTCCTGCTGGGCGCGCAGCAGCCGCGCTTGCTCCTCGATCTGCTCGCGCTGGCGGACCAGCTGCACGTACGTCGCGACCTTGCGCTGGACCAGCTCGGGATCGAGCGGCTTGATCAGGTAGTCGATCGCGCCGACGTCGTAGGCGCGATACATCTGGTGGACGTCGGTGGCGACCGCGGTGAGGAACAGGATCGGGATCTCGCGGGTGCGCGCGAGCGCCTTGAGGTGGGTGGCGACCTCGAAGCCATCCATCTCGGGCATCACCACGTCGAGCAGGATCACCGAGAGCGGCTCGCGCAGCGCGATCGAGAGCGCCTCTTGCCCCGAGGTCGCCGAGATCAGCTCGTAGTCGGGGCGCTGCAGGATCGCGCGCAGGGCGACGAGGTTCGCGGGCCGGTCGTCGACCAGCAGCAAGCGCGCGGGCGGGGCGGTGGTCATGGAGTCGAGCCTCGGGGCGCCGTGCAGAACCGGTGCACGGTCTCGAGAAGGGCGTGCGACGAGAACGGCTTGCGCAGGAAGCCCTGGCTCTGATCGCGCACGACCTCGGCCTCCTGCGCCCACGCCGACATGATCACGACC
Source organism: Kofleriaceae bacterium (assembly GCA_051952595.1). Taxonomy (GTDB): domain Bacteria; phylum Myxococcota_A; class Polyangia; order Haliangiales; family Haliangiaceae; genus JABFXX01. Next base: position 6,109 of record JBQCJR010000997.1, read on the forward strand.
GGCACCGCGGCGTACTTCTCGTTGCGGCGGAACCGATCGAGGAACTCGCCGCCGGACAGCACCGGCATCATCAGATCGAGCAGCACGAGGCACGGCCGGCCGATCTGGTCGACGCGGTCGAGCCCCTGCTGGCCGTCCGCGGCCTCGCTCACCTCGAACCCGGCGTGGCGCAGCACGCCGCTGACGATCTCGGAGATATCGGGATCGTCTTCGACGACCACGATCATGCCGGGGTGGCGAGCTGGATCAGCCATGGACAGACCTCGTCTGGGCAGTGGGGGGCAGGTGCGGGGAGGCCGCGCCGAGCTCGCGCGTGGCGCGCGGCAGCTCGATCGAGAACCGCGAGCCCTCGCCGGCGCGGCTCGCCACCTCGACCCGGCCGCCCTGCGCCTCGATCACGCGGCGCACGATCCACAGCCCGATCCCGAACCCGCCGAAGTGGCGGACCGGCGCGATCCGCTCGAACCGATCGAAGATCCGCCGCTGCGCGTCCTCGGGGATCCCGATGCCGTGATCGGTCACCGCGATCCGCGCGCGGTCGCGATCCGCCGCGACCTCGACGTCGATCGGGCGGTGGGCGCCGAACCGGATCGCGTTGACCAGCAGGTGGGTGATCGCCTGGCGGGTCCAGAACGGGTCCCAGCGCCCGCGCACCGGGCCCGGCGCGGCCAGCACGATCGGCGTCGCGGCGCGCCGGGCGTCGTCGCGGACGCGCCCGATCGCCTCGGTGACCACGGCCACGAGGTCGACCTCCTCGGGCCGCAGCGCGAGCTCGCCTGCGTTGATCACCGCCTCGCTGAGCAGCCGATCGATCAGGTCCTCGACCCGCCGCGCGGCGCGATCGATCATCGCGACCCGGTCCATCACCTGGGCGGTGGACACCTCGCGCGGCTCGGCGAGCTCCTCGAGCAGGCTCGACGCGGCGATCCGGAGCGGCGTCATCGGGGTGCGCAGCTCGTGGGCGGCGATCGACAGGAAGTCGTCGCGCGCGCGGATCCCGTCCTCGAGCTCGCGGAGCACGCGCGCGCGGTCGAGCTCGATCTCCTTGCGATCGGTGATGTCCTCGACGACGGCGATGATGCGCCGGAGCTCGCCGGTGCCGCTGCGCAGCGCCGATAGCGTGACCTCGGCCCACACCGGCGGGCGGCCGGCGGCGGTGAGCCGGTGCTCGGCGTTGCTGACCGGCGCGCCGTTGCGGACCCGCAGGAGCCGCTGCGCGAGCGCGGCGACGTCCTCGTCGGCGGCCCCGATCGCCTCGATCCGGCGGCCGTACAGCGACGCGGCGTCGCGGCCGAGGATCTCGGCGAACCGCCGGTTCACGGTCAGCCACTGGCCCTCGGGGTTGGCGTGGCCGATCGCGACCGGCGCCTCGTCGAACGTCAGCTGGTACAGCGATTCGCTCTCGAGCAGGGCGTGCTCGGCGCGCTCGCGCAGCCGGTGCTGCTCGCGCAGCTCGACCTCGTGGAGCTGCGCCGCCTGGGTCTCGAGCTGCTTGCGCTGGCGGAACAGCTCGACGAACACGCTCACCTTCGAGCGCACCGCGCACGGATCGACCGGGCGATGCAGGTAGTCCACCGCGCCCACGGTGTAGCCGCGGTACACGTGGTCGATCGCGCTCGCCGAGGACGTGACGAAGATGATCGGGATCATCCGCGATTGCGGGCGGCTCTTGATGATGGACGCGGTCTGGAAGCCATCGAGCTGCGGCATCGAG
>JBQCJR010000998.1:0-7942 GCA_051952595.1 Kofleriaceae bacterium
GTGTGAGCTCGCTCGCGTGTCGCAGGTGTCGCACGCCCACACGCGAGGAAGTCGCGTCCGGCCGGCGCGTGTACCATCCGCGCTATGTCGCGGAAGTGGATCGTTGGTTCGGTCGTCGTCGCCGCAACGCTGCTGACCTCGTGTGGACCGCCACGCGCGGCGCCGGCCCCCGTCGCGCCCTCCGCCTCGGACCCACCGGCTGAGTCCGGCCCCGCGCCGGCGTCACCCGCGCCCGCGCCGGCGTCACCCGCGCCCGCGCTGCGCTTGCCGCGCACGTTCCTGCCGTCGGGCTACACCGCGCGGCTCGCGATCGATCCCGAGCGCCCGCGCTTTCGCGGCGCGATCGAGATCGCCGGCAACCTCGCCGAGCGCTCGTCGGTGATCTGGCTGCACGGTCACCACCTCGCGATCGAGCGCGCCGTCGCGCAGCAGGCGGGCGTGGAGGTCGCGCTGACCGTCGCCACGCGCGGCCACGATCTGCTCGAGATCCGCGCGGCGCGCCCGCTCGATCCCGGCGCGTGGACGCTCGCGTTCGACTACACCGGCGAGCTCGACACGGTGAACACCACCGGCGCGTTCAAGCAGACCGTCGCCGGTCGGTCGTACGTGTTCACGCAGCTCGAGGCGATCTACGCCCGCCGGATCTTCCCGTGCTTCGACGAGCCGGATCTCAAGGTGCCGTGGCAGCTGACGTTCGATATCCCGAAGCCGCTGCTCGCGGTGTCGAACGCGCCGCAGGCCTCGGAGACCGCGCTCGACGCCACCACCAAGCGGGTCGCGTTCGCGCCCACCAAGCCGCTGTCTTCGTACCTGGTCGCGTTCGGGATCGGCCCGTTCGAGATCGTCGACGCCGGCCGCAGCAAGCGCGGCACGCCGGTGCGGATCATCGCGCTCGCCGGCCGCACCGCCGACGCCGCGTACGCCGCGAAGACCTCGGCGAAGATCCTCGATGCCACCGAGGACTGGTTCGGCACGCCGTACCCGTACGAGAAGCTCGACCAGCTCTCGATCCCGCTGACCGCCGGGTTCGGCGCGATGGAGAACGCCGGGCTCATCACCTACACCGAGACCCTGATCCTGATGGATCCGGTGAAGACGTCGCTCGATCGCAAGCGGATCTGGACCCTGGTCGCGGCGCACGAGATCGCCCACCAGTGGTTCGGCAACCTGGTCACCCCGGCGTTCTGGGATGACATCTGGCTCAACGAGGGCTTCGCGACCTGGCTGCAGTTCAAGGTCGCCACCCGGCTCGAGCCCTCGTGGCGCGAGGACCAGAGCGAGCTCGACACCCGCAACCACGCGCTCGAGGCCGACGCGCTGATCCACGCCCGCCGGATCCGCCAGCCGATCGTGGGCACCGACGACATCCTCAACGTGTTCGACGGCATCAGCTACGGCAAGGCCGCGAGCGTGCTGAACATGTTCGAGAGCTATCTCGGGCCGGAGGTGTTCCAGCGCGGCGTGCGCGCGTACCTCGCGGCGCGCGCGTGGGGCACGGCGACCTCGACCGATTTCCTGACCGCGCTCGGCCAGGCGTCCGGCAAGGATGTCGATCGCGCGTTCTCGACGTTCCTCGAGCAGGCCGGCGCGCCGGCGGTCATCGCGACGCTCACCTGCCGGGGCGGCAAGGCCGAGCTCGCGATGACCCAGGCGCGCCACGTGCCGCCCGGCGCCCCGCCGGCGCCGCCCGGCCAGCCGTGGAGGTTCCCGGTGTGCGTCGCGTTCGATCAGCCCAACGGGCGCGGCGAGCACTGCGCGATGCTCGATCAGCCCACCGCGACGATCGCGCTGCCCACCCGCAGCTGTCCGCGGTGGGTGATGCCCAACATCAACGGCCGCGGCTACTACCGCAACCGCTACACCGTGGCGCAGGCGACCGCGCTGCGCGACGAGGCGTGGGCACGACTGTCGTGGACCGAGCGCCGCACGGTGTTCCACGACGTGGCCGAGGGCGCGCTCGCCGGCCAGCTGCCGCTCTCGCTCGCGCTGTCGCTGGTGCCCCGGATGCTCGCCGGCGGCGACCGGTTCGCCGTCGCGCCGCCGCTCGACTTCGTGCGCGCGCTCGATCGCTTCGTCCCCGACGACCTGCGGCCGCGCTACGAGCACTGGCTGCGCACCACGTTTGGCCCCGGCGCCGCGCGCGCTGGCCTGCTCGGCAAGCCGCGCGACGATCTCGATCTCGAGACCACGCGCGAGGGGCTGGTCCGCACCGCCGCGTGGCTCGGCCGCGATCCGGCGCTGGTCGCCCAGGCCGTCCAGCTCGCCGAGCGCTGGCGCGAGCTGCCGCAGAGCACCCGTGGGCTCGTGCTCGAGCTCGCGGTCGATGCCAGCCCCGCGGTGTTCGCGCGCGCGCTGCGCGAGGCCGCCGGCGAGCCCGATCGCACTCGCCGCGAGGAGATGTACGTCGCGCTCGCGGCGGTGCGCGATCCGGCGCGCCGCACGCAGGTGCTCGAGCGCGCGCTCGATCCGGCGATCGATCTGCGCGAGGCGTTCGCGCTGGTGTTCACGTACACCACCGAGGCCGGGCGCGCCGCCGGCCAGCAGTTCTATCGCGCCCACCACGCGGAGCTCGCGCGGCGGTTGCCGGAGGCCGAGACCGTGAGCCCGGTCGTGGGCATGAGCCGGCTGTTCACCGGGACGTGCCGCGCCGAGCAGCGCGACGCGATCGCGAAGTACGTCACCGACACGTTCGGGCCGATGCCGGGCGGCGCGCGGCTCGCCGTGCAGAGCATCGAGGAGATGGACCAGTGCATCGCGCGGCGCAAGCTGCTCGAGCCCGAGCTGCGCGCGTGGCTCGCCGGGATCCGGATGCCGCGCGGCTGATCTTCGTTGCACGTGCCGCGGTGCGCGGGCGCGCGCCGTGCGTCGGCATGCCGCACGGCGCGCGCTGCTCCGTTGGCTCGCCGGCGCTAGGCTGTGCACATGGATCGCCGACAGGAGTTGCTCGGGTGGATCGCGGAGACCCAGCGCACCCAGCGCCGCATCGGCGTCGTGGTCGGCGTGCTCGCCGTCCTCTCGCTCGGGCTGTTCGCCTGGAAGACGTCCGCCGCCGTGCTCGCGCTGTTCTTCGTGGCGTCGATCGGCGTGATCTCCTACTGGGTGACCGCCGCGCACAACGCCGCGCACCGCGCCAAGCTCGAGGAGATCGATCGCGCCGAGCGGCGCAAGCGCGCGCCGGAGAGCCCACAGACCGGCGGCCATCGCCGGTGGCGGACGCAGTAGCGTAGCTACTTCTTGCGGCCGAACAGCCGGCCCAGCAGGCCCGGCTTCTTGGCCGGCGGCGGCTCCGGATCGCCGCCGCGCACGGGCTCGAGCGAGACCCGCCCGACCACCGCGCCGCCCTGGACCAGCAGGATCGCCGTGCTGATCGAGCGCGTCGTGCTCGCCTCTTTCTCGGCGATCGCGCGGAGCGCCACGAGCTGGTCGCGGTCGCCGGGCGCGCGGCCCCCCACGAACATCAGGCCGCGCCGCGGCACCACCACGCAGAGCAGCTCCTGGCCGGTCCGCCGGTGCAGGTCGCGCATGAACCGCGCGTCGAGCAGCTTCTCGGACGCGTAGTAGTTGCCGCTCACCACGAGCAGCTTGATGCCGTCGCCCTCGATCGGGTCGACCGAGACCTCCTGCGCGGCGAGGTTCTCGAGCGCCTGGGCGTGGACCGCCTCGAGATCCTCGGACTCGCGGTTCGTCATGATCGCGAACGAGGTCGGCCGGTCGGTCCCGTACACGATCACCGGGACGTCCTCGTGGTCGCCCGAGAGCCCCTCGAGCAGCGGGCGGAACGCCATGTTCTCGGCGATCGCCTCGCTGCGCGCGCGCAGGTTCGGCAGCACCGGGCCGTCCTCTGTGGTCTCCAGGGCGGGCGCGAGCAACAGGAACATCGACTCCGGCTCGCCATCGGAGATGAACCGCTGCGCGCGGTTGGTCGGCAGCACGACCTGGTTTCCATCGCCGATCGAGAAGCCAAACGGCACGACGGCGCGATCGTGCTCCTGCCAGCGGCCGCCGTGGCGCGCCCGCACCACCTCGCACACCACCGCGGCGAGCTCGAGCACGCGCGTCCAGTACGCCGGCTCGTCCTCCTCGAGCACCGGCGGATCGGCCAGGGTCTCGGCCTCGACGGCGCGCAGCACCGCCGCGAAGTCGGTCAGCCCGCACCGCCGCGAGACCCGCTGCGCGAGCGCGCGGAACGCCTGGTCCGCCAGCTCGCCGGGCGTCGCGGCGGTCGCCGGCGGCTCGATCGCGAGGCGGTCTTCCATCCGCTCGAGCATCGCGCCGCACGCCGCCAGCACCTCGAGCAGGAACGGCGGCAGCGACGCGGCCGCCGAGACGTAGACCACCCGACCGTCGCTGCTCTTGGTCTCGGCGTACTTGCGCGCGTTGAGCACCCGGGTCAGCGCGAACAGCACCGAGATCTCCGGATCGGCTTCGATCTCGGCGCGCTCGCGGTGATCGGTCTGGACGAACCGGTCCGGGTCGGACGAGACGGCGTCGATCTTGGTCAGCGAGCTGTACATCGCGTGTGTTCATCCGCCGGATCCGGAGCGACCGCAAGCGCGATCTTGGCGGCGTGTAACCGCCGCCGCGGGTCCAGGCACGATCCGGACACCACCAGCGAGCCGGCACCGCCACCGCGGCCGCCGCTCGCGAGAGGACCGCCCATGCCACGCCTGGCTGCTGCCTTCCCTGCGCTCGCCCTCGCACTCCTGCTGCCCGCCGCACCGGCCGCCGCGCAGCCCGCGATGGCCGGCGGCAACCTGCCGATCGATCCGTTCCGCCCGGCGATCGACTCGCGCGGCTATCTCACGATCAATGCGTCGCAGCCGCTCGGCCACGGCGACGTGTCGTTTGGCCTCGGCGCGCTCGCGTGGGGCCGCGGCCTGCTCGCGCTCGAGGACGGCGGCCACCGCTACACGGTCGACGACGTGATCACCGCGACGCAGATCGCCGCGGTCGGCGTGCGCGTCGGGCCGGCCGAGCTCGAGCTCGGCGCGTCGTTGCCGCTGTCGATCCTGTCGGGCGATCGCGGCCCCGACGATCTCGGCGCGCCCGGCGACCCGAACGACGATCGCGACTTCCGGCTCGATGGCCAGGGCCTCGGCAACATCGGCCTGCACCTGAAGACGCGGTTCGTGAAGGCGAGCCGGGCGCCCGTCGGGGTCGGCGCGATCGCGAGCGTGTTCCTGCCCACCGCGCGCCCGGCGGATCGGTTCCTGGGCGACGCGGCGATCGTCCCGCAGCTGATCGGCATCGTCGACAAGGAGCTCGCGCGCGGCCGGCTGCGGGTCGCGCTCAACGGCGGGATCCGGCTGCGCTCGACCACCACGTTCACCGACGCCGGCGAGATGGGCTCGCCGCCCACCCACCAGACGGTCACCGCGTCCGCCGAGTTGCCCGTCGGGCTCGGCGTCGCGTGGGCGGTCGCGCCGCGGCGGTTCGAGCTGATCGGCGAGATCTTCGGCGCGATCCCGCTCGGGGCGCACGAGCGCTACCAGCCCCTCGAGGCGCTCGGCGGGGTCAAGCTGTACCTCGCGCGCAGCTCGTTCCTGTCGCTCGGCGCGGGGCGTGGGCTCGCCCGCGGCGATGGCGCCAGCCCGGACGCGCGCGCGTTCATCGGCCTCGTGTTCGAGCCGAGCCTCGGCGATCGCGACGGCGCGCAGCTCCCGGACGCCGAGCAGCCTCGCGAGGCCGGCGGCCTTTCGCCTCGCGGGCCGAGTGACCGCGACGGCGACGGGATCGTCGACGAGCTCGATCGCTGCCCCGACGATCCGGAGGACTTCGATCAGTTCGAGGACGAGGACGGCTGCCCGGATCTCGACAACGACGGCGATCGGATCCTCGACGTCGACGACCTGTGCCCCGATGCGCCCGAGGACGACGATGGCTGGGAGGACGAGGATGGCTGCCCCGACCTCGACAACGACGGCGATCGGATCCCCGACCGGGACGATCGGTGCCCGAACGAGCGCGAGGAGTACAACAACGTCGACGACGAGGATGGCTGTCCGGACCACGGCACGGTGATCCGGACCGGCGGCGAGTTCCAGATCCTCGAGCCGATCAACTTCGAGTACAACAGCGCGGTCATCCAGGCGGACTCGTTCCCCATCCTCGACGCCGTGGTCGCCGCGCTCCAGGGCAACCCCGATGTCGAGCTGGTGGAGGTCGCGGGCCACACCGATCAGCGCGGCGACGACGCGTACAACCTCGAGCTCTCCGACCGGCGCGCCGCCGCGGTGGTCGCGTACCTGGTGCGCAAGAAGGTCGATCCGAAGCGGCTCGAGTCGCAGGGCTACGGCGAGACCCGCCCGATCGATCCACGCAACACCCCGCGCGCGTGGGCGAAGAACCGCCGGGTCGAGTTCCTGATCCTGCGGCCGCGCCGCTGATCGCGTGAACGCGCGCCGGGCGACCTGGTGCGGGTCGAGCCGAGCGACTAGAGGCTGCGGTCCGCCGGCGCGAACACCGCCTCGAGCTGCGGCTCGCCGGTGCGCTGGAATCGGATCTCGAACCGCTCGGCGACCTCGACGCCCATCGCGCCGACGAACGCGCCGATCCGCTGGGCGAACTCGGCGCGCGGCTGGAACGTGCGCCACGCGCGCACCAGGTGCTCGCCGGGCACGTCGCGGAACGTCACGCCCACCTCGTCGATCACGCGGTCCTCTCCAAACGCCACCCGCGCGGTCATCTGTGGGTTCCACAGCGACCACACCGCGGCGGTGTCGGTGAAGTAGTTGCGCTGCGCCGCCGGGATCTGCGCGCGATCGAGCAGCGTGGTGATCTCCGCCGGGTCCTCCGTCGGGATGGCCGCCCGCACGCGCACGCCGAGCGGCGACCAGTCATCGGTGACCCGGTCCACCCGCTCGGCGAGCCGCCCGAGCCGGCTGGCGAGCTCGGCGGCGACCTCGGGCAGCGGGGCGCGTGGTGGCGCCACGCTCGCGGCGAGCCCGGCGACCGGTTGCTGGAATGAAAACGCGAAGCTGGTCGGCCGGGCGTACATCGCCAGCTCGACCTGGGTGGCGCCGACGATCCGGTGTCGCCACCACGCGACCGCCTTGCCACCCGAGAGCAGGCGCAGCGCAGTGGCGGCCCGCTCGACCACATCGGGATCGGCGGCGAGAGCGATGCGCGTGCCGAGCCCGATCGTATCGAGGTCCGAGCCGAGCGTGACCCGGGAGTGGGCGAGCAGCTCGGGGGCGAGCGAGCGCGTGAACGGAAGCGACGCCTTGACCGGGTGCCCCATCAACTGCGCGGCGGCGCCGAAGCGCACCAGCGTCCACGCGACCATGCGAGAGAAGTAACACGGGACGACCACCAACGGTCGATGTAGGGCCAGGTGCTCCCCGGTGCGATCCAGATCCCACGCGAGGAATGTGCGCCGGGAAAAGACCGTACTACTGGCCCTAGGCGGCACCAGCCGTGGAAGCGCCATGAACGAACAACTTATGCTTGGTGGACGTCATGGGTTTTGGGGATAGCGTTCTCCCGGAGCTCGCTGGAGCCGCTCGCGTCGATCAGCTGACCGAGGGTGGCGCCGCGGACATGTTGGGTTCTGCCGAGCTGCTGGCGGGAGATCCGTCTCCGCCGGACGCCGGAGGTGGCGGTGGTGGCGCCGGTGGCGGAGATCCCGGCGGTGATGCCGCCGGCGGCGACGATGGCGCCGAGCTGGTGGTGCCGGGGCCGGTCGCGCGCGAGCTGTTCGGCCACTACGCCGAGGGCCGCGGCGCGGCGCCGAGCGCGGCCGGTCGCAACGCCGCGATGGAGCTGTTCCGCGAGGTCAATGGCGACCACGGCCGCGGGGCGGCGCCGAGCGCGGAGGGCCGCGCGGAAGCGATGGATCTGTTCCGGGAGGCGAACGGCGAGGGTGGCCGCGGCGGCGCGCCGAGCGCGGAGGGCCGCGCGGAGGCGATGGAGCTGTTCCGCGAGGTGAACGGCGAGCCGGGTC
>JBQCJR010000999.1:0-5215 GCA_051952595.1 Kofleriaceae bacterium
CACCACCACCGCCACCGCCACCGCCACCTCGGCCACCGCCACCGCCGCCGCCTCGTCCACCGCCGCCGCCTCGTCCACCACCGCCACCGCCACCACCGCCGCCTCGTCCACCACCACCACCGCCACCGCCACCACCGCCGGTCTCGTCGCGGCCGCGCCGCGTCTCCATCTCGGCGACGATCTCCGCGTCATCCTCGGCGGTCAGCGCGGCCTCGGCGACGCGGAACAGGTCGTCCTCGCGCGCCACGTGGTCGCGATGTGCGTCGGCGAGCCGCACGGCGGCATCGAGCAGGGCCTTGCCGGCGGCCGGGCGCGCCTCGCCATCGAGGTCGCGGGCGGCGGTGGCGATCGCCACCTGCATCTCGACCTGCGCCGGATGCTCCGCCGACAGCGCGGCCAGCTCGGCGGCGAGCTCGGGGCGGCGGGTCGACAGCCGCGGGAACACCGAGCCCTCCTCGTCGAGGAAGTGGCGGGTCACCGCGCGCTCGAAGAACGCCACGGCCTCGTGCACGAGCGCGACATCGCCATCGTCCGGTCGGCCCGCGGCGAGGCGCCGCGCGGCCTCGAGCAGGCCGGCCAGCACGTCGTCGTAGCGGCGATGCGAGCGCTCGAGTTGCGCCAGGCTGGCCAGCTCCATGGGCAAAGAATCCACCACCGAGCGTGCCCGAGACAAGCACCAGGGCGACATCCCCTTACCTCGCCGCGTCGGCATTGAAACCACCGGCACCTGCTTGCTACACACCAGCGGCCATGATCGAGAAGCTCGAGAAGCTGGAGAACGTCGTGATCGTCGGAAGCGGGCCGGCCGCACACACCGCGGCGATCTATGCCGCGCGCGCGAACCTGCACCCGGTCTTGTTCGAGGGCTTCATGGCCGGCGGGATCGCCGCCGGCGGACAGCTCACGACCACGACCGACGTGGAGAACTTCCCCGGGTTCCCCGAGGGCATTCTCGGCCAGGAGCTGTGCGATCGGTTCCGCGCGCAGTCGGCGCGGTTCGGCACGCGGATCTTCACCGAGACGGTGAACAAGGTCGACCTGTCGCGCCGCCCGTTCAAGTTCTGGACGGACGAGCGCGAGGGCGAGACCCACTCGCTGATCGTCGCGACCGGCGCCACGGCCAAGCGCGATGACATCCCGGGCACCCGCGACGGCGAGCTGTGGCAGCGCGGCGTCTCGGCGTGCGCGGTGTGCGACGGCGCGCTGCCGATGTTCCGCAACCGCCCGCTGTTCGTGGTCGGCGGCGGCGACTCGGCGATGGAGGAGGCCGGGTTCCTCACCAAGTTCGCGTCGAAGGTGTACCTGGTGCACCGCCGCGACGAGTTCCGCGCGTCGGCGATCATGCAGGAGCGCGCGTTCAAGAACCCGAAGATCGAGATCCTGCGCTCGCACCGGGTCACCGAGGTGCTCGGCGGCAGCGGCGTCGAGAGCGTGCGGGTGCGCGACCTCAAGACCGACGTCGAGCGCGAGATCCCGGCGGCCGGGCTGTTCTACGCGATCGGCCACGTGCCGAACACCGCGTTCCTCGGCGGCCAGCTCGCGACCGACGAGCAGGGCTACCTGATCACGACGCCGGGCACGACCCACACCTCGGTGGTCGGCGTGTTCGCGGCGGGCGACTGCCAGGACAAGAAGTACCGCCAGGCGATCACCGCGGCCGGCACCGGCTGCATGGCGGCGCTCGAGGCGGAGCACTTCCTCACGTCGCACCACCACCACGACTGAGATACCGTGTTCTTCGGGGATCGATCCGGCCGGGGCGAGGAATCGAATCCCTGCCGCGTAGCGGCTGCCGGACGCGCAGCGGACGGGGCGGGCGCAGCCCGGCTTGAGCGATCCGAGCCGTAGGCGAGGAATGTCCCGATCCGGCGCCCGGTTGTGCTGGCAGGCCCCGAGAGGAGCGTCGCCATGTCACACTCGCTGTACCCCGTGAGTCGAGAACAGCATCCACCGCCGTACCGCGAATCCGGGATGACCAAGATCCTCGCGGTGCTGCTCCTGATCGTCGCAGGTGCGCTGGTGTTCACCGTGATCCAGCAGCGCCGCAATCCGGCGCGCCCGGCGACCATGTCGATCGAGCCTCGGCCGATCTCGCAGCGGCCCGACGACAAGCTCGGCGCCGACGAGCAGGCGACGATCGACGTGTTCGAGAAGTTCTCGCGCTCGGTGGTCCACATCACGAGCCTCGAGGCGCATCGCGACCGGATGACCCTCAACGTCACCGAGATCCCGCAGGGCACCGGCTCGGGGTTCCTGTGGGACGCCGATGGCCACGTGGTCACCAACTTCCACGTCGTGCAGCTCGGCAACCGCGCGTCGGTCACGCTCAACGACGGCTCGACCTACCCGGCGAAGATCGTCGGCACCGCGCCGGACAAGGACCTCGCGGTGCTGCGGATCGAGGCGCCGCCGTCGAAGCTGCTGCCGCTGCCGCTCGGCACGTCCGCGGACCTGCGCGTCGGCCAGAAGGTGCTCGCGATCGGCAACCCGTTCGGCCTCGACCAGACCCTGACCACCGGCGTCATCTCGGGGCTCGGCCGCGAGATCAAGAGCGTCACCAAGCGCTCGATCTTCGACGTGATCCAGACCGACGCCTCGATCAACCCGGGCAACTCGGGCGGCCCGCTGCTCGATAGCGCGGGGCGGCTGATCGGCGTCAACACCGCGATCTACTCGCCCTCGGGCGCAAACGCCGGCATCGGGTTCGCGGTGCCGGTCGACACGGTGAACGCGATCGTGCCGCAGCTGATCAAGCACGGCCGGGTCACCCGCCCGGGCCTCGGCATCAACGTGCTGTCCGATCAGATCGCGCAGCAGCAGAAGATCGAGGGCGTCGTGATCCTCGGCGTTACGCCGGGAGGGGCCGCGGACCTGGCGGGGATCGCCGGGGCGCGCCACGAGCCGGGGGGCCTGGCGCTCGGCGACGTGATCGTGAAGCTCGACGGCACCGAGGTGCACCGCTCGAGCGACCTGTTCCGCGCGCTCGACAACCACAAGGTGGGAGACGAGGTCGACGTCACGCTCGAGAACCAGGGCCAGCGCCGCACCGTCAAGGTAACCTTGCAAGCACTTCCTTGAGCCGCGCCACCGCCGCCTCCGCTCCCGCAGCTCACTCGCTTGCCACGCGCGCGCGCCTCGAGCTGATCTGGCGGCTCGCACGCTCCGCGGTCGCCTCGACGTTCTTCGAGTCGCTCGCCGCGCTCGGCGCGCTCCATCCGGCGGCGTCGCCTCGCCGCCACGGGATCGAGGTCGAGCACGACGTGCTCTACGGCCCGGACGCCACGTGGCACCAGCTCGACGTCTATCGTCCGGTCCACCGCCCGAAGCCGTGGCCGGTGGTGTTCTACGTGCACGGCGGCGCGTTCCACCTGCTGTCGAAGGACACCCACTGGCTGATGGGCCTGGTGTTCGCGCGCTACGGCTACCTGGTCGTCAACATCAGCTACCGGCTCGCGCCGCGCCACCCGTACCCCGCCGCGATCCAGGACACCTGCGCGGCGTATCGCTGGCTGGCCCACCGGATCGACGAGCTCGGCGGAGATCCGGAGCGCGTCGCGGTGGCCGGCGAGTCGGCGGGCGGCAACCTGGTGACCGCGCTCACGCTCGCCGCGTGTCAGCGGCGCGCCGAGCCGTGGGCGCGCGCGGTGTTCGATACCGGGCTCGTGCCGCGGGCGGTGATGCCGTTCTGCGCGCTGCTCGAGGTGTCGCGGCCGGAGCGGTTCGCGGCGCGCCGCCGGCTGCCGCGGTGGATCGACGGAATGATCCGCGACGCCTCGGCGTCGTACCTCCATGGCCATCCGCCGGGGGCCTCCGATGCGATCGCGCTCGCCGATCCGCTGCGCGTGCTCGAGGATGCGCCGTCGTTCGATCGCGCACTACCTCCGTTCTTCGCGCCGGTTGGCACGCGCGACCCCCTGCTCGACGACACCCGCCGCCTCGAAAAGGCACTCGCGGCTCTTAGCGTGCCCTGCGAGGCGCGCTATTACCCGGGCGGCATCCATGCGTTTCATGCCCTGGTGTGGAATCCGGCCGCGCGCCGGTGCTGGCGCGACGCGCTCGCGTTCCTCGATCGCCACATGCACGCGGGCTGACGCTCCGTGACGGCACCACAGCGCCGGCTCGGGCTGGGCGTCACCGCGGCGATCGTCGTCGCGAACATGATCGGCACCGGGGTGTTCACGAGCACCGGGTTCCAGGCGCAGAGCCTGCACGATCCGGCGACGATCCTGCTCGCGTGGGTGATCGGCGGCGTGCTCGCGCTGTGCGGCGCGGCGGCGTACGCCGAGCTCGGCTCGATGATGCCGAAGGCCGGCGGCGAGTACGTCTACCTGCGCGAGGCCTATCACCCGGCGGTCGGGTTCATGAGCGGCTGGGTGTCGCTGACCGCCGGGTTCTCGGCGCCGATCGCGGTCGCGGCGCTCGCGTTCGCGCGCTACCTCGCGACCCTGGTGCCGGCGCTCGGCTCGACGGGCGCGCAGCAGGCGGTCGCGATCGCGCTGATCCTCGCGATCACCGCGCTGCACTCGTTCGATGCGCGGCTCGGCGGCCGGGTCCAGGCGGTGTTCACCGCGGCGAAGGTGCTGCTCATCGTGCTGTTCATCGTCGGCGGCCTCCTGGTCGGCGAGGGCGACTGGAGCAACCTCGCGAGCCGCGGCGGCGGGCTCGAGAACGTCGGCACGGTCGCGTTCGCGACCGCGCTCATGTACGTGAGCTTCGCGTACTCGGGCTGGAACGCGGCGGCGTACATCGCCGGCGAGGTCGAGCGTCCGGAGCGCACGATCCCGCGCGCGCTGCTGCTCGGGACCGGCGTGGTGATGGTGCTCTACGTCCTGATCAACCTGGTGTTCCTCTACGCGGTGCCGGTCGACGTGCTGGCGGCGCCGGTGTTCGAGGTCGGCGACGTGGCGGCCAAGGCGCTGTTCGGCGACAGCGCGGGCCGGCTGATCACCTCGGTGATCGCGCTCGCGCTGGTCTCGGCGGTCAGCGCGATGGTGATGGCCGGGCCGCGCGTCTACGCCGCGATGGCCGAGGATCGCGCGCTGCCGGCGGTGCTCGCCCGCCACAACGCGCGCGGCGTGCCGATGGCCGCGGTGATCGCCCAGGGCGTGCTCGGCTGCGCGTTCGTGCTGGTCGCGGACCTCGGCCAGCTGATCCGGTTCGTCGGGTTCACCCTCGCGATCTTCGCCGCGCTCACCGTCGGCGCGGTGTTCATCCT
>JBQCJR010001000.1:0-32445 GCA_051952595.1 Kofleriaceae bacterium
AGCTTCGAGCGCCTGCTCGCCGAGGCCTGAGCTTTTCGCTGCAACGCTCCGTGGGGTGCTGCATCGAGGAGCACCACCGCGCCCTCGCCTGCACGTTGCTCGCCCTCGCCGCGCTCCTGCTCGCGGCGTGTGGATCGTCTTCGTCGTCCGATCGCCCCGACGCGTCGGGACCTCCGCCCGATTGCGCCGCGCGGTGCTCCAGCAAGGCCCAGCAGTGCGGCGCCCCTCCCGACCGCGCGACCGCCGAGTGCGCGTCGCTGTGCCCCAAGGTGACCAGCTCCGCGCAGCTGTCGTGCATCGAGGGCTCGAGCTGCAGCGATCTGATGGACCTGTTCGAGGAGACCGGGACGGTGTGTGGGATCTCGAGCGGCACACCCACCGGCGGCAAGTTCGGCGGCGACTGCAAGTGCCAGCCCGACAGCTCGAGCGGCGCCGGCTCGTTCGAGTGCGCGGGAACCCACATCTGCGAGAGCGGGCTGCGCTGCGTCGGCACGCGGATCCAGGGCGTCGATCACGGCAAGTGCCGCGGCCCGGTGTGCTGCAACGGCCGAGCGGAGTGCGAGCAGGTGCTCGGCCAGCGCGGGAGCTGCGACGCCGGCCAGATCTGCTCGTGCACGACCGGCATCGAGTGCGTCGGATCGACGTGCACCTGCTCGGGCGGCGTGCCCGCGACCGAAGGCCTCTGCTACCCCGGCTGAGCCGCAGCCCGCGCGCCGCGAACCCGCGCTATACCGCCGCACAGGAGGACACATGTTGAAGCGAACCAGCACGGCGGTATGGCGCGGCAATGGCCCCAAGGGGACCGGCACGATCACCACGCTCTCCGGGGCGCTCCGGGATCAGCCCTACGGGTTCAACACCCGGTTCGCGTCCGAGGACGGCAAGGCGGGCACCAACCCCGAGGAGCTGATCGCCGCGGCGCACGCGAGCTGCTTCACCATGGCGCTCAGCTTCCAGCTCACCAACGCCGGCCACGAGCCGACCCAGCTCGAGACCCTCGCGACCGTGCAGATGGACAAGCAGGACGCCGGCTGGACGATCACCGGGATCTCGCTCGACGTGAAGGGCACCGTGCCCGGCGTCGACGCGGCGAAGTTCCAGGAGCTGGCCGACGCCGCGAAGAAGGGCTGCCCGGTGTCGCGCGCGCTCGCCGCGGTGCCGATCACGATGACCGCGAAGCTGCTCGGCTGAGCGAGCCGCGCTCGAACGCCTTCGACGCGACCAGCCCGAGGTGGGTCGCCATCGGCTGGGTCTGCACGTGCTCGTAGCGGGCCCAGAACCTGCGATCGCCGAGCCAGTCGAGATAGAGCAGCTCGACGCCACCGCTGTCGAGCATCGTGAGCTCGACCCAGCCGTTGTTGCCGAGGTCCGGGCGCAGGCCGGTCTCCGCCGGGAACCGCGGCGCGAGCTCGACCCACGTGGGTGACACGTAGCTCGGCTCGCCGGCCGCCTGCGTGCGGCCCGGAAAGCCTCCGTGGCCGATGCAGCTGCCGATGAACGGCGCCTTGTCGACGTCGCGATCGAACAGCGCGCCGTACGGGTCCTCCCCCCAGAACCACAGATCGAGGTCCCCGTGGTCGCTCCACGGGCGCAGGTCGTCGTGCAGCGCCGCGGCGCTCGGCGCGCCATAGCGGAACGGCGCGCGGTTCGTGAGCAAGATCGTGGTCAGCGCGAGGGCGCGGCCGGTGTCGAGGACCTCGGTCAGCCAGTCCCTGCTCTGCTGGCGCTGGAAGCGCCTGGGCCCGTTCCAGTCGACATCGATCCCGACGACCTGGTGGCGAGGAAACCGCATGCAGAAGTAGCTGCCCTGCTGGAGGACGCGCTGGCTCGCGAGCTCGGTCTCGAGGTACGTCTGGTAGGCGACGCCGCCGCGATAGAGATCGAGGCTGCCGGGCACCCGGAACAGCACGCTCCGGCCCAGTAGCCGATCGATCAGCCGCGGATCGCCGGACAGCTCGCCGAGGTGGAACACGTAGGGGTACGCGCGTGCGTCGAGCTGGTTCGCGATGCACTGCGAGGGGTACCGGCCCACACCGAGGTCGGAGAGCAGCGCGACCTTCTCGATCCGCTCGGGGCACTGATAGAGGAAGGTGCGCCCCGGGCCGTGCTCGATGAACGGCGCCAGCCGGCGCGGCCACAGCTGCGAGGTCTCGACGGCGCCGTCCCGGATCAGCCGCCACCACCACGGATCGCATAGCTCGAGGTGGTGCTCGTTGGGGTTGATCTCGGCGTCGCCGAGCGGGTAGCGCGCGCGCAGCGCGTCGACCTGGGCCTGCTGCTCGGCGGTGACGGGCCGGGTCGGGAACTGCTCGGCGAGCTTCCACACGCAGCGGTCGATGCCGGCGAGCGCGCCGAGCGCCGGCGGCCCCTGAAGCGCGTCGTAGAGCGCCTCCGGCCGCGCGACCACCTGCTCCATCGTCTCGAGCACGCCGTCCACGTCCTGCTCGGTCAGCCGGCGATCTCGGTACAGCTCCTGGTACAGCGGCAGCTCGGTCTCGGGGCTCGCCGCGAGCCACTGGCGCCGCTCCTGGATCTCGGCGAGCCACTCCCGATCGAGCGGCACGTCGGGCACCTCGTGATCCGCCCCCGCGGCGAGGTGCGGCGCGAACCGCCCGGTGTCCAGGAGCTCCTGGACCGCGCGGCGCTTGAGGGCGCTGCCGGTGCGCGCTCCCGGCCGCCCGGCGCCTCGTCGCGGCACGACCACGGATCCGAGCCAGCCCGCGAACAGCGCCGCGGTCGCCTCGTCGAGCGTGCGGTGATCGAGCAGGTAGCGCGCGGCGCTCGCGACCTCGCGCGGCGAGGTGCCCGCGGCGGGGACCAGCGCGCCGATCTCCGGGTTCGCGCGCTCCCACTCGGCGAGCACCCCGCGCAGCCCCGATGCGGCCTCGTCGTCGAGCGCGCCGGTCCCGACGACCCGGATCACCCGCCGCAGCGTGGCGGGATCCTCGGCGCCGACCTGCGCGGCGACCCGCCGCGACAGCTCCGGCGACTTCGCGACCAGCTCGTCGGACAGCCGGCCGAACACGCGCACCGCGCGCTGGGTGAACTGCGCGCGGTCGACCTCGGGCGCGGGCGGGACCTCGAGCGCCTCGACCTCCGATTGCAGGAGCACCAGATCATCGCCGAGCGCGTCGCCGAGATCGCCGAGCTCGGCCAGGGCGCGCAGCACGCCGGCGGGATCGCCGCGCAGCCGGCGGACCTGCACCACCTCCTCGAGCGCGTCGCGCAGCTCGCCGGTGTTCGCGCTCGCGTGCGCCGCGGCGACCGCGCGCTGGGCCGCGACCTCGGCCCCGGCGAGGTCCGGATCGGGCAGCATCCGTCGCGCGACGCTCTCGACGTAGTGGAGGCGGCTCGCCGGCAGGCGCTCGGCGCGGCTCGCGAGCAACGCGAGCGCCTTGGCCGGCCAGCCGAAGCTGATCAGATCCTCCGCCCGCCGGTGCACCCACGCCTCCCAGTCGAGCGGACCGGCGCGCGAGATCCGCGCCTCGTCGACCAGCCCACCGACGCGGTTCGCGAGGTACGAGGCGCCGCGCGGCGGCAGCTCGGCGACCGCGTCGCGCAGCAGCGGCTCGATCCCGGCGAGCCAGCGCCGGTCCACCTCCTCGGGATCCTGATCGAGCGCGAGCCGGTGATAGATCTCCTCGGCGCGATCCGCGAGCGTCGCGCGCCGCGCGTAGTGCTCGACCGCGGCCGCGTGGATCGCCGCGCGCCGCGCCGCGCTCCTCGGGTCGTTCGCGAAGTCCTCGCGCACGATCCGCCGCAGCTCCGGACGCAGCTCCAGCTCGCCGGCGTCGCGCCCCTGGCGAACCAGCGCGACCTCGCGCGCCAGCGCGCCGAACAGCTCGCGGGCCGCCGGCTCGTCCAGCTCGCCGAGCCCACAGGGCCGCGCGAGCACGTCGCGGATCAGCACCCAGGTGATCCGCCGGAGCACCAGGCCCGGATACGCGAGCGCCGCGACCCGGCCATCGTGGATGTGCCCGAGGATGCGCTCGTACAGCCGGCCCTGCACGATCGCGTCGCACACGCGGTGGCGCAGCTGCTCGCCGAGCTCCTCGATCACCGCCGCGGGGTCGCCGGCCTCGCGCCGCAGCAGCTGCGCCGCGAGCTGTAGCGACAGCGGGTTGCGCCCGACGATCTCGAGCAGCTTGGTCACCAGGTCCGGCCTCGCCACGACCGCGGGTGGCAGCTCGTTGTCGAGCAGCGCCTCCGCCGCCGCGGGCGCGAGCGGCCCCAGCTCCATCGGCGCGACGCCCTCGGTGACCTCGACCCGGCCGGCCAGGATCGGCCGGAGCCGCGGGATGCGGCGGCGCAGCTCGGTGACCAGCTCGATCAGCGGCCCGATCGCGTCCGGGCTGACGAACTGCACCTCCTCCAGCGTATCGAGCACGAGCGCGGTCGGCGCCGCGAGTGCGCCGAGCAGCGCCGCCACGTCGTCGAGCACCTGCGCGAGTGGATCCGGCGAGCTCGGTGGTCGCCGGTGCAGCGGCTCGGCGGGGCCGCGCGCCCGCCGCGACCAGCGCTCGACGAGCTGGTGCGCGCGCTCGGCGAGCTCCGGCAGCTGCGGCCCGAGCTGGCGCACGATCGCGAGCACCACGCCGACCCGATCCGTGGCGTCGAGCTCGGCGCGATCGAAGTCGAGGTACACGAACGGGCGCCACCGCGCAGGATCCATCGGATCGTGGTCCGCGTGCGCGAGCACGAACCGCGCGAGCAGCGCCGACTTGCCCATGCCGCCGGGCCCGTGGATGAACACCGGCGGACCACCGGCCCCGTTCGCGTAGCCGGCGAGCCGCGCCAGCTCGGGCTCGCGCCCGGCGAAGAAGCCGCGCGTCAGGTGGCGGAACGGCTCGAGCAGCATCGCGCGCTCGAGCGCGGCGCGGAGGACGGCGAGATCCGGCCGCGGCGCCACGATGCCGTGCAGCCACTCGACCGCGGTGAGCTGCCTGCGTAGCCCCGCGGGATCCCGCGGCTCGCCGAGCCGCGACGCGCGCCCCTCGATCAGCTCGCCGAGCAGCACGTCGAGTGGATCCGACGCGTCGGTAGGGTTCGCCGCGCGCGCCACGGAGAGCTCGCCCCGGTCGGCCAGCCGGCGCAGCGCCGCCGCGCGCAGCCGCTCCGAGATCACCCAGCGCGGGCCACGCGTCTGGGAGCTCTCGAGCAGCAGCGCGACCCGCGAGGCCGGCGACGCCACGCCCCACGGCGCGAGCGCCTCCGGATCGAAGCTCGCGTGGGTCGCGGCGGCCTCCGCCCAGGCCCAGCGCTCGTCGAGCGGCAGCTCCAGATCCTCGACCTCCACGCTCCACGCGTCGTCGGTCGCGCCCACCGCGCTCGCGATGCCCCGCACCGCCTCGTCGAGCGCACCGGAGCCCTCCGGCTCGCGCCGCGCCTCCGGAGACACGCCGCTGGAGGCGTCCCACCCGAACCCCGCCGCGCGCAGCTCCTCGACGATCGCCGAGGCCGCCATGCCGGCGTGGTGCCCGGGGCCGTCCCCGCCCGCGTGCATGCCGACCAGCCGCCACTGCTCGTCGAAGCACGGCGCGCCGGTCGATCCGGATCGCGTGGCGGTCCGGTGGCGGATCGCCCTGCCCTCCCGCCCTCGGTGGCCGTGAGGATCGGCGGTGACCACGGGCGCGCCGCGGTGGAACTGCACGACGACGAGCGGGCTGCCCGCGACCGGATCGGCGACCGGCGGCGCGATCCAGCCGCGCGACCGCACCGCGACCTCGGCCGCCGGCAGCGCGGCCTCGCGCCCCGCCGCGCGCTCGAGCCGGAGCACCACGAGCTCACCGATCGCGATCACGACCGGCCGCGCGCGATCGAGCCCGAGCGCCGCGTCCTCGAACGCGACCTCGACCTGCGCGCGGGTGATCGCCGCCGGGTCGGCCGCGCCGAGCACCGCGGCGTGGGTCATGACCTGGTCGGGCCCGACGAGGAAGCCCGTGCCCTCGTCGCCGGACACCGCGTGGATCCGGCACACCCGCCGCTGCGCCTCGGCGAGCCCACGCAGCCACGCGCGCTCGCCGCCGGGCGGCAGCACCTCGCGCAGGACCTCGGCGAGCGCGCTCGTCGCAGGCAACAGGCCCACCGCTTCGTTGAGCCGCCGGAGCCGCGGGCTGCTCGGGTTGCCGCGCAGCGCGGCGCTCAGCAGGGCCTCCACGCGATCGCTGCCACTCGCCCACCGGACCAGCGCGGCCGCGCGCTCCCGGACGTCGCGCGCACCGCTGCGCTCGGCCGCCGGCACCCCGAGCGGATCGGCCACCTTGCGATCCAGATCCTCCGGCGTGAACGCCTGCGCGAGCGCGTCGGCGAGCTCGCGCTCGCTCTCCGCGGACAGCACGATCACGGCGCGCCTCGACTCGCCAGCTGGCGGATCGCGCGGCGCAGGAACAGGAACCGGTCCCGCAGCTTGATCGCCGGCTGGCCATCGAGCGCCAGGATCTCGGCCTGCAGCGCGCGCTCGCTGACGCTCCACCCGCGCGCCTTCGCGACCTGCTGGAGCACGAACAGCATGTCCGTGCCGGTGAACGGATGCGCCTCCTCGCACTCGGCGATCTGACCGAGGCTGCCCGGCAGCTGGCCCGGGAACTGGATCAGCAACAGGCGCAGCCACGGCCGCAGCTCCTCGTCGGCGTACTGGGCGAGCCGCGCGATGAAGCTCACCGTCTCGGGCGGCAGCGGCGCGACCGGGAACTCGTCGAACACGAACAGGCGCGGCAGGCCACGCTCCTCGATCGCGCTCCGCACCTGGGCCGCGAGCTTGTCGCCCGCCCACCGCGCGGCGGACTCGAGCCCCTTCTCGCGCAGCGGCATGTCCACGCCGATCCGCTCGAGGATCTCCGCCGCCAGCTCGTCGGGCTGCACGTAGCGCACCACCTCGAACCGGCTGGTGATGTAGCCGCGCCGGCGCGCGCCGTGCTGCGCGAGATAGAACGAGAACGACTTGCCGGTCTGCGGCGCGCCCCGGACGAGCAGCACCGTTCCATCGCCCGTGCACAGCCGCTTGAGCTGCACGCGCAGCTCGCGCCGGTTCGCGAACGGCCGATCGCCCTCGAGCAGGACCTCGTCGAACGGATCCTCGACGGTCGGTGTGGGCTCGCTCGGGAGCTGCGCCCGCAGCGTCGCGAGGTCGCCGTTCCTCGGCGCGATCCGGGCCAGCGCCTCGGCGAGCTCCCGCGCCCAGCCGCCCGCGATCGCGAGATCCACGATCAGGTTCCCGGCGCTCCGCAGCGTCGCGTTGAACGGGACCTTGTCCCACGTGCCCGGCGTGATCCCATCGACCAAGTTCTGGAGGTCCTGCGGCGACCGCACCACCTGGAGCAGGATCTTGACGAACAGGTCACGCATCTCGGCGCAGGATCCCGTTCGCCACCAGGCCAGCGTAGATCTGGCTGATGCGCACGCCCTGGTTCTTGGTCAGCGGCGCCTTGCCGAGGTACTGGGTCGGCGTGCCGCCGCGGTGGTGCAGCGCGATCAGCCGGCCGGCGCCATCGAACACCGGCGCGCCCGAGGAGCCCGGCTGGGTATCGGTGAGGTACTGCACGTAGTCGTCGGTCACCGCGGTGACCCGGTTGCGCACGAAGCCGAGCCGCATCCGATGGCCCTCCGGGTGCTGCACGATGTAGGCGAGGTCGCCCTCCTTCGGCGCCGGCGCGCTCGCGAGCTCGAGCGCCGGCCACGCCGGATCCATGCCGGGGACCCGGAGGACGGCCCAGTCGTGGTCGCGCGCGCCGACGATCGACGCCGGATCGCCGACCAGGTGGACGACGTCGCGGCTGGCGCCCGAGGCGTCCACATCGAACCCGAAGTCGACGTGCACCTCGACGGCGCGCTCGTTGCCCGGCGACACCACGTGCTCGGCGGTGAGCACCCAGTCCGGACCGATCTTGCAGCCGGTGCCGAAGAACGAGCCGTACGCGTTGCGCACCCGCAGCAGGCACACCGCCGGGGTCAGCGCGTGCAGGCGCACGAGCGTCGCCACGAGGTTCGGCACCTCGCCCACCGCCATCGTCAGATCCTCGGTGAACAGCAGCGCCTCGGGCTCGGTGACCCCCGGATCGAACCCGGACACCGGCTCGGGGCTCACCGGACACGTCCGATGATCGATCAGCGCGCGCAGGAACCCGGCGTGTGGGCTGCGCGGGTTCTGCTCGAGCGCGCTCGCCACCAGGTCGCGGGTCGTGCCCTTGATCGCGGTCTGCTCGAGCAGCACGTGCCAGAGCTGCCGCGGCGACAGGTTCGGCGGCAGATCGAGCCGATCGACCTCGAAGCGCTCGGCGAACGCGATCGCGTCCAGCGGCACCGGGAACAGGCCGGCCATCACGCGCCACAGTTGCTGTCCCATCGGGTCGTGAAACGGGAACGGCAAGACGTCGATGACCGACATGGCTAGACGAACCGGATCTGCTCCAGTGCGCTGAGCGGCACCCGGCCGCCGTCGATCCGCTCGCCCGCCATCGGATCGCGGCGGGCCAACTCGCCGAAGCCGAGCCCCGCGCGGTCCTCGATCGACGCGATCGGCACCTGCGTCGTCGCGTTCAGCTGCACCGAGCGGTAGTTGCCGAACACGAACTCGGGCTCGAGCAGCGCCTCCTGCGACATCTCGTAGCCCGTCGCGGACAGCGCGCCGGTCTCGTCGTGCAGGAACGCGATGATCTTCCAGAACACCAGCGGGATCTGGACGCCGTAGCGCACCGGATCGCGCGCGTCGAAGTACGGGCCGGTGAACACCGAGATCTTCATGTCGTCCTCGCGCGCGTGCTGCAGCGCGTAGTCCTCGAGGCCGAGCCAGATCGGCGAGTTGAACGTCTGCATCTGCGGCACCGTGTTGGTCACGTGCATCGAGTCCTCGTTGCCGCGGCGCGCGGCGACCGGCGTCCCCCACGCCGGGTCCTGGCGGCGGGTCATGTGGCCGCGGCTGAACTTCGGCGGGCCGCCGTAGCACTCGCGCAGGATCTGGGCGGTTCGCGGGATCCGCGGATCGCAGCGCCACGCCGCGCGCTTGGTGTTGCGCGACTGCGCGCCATCCACGTTGCACGCGCTGAAGCGGCAGACCCGCCGGTCCTTGCTCATCACCACCGAGAAGTGCTCGTACGCGAGCACGGTCTGGTCGTCGCCGAACACCAGCACGTCTTCGACGTCGCGGCGGATCTCGGGCAACTCGACGGGGAACGACCGCCCGAGGAAGTCCGCGCGGTAGCCCTCGCGATCGCGGTAGTCGGCGATCGGCGCCTCCGCGGCGACCTCGTCGTCGCTGCTCGGGACCACGGCGGGCTCCGGCGCGCGCACCGCGGTCACCGGCTGCGCCCCGTCGCCGAGCGACACCGTCACCACGAGCGGGATCGAGACGCTCGCCGCGCCGCCCGCGGCCGGCGCGACCGCCTGCTCCACCCGCGTCGCACGCGCCGCGCCATCGCCCGCGGGCACCTGGGCGCGCTCGCGGCGCGGCCCGAGCGTGCCGGATCTCAGCGCGTCGAGCCGCTGCTTCACGATGTCGGCCCGCACCGCGTAGTTCGCGAGCAGGAACCGGCCGCTGAAGTGCAACCCGAGCGCCTCGCCGGTCTCCAGATCGAGGACCACCGAGCCCGAGTTGCCGCCCAGGGTGGTGCAGTTGTGGAGGATGCACTCGGCGTCCACGTCGGTGATCGCGCCGGGCGCCAGCCGCTTCAGGTTGTAGACGCTGCCGTAGATCCGCTCCATCAGCGCCGGCTCGGGGATCCGGCTGTCGTACGCTGGATAGCCGATCGTCGCGACGATCGCGCTCGGCGCCGCGGCGCGGCTCGACAGCCGGATCGGCGTCGCGAGCGGGCCCTTCGTCTGCTCGACGCGAAGGAACGACAGATCGGGGCCGTCCTCGTCCTCGATGTGGAGGACGCGGACCAGCCGGAACGCGCGCGTGGCGGTGCGATCGAGCTCGTGCAAGAAGTCGATCTCCGCGGCCATCGCCTGGCCACCGCTGCCGGCGCGGAACCGGATCTCGCCGCCCACCCGCCGGGCGAACGTGTTCGCGACGTGGCGGTTCGTGACGAGGATGTCGCGGTCGACCAGCCACCCAGTGCCGACCCACTCGAAGTCGGGGTTGTGCTGCAGATCGACCCGGCCGACCGCCGCGATCGCCGGCGCGAGGTACGGCCTCGCGCGCACCAGCCGCTCCCTCCAGAGCTCGCTGTCCTCGGTCTCGCGAAACTGCAGCGTGGTCTCGCCGTCCTGGATCGCGAGCACCGGTCGCTGCCGGCGCATCACGATCGTCTCCTCGGCGAGCGCCACTGTCATCGGGCGCCCCAGCTCCTGCGACTCGAATCGCCCGGCGAGCTCCTCGGCGAGCCCGCGGTCCGCGGCGCGCACGCTCTCGTTGAAACCTCGAAGCCGCGCGAGCTGTTGTTCTTGCGTGCTCATGTCCCGCCTCCCCAGCGCTCCACCAGCGTAGGTCACGCACCTCGGGCGGCAACGCCCTCCCGCGGCGCGCTCCGGAGGAGCGAGCAGGCGGCCGCGCTACGGCGCGATCAAGCGGTACGTGTTCTGCGCGCCGGCGTAGCCGTACACGCGGATCGAGCCGCCCGGCGGCACCACGACCTGCTCGCGGTCGTTGGTGCTCTGGCTGACGGCGACCTGCGCGCCGCTCGCGTCGTGCGCCGTGATGTCGAGGTCACCGGCGGTGTGGGCGAACTCGATCCGCACCGTGCCGCCCGCCGGGAACGTGAACCAGTCGTCGTCGCTCGCGCAGATCCGCAGCCCGTCGATCGTCCCGGAGGCCGGGCGCGCCGTGGCGCGCGAGTTGTTCGGCTCGAACGCGTCGGTGCACGCCGGACCCGGGTCGCTCCCGCCGGCGAGCGAGCAGTACGGGACCGCCTGCGCCGTCGCCTCCACATCGGCCGGCACGTTGCGCTGCGTGCACGGCTCGTCCTCGCTCCACGCCCGCCACTCGGCGCCGCGGCCGATCGACGCCGCGTGGCTCGCCCACCGCTGGTAGCCATCGCTGTGCGACT
Organism: Kofleriaceae bacterium; assembly: GCA_051952595.1. Taxonomy (GTDB): domain Bacteria; phylum Myxococcota_A; class Polyangia; order Haliangiales; family Haliangiaceae; genus JABFXX01. The sequence continues at coordinate 10,983 of JBQCJR010001000.1, forward strand.
TGAACACCGTGGGCTCGATGCAGCGGCCCGCCGGCTGCTCGGCGCGCGCGCGGTCCATCACGATGTCGTGCATCGCCGCCGTCGACGAGTTCCAGCAGCAGGTCTTGGACTGGCCGTACTCGAGCGCGCCGAACACGTAGTCCTCGAGCTTGCGGTACGCCGCGTCGACCTGCCCGGTCGACTGGCCGAACGCGCGCTCCGACAGCTCGTACAGCGCGCTGAACGCCTGCTCGCGCCGCTCGCGCGCCGAGCACGAGGCCGGGTACTGCGCCAGGTGGTGGCGCGCGTCGGCGATCTGCTGGAGCAGCTCGGCGCGCTGCTGGCCCGGCGACACCTGGCCGAGCATCTGCTCGAACCGCGCCGGCCGCGCGGCGATCCGCGCGGAGTCGGTGGAGTTGATCCAGCTCGCCTCGTCGGCGGCCATCCACGTGTTGGTCCAGTAGCCGCCGATGTTCTTGGTCACCCGGAACCGCTTGGCGCCGCCGCCGAGGCGCGCGTACTCGTCGCCATCGGAGTTCGTGCCCTGCCCGCCGGTGTACGCGCTGGTGAAGTAGCCCTTCGACGCGGTGCCCGACTGGCGCACGCCCTGGCGGCGCGGCATCGAGCCCGAGATCGTGATCGCATCCCGGCTCCCGCCCGGCAGCTCGTCGACCTCCTTGACCACCAGGGTGTGGCCGATCCCGGAGCGCTGCCAGCGCTCGATCAGGATGTCGCCGGCGCGCAGGCTGTCCGGCGCGATGTTGTACGCGTTCGCCGGATCCGCGAGGTTGACCGAGCCGAGGTAGTCGAGCGCGAGCACGGTGAAGTATCCGACGCGCTTGTTGAGATGCAGCTCGTCGAGGTACGCGCCGAAGTGCGCGTCCGCGGCGATCATCGGCTGGTCGTCGGTGCCACCCGCGATCCGCTTGGCGCGCAGCGCCGCGTCGGTCGGCCACGCCCCGCCCGCCGCGTAGGTCTTGGTGTGGTCCTTGTACTTGATCGCGAACTCCGGCGTCTGGGCGTAGCGGCCGGTCGCCGTGCGCACGCCGTTGTGGCCGAAGTAGACCCGGCGGCCTTGCGAGTCCTGCGCCTCGAAGAACAGCGGCAGCTCGTACCAGGCCGCGAACGAGATCCGGAGGAACAGCGCGAGCTCGGCGCACTCGAGCATCGGCGACGCCAGGGTCTTGCCCCACGGCGTCGTCAGCTGGACGGTGGTCGAGTAGTGGTCGACCGAGGGAATGAACCCGAGCGAGTCGATCCAGCGCGCGTACTTCTGATCCCAGGTCAGCCCGCTGTTGGCCGGCCACGCCATCCCGGCGAGCTTGGCCGCCGCGGTGTCGGTGTCCTCCCAGCGATGGCGGGCGGTCCACACCTGGGTCCGCGAGGTATCGGTGTTCACCAGGATGCCGCGGCGGTACTCCGAGTCTTCCTTCCCCGGCGGCGGGGTCGGCGTCATCGGGCCCTCCATGCCCCACTCCTCGTCCGGAGACATCTCGTCGTCGTCGCACCCGGCGACGAAGGTGCTCGCCGAGATCGCCACCAGCACACTGCACACGAGCTTGCGCATGTGCGCCGGCGGAGCACACGACGTGCCGCTCGGCGCGCGCCGGATCTCGCGAGCTTGCGCCGCGATAGGCCGGACCTATCGTCGCCAGCTACTCGAGTAGCCAGGCCAGTCGACCCGCACCTCGGGAGGACTCCCGTTGCGCCGCTCCGGCGCGCGATCTAGGGTTCTTTCATCGTGCCCTGCCGCGCGCGCCTCACGACGACGACGACCGCTCCTCGCGGGTGGCTCGTCGTGCGCGCTGGCTGACCAACCTCGACACGACCACCGCCCGCCAACCGGCCGGGCGCTGCGTCGTGACTCTGCATCGCCCGTCCGCTGGCACCGACCACGGAGATTCGCGATGCAAGACCCCGCCGTATCGATCCTTCCCCCCGACGACCACCGCGCCCTCGCCGGCCAGCTCGACCTGTATCACTTCCAGGACGAGGCGCCCGGCATGGTGTTCTGGCACCCGCGCGGCTGGGCGCTCTACCGCCTGCTCGAGGACGCCGCCCGCGCCCACGTGCGGGCCGGTGGCTATCAGGAAGTGCGCACTCCGCAGCTGATCCGCCGCCCGATCTGGGAGCGCAGCGGTCACTGGGACGCGTTCGCCGGCGCGATGTTCGCGCTTGGTGAGGGCGCCGATGCGTGTGCGCTCAAGCCGGTGAGCTGCCCGGGCCACATCCAGCTGGTCAAGCGCGGCGCGCCTTCGTGGCGCGACCTGCCCCTGCGGATCGCCGAGCTCGGGCTGGTCCACCGCGACGAGGCCAGCGGCACCCTGCACGGTCTGATGCGGCTGCGCCAGTTCACCCAGGACGATGGCCACGTGTTCTGCGCCGATGACCAGGTCGCCGCCGAGGTCGAGCGGTTCTGTCGCGAGCTGCCGGCGTTCTATCGCCAGTTCGGCTTCGACGAGGTGTCGGTCGCGCTGTCGCTCCGCCCCGAGCAGCGCCTCGGCGACGACGCGTGGTGGGACCGCGCCGAGCGCGAGCTCTCGGAGATCGTCGGCGCGCTCGGCCTGCCGTGCGAGATCCAGCCCGGCGGCGGCGCGATCTACGGGCCCAAGCTCGAGTTCGTGCTCCGCGATCGGCGCGGACGGCCGTGGCAGTGCGGCACCATCCAGCTCGACTTCGTGATGCCGCAGCGGTTCGACGTGCGGTACGTCGAGCCCGGCGGCGAGCGCCGCCACGTCGTGATGCTGCATCGCGCGCTGTTCGGATCGATCGAGCGGTTCCTCGGGATCCTGCTCGAGCACCACGGCGCGCAGCTCCCCGCGTGGCTCGCGCCCGAGCAGGTCGCGATCGCGCCGGTCGGCCCCGCCCACGAGGCGCGCGCCGCCGAGCTCGCCGCCGGGATGGTGCGCGCCGGCCTGCGCGTGCGGATCGCCGGCGAGCAGGCCACCCTCGGCCGCCGCATCCGCGATGCCCACCAGCTCGGCATCCCGTTCGTGGCCGTGCTCGGCGACCGCGAGCTCGCCGAGGGCAGCCTCGCGATCCGCGGGCGAGATCAGCAGTGGAGCGCACCCGCCGAGGCGGCGATCGCGCAGCTGGTGGAGCGCTGCGCGGCGCCCGCGTAGCCGCTACGGGCTCGCCCGCTCGACCACGTAGCCCGCGCGCGCGAACATCGCGGGCAGGCCGGACTCGCCGGCCAGGTGGCTGACGCCGACCGCGACGAAGGTCTCGCCCTCGGCGAAGTGGCGCTCGAGCTTGGGCAGCCACAGCCGGTTGCGCGCGGCGAGCAAGGTCTCGGACTGCGCGACGCCGAGCAGCCGCTGCATCGCCTCGAGATCGCCGGCGGCGTACGCGCCGAGGATGCGCTCGACCGAGCAGCGCATGTCCTTGCGCGCGTGGATCGCCTGCGCGAGGTCCGGAATCTGGACCGCGGCATCCAGCGCCACGAGCTGCTCGTCCCAGGTCTCGAGCGCCTCGACGGCGATCCCACGCGCGCGGGCGCGCTCGGCCAGCGCGACGTCCATCGTGGGGCGCGGCGACGGCGCCATCGTGCGCGTCAGCTGCGACATCGCGAACCACGGCCGCGCGCGCTTGAGCTCGTCCTCCTTCACCACGCCGCGCAGCGCGTCGCGCAGGTCGTACCAGTCGTCGAACGGCAGCCGCTGATCGAGGCCCTTGCCTCGATCGATCCTGGCGAGCTCGCGCAGGCGGTCCGGATGGGGATCGGTGTCGCCGAGCTCCGAGACGAAGTGTGTCGCGCGCTCGAGGGCGCGGCGCGCCGACGGCGGCACCTGGGCGTGCCCGTTGTGGAACGTGCCGTAGAGCCAGACCACCGGGCCGCCGGGGGCCTTCTGCACCCGCCACAGGAACGGCGCGCCGCTCGGCGTGCGCGGCGCGAGCGGGCACTGCGGCGCCCCGGCGCACCCGGCGAGCCAGACCGAGATCACGGCCAGTGCGGCCCACCAGCCGATCCAGAGAGGGACGCGCGGGGTCACGATGCCGCCGAGCGTACCAGCCGCGGCAGGTCACCACCGCCGGGCGAGCCGCGCTACGAGCGCCGGAACAGCCCCGGCGGCTTGCCGGTCCAGCGCTTGAACGCGCGGCTGAACGTCGCGAGGTCCGCGAACCCGACCCGATCGGCGATCTCCGCGAGCGGCAGCTCCGGATCGGCGAGCAGCTCGCGGGCGAGCGCCTCGCGGGTCTCGTCGAGCACGTCGGAGAACGTCGTGCCCTCGGCCTCGAGCCGGCGCTGGAGCGTCCGCGCGCTCATGTGCAGCCCCGCGGCGATCGCGTCGGCGCCGACCTCGGCGAGCGAGCCCGCGCGCAGCTGCGCGGCGACCCGCGGCGCGAGCGCCGTCGATGATGATGCGGCCTCCGGGCGCGCGCGCACCAGCGCCTCCACCGTCGCGAGCAGGCGTGGATCGCCGCCGCGCAGCGGGGCGTCGAGCCAGCGGCGCGCGAACGCGAACCCGCTGTCGGGCGCGCCGAACGCGAGCTCCTCGGTGCCGAACAGCCGGTGCAGCGGCGCGAGCGAGCGTGGCCGCGCGTGTGCGAACCACACCCGCACCGGAGAGAACCCCGCCGCGAGCCCGGCGCGTGCGTGCACGAGCGCGTAGGCCAAACCGTACTCGTGCACGTGGCGGCCGATCCCGCGGGGGTGGCGCGGCGTCCGCTGCGACCACACCGCCTCGTCGCCCTGCTCGTCGAGCGCGAACGCGAGCTGCGGATGCACCACGGCCGCGTGGCGCGCGGCGGTGGCGAGCCCGTCGCGCAACGTGGGGCTCGAGCGGAGCGCCAGCTCCACGACGTCGTAGCGGCGCAGCGGCAGCTCGGCCGGCAACCGCAACGCGAGGTGGGGCTCGCCGAGCAGATCAGCCGCGGCGTCGAGCAGCTCCCCGATCAGGGAGGGCACGACCGGGATCTCGTCGAGCTCGGCCGCGCCCACCGGTAGCGAGAACCGCGCCGCGACCGCCGCGGCGTCGGCGCCACGCGCGCCGAGGAACCGCAGCAGCGCCGGCACCATCGCCGAGGGCGACGGTGGTTCTCGCGCGGGTCGCGGCATCGAGGCACATCCTAGCGGACCACCACCCGACCGCTCGTTGTGGCGCGTGCGGCAAATCGATCTGGCGCGCGCGGCCATCGGCGAACCCGTCGCCTGCGCGTAGATTGCGAGCCATGCCGTACGAGATCCGCCACCGCGATGGCCACACGCTGTTCGTCGATCCGGCCGCGACCGAGGTGTGGATCGCGGTGGTCCACGCGCTGGAGCGCCAGATCGACTTGTCCGGCGCGCAGCTCGACGGTGCGAACCTCAAGCGGATCGACCTCGAGGATGCGTGTTTCGCCGATGCCAGCCTGGTCGGCGCGGTGCTCGATGGCACCAACTGCGAGGGCGCGGACTTCGCGCGCGCCGATCTCTCCGGCGCCTCGCTGCGCGGCGCGAACCTCGAGAGCGCGAGCCTCACCGAGGTGCGAGCGGCCCGCGCGATCTTCGACGGGGCGAACCTCGAGCACGCGGATCTGCTCGGCGCGGTCGTGGAGCACGCGAGGTTCGCGCGCGCCAACCTCGAGAGCGTGGTGCTCGAGCGCGCGCGCGGCGAGGCCGCGGTGTTCCTCCGCTCCAACCTCGAGCACGCGGTGCTGCGCAACGCCCAGCTCGCGCGCGCCAACTTCTCGGCCTCGAACCTCGTGCGCTGCGACTTCCGCGGCGCCGAGCTCACCGAAGCCACGTTCACCGGATCGAACGTCGAGCGCACCGATCTTCGCCGCGCGAACCTCACCCGCGCCGACTTCTCCGAGGCGAACCTCGAGCGCTGCAACCTCGACGAGGCGATCATCGATGGCGCGCTGCTCTGCTCCGCAAACCTGAGCCGCGTGCGCGGCACGCCCGTGCGCAACCAGCCGCGCGACGGAGGGCCGTACCGATGAGCCACTCATCCCCCAGCGAGCCACCCCCCGGCGAGCCATCCCCCGTCGAGCCGCCGCCGAGCGAGCGCGCGCGCTGCGCCGGCCTGATGTTCCACGCGCCGAGCGACGAGGCGCAGCCGGTCACCTTCGCCGTGCTGTGGGCGGTGCTCGCGCTCGCGCTCGCGGTGGCCGCCACGCTCGTCCGGCTCACCCAGTAGCCGCCGGCCCGGCGCTGCACGCGATGCCGTGCCGGGCGAGCCGCGCCACGATCCGCTCCTCGACCGCGCGCTCCATGTACGCGCGGTAGCCGACCGGGCCGTCGCGATCCGCCACCGTCTGGTCCGGCGGCGCATCGCGCCACAGCGGCGCGTACACCGCGACCGCCTCGCTCGCGATCCGGCCGAGCAGCTCGCGGTCCCCGGGCGTCAGCCACGGCTCGGCCCACGCCAGGAACCAGTAGCCGATCGCCGCGTGGGGCCCCTCGTCATGGCGCAAGCGATCGAGCACCGCGCGCGCCAGTGGATGCCCGGCCCCGCGGTGCGACGCGGTCAGCGCCGGCAGGCTCAGCGACTCGCCGACGCACGAGACCTTGATCGCCAGCTCGGCCGCGCGGAGCCGGGGCGGCAGCGGCGAGCTCACCGGCGCGATCCGCGAGAGGTCCGCGACGTACGGCGTCGCGCCGCCCATCGCCATCACCAGCCGCGAGACCAGCGCCACGTGCACCAGCTCGTCGACCGCGAAGTCCGCCGCCGCGGCGCACAGATCGATCGGCGCCTGGCACTCGAGCAGCGCCAGGTTGAACGCGCTGAACGCCGCCGCGCTCGCGTACTCCGTGAACACGCCGTTGGTCCACGTCGCGCGCGATGCCACCAGCTCCGGATCCTCGGGATCGAGCCGCGACAGATCGAACGATCCCCACGGCAGGTCGTCGAAGCCCGGCCGGCTCTGGCGCAACCGGCGCTCCGCCGCCCCGCCGAGCCAGTCCAGCTCGAGCTGGCGCTCGGTCACCGCGCCTCCGCGACGGCGGCGCCGCTCGCGGCTGCCTCGGCCGTGCGCACCGGCTCGGGGTCACACGGCCGACCGCCGCGCTTGGACATCACGTTGCCACACGCCGGCGCGCTCGCGCGATCGATCAGCGGCGTCGCGGCGGGCCCGCTCGCCGGCGGCGCCGAGAGCAGCGTGCCGCGCGCCGGCGCCGATCCCTCGATCGACGCCTGGACGATCGGCGGCCGCACCTCGCGGGGCGGGTTCACCGCCGGCGCCTCCCGCCGGCCGACCTGCCCCACGTTGCCACACGCCGGCGCGCCCGCGCGATCGCACAGCGGATACGCCGCGCGCTCCTGGGTGGCCCCTCCGCTCCCGCACGCGCCGACCAGCAACCCGAACCACAGCCCAGACGATGCAGAGATCTTCATATCAGCTCCTTTGCGAGCCAGGACGAGGCAGCCGCGCGAGCGTTAACAACCGCCGCGCGCGTTAACACTTCGCCGGCTGGCCCGTCCTTGGGTCGTGGCGGCTCGTGTCTCGGTACAGTAGCGATGTGGAGGACCTCGCAGCGGTGGTCGGCGCGGCGCGGCGCGGCGATCGGGCGGCGTTCGCCGAGCTCTATCGCCGGTTCTCGCGCGCCGTACACGGCGTCGTGCTCGCGCGCGCCCCGTACCGCGACGCCGCGGATCTCGTGCAGGAGGTGTTCGCCGTCGCGCTCGAGCGCCTGCCCCAGCTCGTGGATCCGGAGGCGTTCCCCGGCTGGCTGCTCCAGATCGCGCGCCACCGCGCGATCGACCACGCGCGCACCCAGCGGCCGGTCGCCGAGCTGGCGGAGGTCCCCGTGACGGCGCCCCGCCGCGCCGAGGTCGCGCAGGTGCTCGCCGCGCTGCGCGCGCTGCCCGAGGCCTACCAGGAGACCTTGATCCTGCGGCTCGTCGAGGGCCTCACCGGCCCCGAGATCGCCGAGCAGACCGGCCTGTCGCCCGGCTCGGTGCGGGTCAACTTGCACCGCGGCATGAAGCTGTTGCGCGAGCGGCTCGGGATCGCCGCGCGCGAGGAGGTCTCGGATGCCGGCTGATCGCGACGACTATCTCTGGGATCGATCGGGCGCGCCCGATCCCGAGGTCGAGCCGCTCGAGCTGCTGCTCGCGCCACTCCGCCACGACGCGCCGCTCCGCCTCGACGCGCCGCTCGGCGCCCCACGGCTCGCCCGGCCCCGCCCGCGCCGGCGGATCGCGATCGGGGCCGCGCTCGCCGCCGCGGCGATCGTCGCCGTGGTCGTGCTCGCGATCGCGTGGCGCCGGCGCGCGGAGCCCGGCCCCGTCGCGTGCACCGGCGCGTCCGGGTTCGCGTTCCAGGCGCACGGCGGCGACGTCGCGTGTGCTGGCGCCGCGATGCCGTCCGGCGTGTTGCCCGTCGGCGCCACGCTCGACACCGGCGCGCACGAGGCCCGGCTCGAGATCGCCCGGATCGGCAACGCGCGGCTCGGCCCGCAGACCCGGATCCGCCTCGACCGCACCGATCAGCAGCACCACCAGCTGCACCTCGAGCGCGGCCACCTGCACGCGTTCGTGGTCGCACCTCCGCGCATGTTTGCCGTCACCACCCCGGCCGCCAAGGTCGTCGACCTCGGCTGCGAGTACACCATGGACATCGCCGCCGACGGCTCCGGCTGGCTGCGGGTGCTCACCGGCCTCGTCGAGCTCGAGACCCCGACCGGCGCCGTCGTCGTCGCGCCCGCCGGCACCCACGCCGCGATCGCCCCCGGCCGCCACCCCGGGCTGCCGATCACCGACGGCGCGTCCGATGCCATCGAGGCCGCCGCCGCCGCGCAGCTCGAAGGCCGGCCCGGCGCGGTCGACGCGCTGCTCGCCGCCGCGGGACCCGAGGACGCGATCACCCTGGTGAACCTCGCGGTGATCGACCCGCCCCACCGCGAGCGCGCGCTGCGCCGGCTCGCCGAGCTCGCCCCACCCCCGCCCGGGCTGCTCGACGACGCGCTGCGTGACCCGAGCGCGCTCGCGCACTGGCGCGACCTCGTGATCCGCGGCGGGCCGTAGTCGAAGCTGCACGGCCGGCGCGCCACACCTCGTCAACCACGGTTCACGAATGCGCGCGCGTGGCCCGAGGCCACGCGTGGCATGTCGGTTGCTGGCCGGTCACGCCATGCTTCGCAAGACCGTGGTGTTGTTGGCCCTCGCGGCGTGTTCCTCCGACGACGAATCGCTGTCCCCCGACGGTGGGGATCCCGGCGCGCGCTGCCAGTCATCGGACCAGAGGGTGGAGCTCGATCCCTCCGCCACCTATGTCATGCGCGGCGCCGCCGCGGACGAGCGCGGCGCGTGGGCGTTGCTCGAGCACCGCAGCAACGGCACCGGCGGTGACCTCGTGATCCCCGACGAGGGCGGCGAGCGCACCAAGCTGCTCACCGGGATCGCCGACTTCAACGCGATCCGGGTCGTCCCGCTCACCGTCGACGGGCGGCGCTGCGTCGCGTACACCAAGGCCGGGTCCGGCGGCACCGCGAAGCTCGCGTGCGAGGGCGTCGCCGAGCAGGACTCCGCACAGGATCTCTCGGTCCGGGAGGGCCGGCTGGTCGCCCTGCAGTCCCCCGACGGCGTCGTCCACATCTATGGCCAGAGCTTCTCCGCGTACACCGAGGTCCGCCGCACCACGGACGGCGCGTGGCGCGACATCGAGAAGTTCGAGAGCTCGATCTCGAGCGCCCAGGATGGGCTGCTGCGCGGCAGCGGCGCGGTCACCTGCTTGCTGACCACCGGCAACCACCCCGCGATCGACGTCGATGGCGATATCCATCCCAGCCCCGACACCGCTCGCTGGTGCACGCTGGCCTCGACGCCGAGCCAGCTCGGCGTGCTCACCGACCTCGGCTACACCACGTTTTCCGGGACCACGTTCGGCGCCTGGCAACCGACGTCGATCGCCAGCCGCCCGCTCGCGATGGTGAGCGGCGAGCGGCCCGCCGCGATCGCGGTGTCCGCCACCGGTGACGCGATCCAGCTCGTCCCGCTGCCCTCCGGTGAGCCGTCGACCTTGCGCGCGGTCGACGCGTCGTCCGGCGACGCGACGTCGTTCAGCGTGGTCCAGCGCTCCGCCGACGAGATCGTCCTGTTCTCGCTGCCGCGCAGCGGCACCAGCTACGCGCTGGCCCGGAGCACGCGCTGCCTCGAGTAGCCTATTGCCGCTCGCCGACCGAGATCGGGTATGCGCGCGCCCGCACCGCGAGCATCGGATCCGCCGGCTCGATGCCACGCGGCACCGCGCTCGGCGCGAACCCCAGCGCGCGGTCCTGCTCGGCGGTGTTCGCGGCCAGCTCCGTCAGCTCGACGACGCCCAGCGGGACCTTCGTGCGCGACGCCGGCCACGCGATCGATGGATCGGCGATCGCGTCGCCCGGCTCGGCGAGCTGCGCGACCAGCGAGAACCGGATCCGCCCACGGGCCACCCGCGCCGCGATCTCGTCGCGCAGGTAGTTCGGGCCGCGGTGAGCGAGCTCGCCCGCGGAGAGCAGCCGCTCGCGCTCCGGCAGGACCTGGTAGCGCACGTGCCGCGAGTCCCCGCTCGCGTTCGTGAACCGGAACGCGTTGACGCCGAAGTACGAGATCGTCGCGTAGCTCGCCGGCGTCTTCTGCGTGGTCAGAAACGTCCGCGCGATCGGATGGGTATCGAGGAACTTCTCGAGCGGGGTCGGATGCGGCGCGCCATCGCCGCTCGCGCCGACCGCCACCAGCAGCTCGCGGAATTCGTCGGAGGTTGCCGCGGGAAAGCCATCGAAGGAGTGCGCGACGATGTCGGTGGTTCCGCCCTCCGGCATCTCGAACCGGATCGCGAAGCCGCGTGGATTGGCAGCTCCGACGTCGTCGGGGATCTCGGGAATCCCGGTGAAGTCGGTGAACCGGACCACCACGGCGCTCGGCGCACGCTGCAGGTGCGCCGCCACGGTGAGCTCCGCGGCGCGAGGATCCGGCTGAAAGGTTCCGGCGAGCACGATGCCCTTGGCGTGGACCGCGCGCGCGTGGTGGTCGCCGAAGGCACAGTGGAGCGCCTCGACCAGCTGCGCAGGCGAGTAGGTTGACGTGGTCATACTCGCTGGGCGAGCACGCGATGTACCACCGGAGCCAGCCGCCGGCGGGTCAGCCACCGGCGGGCCGGCGCAGCCTCACCGCGAGTGTGTTACCGAGGAGCCATGAGCCTTCGCAAGGTGCTCGACGCCGGCGCCGCCTGCTCGCCTCCCTCGTGGCTGCCCGACAATCTGTGCTTCGAGACCATCATGGGGTCGGACGCCTACGGCGTGTCGAGCGGGGCCTCGGACTCCGACGTGTACGGCGTCTGCTTGCCGCCCAAGGAGCTCGTGTTCCCACACCTCGCCGGCGAGATCCCCGGCTTCGGCACGCCGCTCGAGCGATTCGAGCAGTGGCATCAGCACCACATCGAGGCGCTCGGCAAGCAGTGGGACTTCCAGGTGTTCTCGATCGTGCGGTTCTTCCAGCTCGCGATGGAGAACAACCCCAACGTGCTCGACGCGCTGTTCACGCCGCGCCGCTGCGTGCTGTCATCGACCGCGATCGGCGAGCGGATCCGCGAGCACCGCCACCAGTTCCTGCACAAGGGCGCGTGGCACAAGTTCAAGGGCTACGCGTACGGCCAGCTCCACAAGATCCACACCAAGACCGCGCGCGGCAAGCGCCTCGAGCTCGTCGAGCAGCACGGCTACGACGTGAAGTTCGCGTATCACGTCGTGCGGCTGCTGCTCGAGGTGGAGATGATCCTCGGCGAGCACGACCTCGATCTCGAGCGCCACCGCGAGCAGCTCAAGGCGATCCGCCGCGGCGAGTGGACCGAGGCCCAGCTCCAGCAATGGGCCGCGGACAAGGAGCGCGCGCTCGAGGCGCTGTACGCCGAGAGCACCCTGCCCTTCGCGCCCGACGAGCCGGCGATCCGGGCGCTGCTGCTGTCGTGCCTCGAGATGCACTACGGCGACCTGTCGTCGGCGGTGCGCGTCGTCGGGCGCGAGGAGGAGATCTTGCGGCAGATCGCGCGGCTCACCGAGCCGTATCGGTAGCTGCGATCAGGCCGCGGCGGCAGACTCGAGCAGCCCCTCGGCGCGCTCGACGCAGTCGCTCAGGAAGCGCAGGTAGATATCGAGCGCCTGCGCTCCCGTCCTGCCGAGGACCTCGGCGTGCTCGGGCACCTGGGTCAGCAACCTGTCCAGCATCGACTCGTTGAGCGCGGTGTGACCCACGTCGATCTTCGCGTGCTCGTCGATGAACGACATCGCCTCGAAGATGTCTTCGCCGCACACGCGCTTGGCCTGCGCCATCAGCCCGGGCGCGAACACGACCGACAGGTTCTCGATCTCGTACTCGATGGCTACCTGGGCGGCGGGCATCGGCCCCGCGATCGTGTCCTCGTGGATCTTGTGGTACTCGACCATCGCCGGCGTGGGCGCCTGGTTGATCAGCGCGGTGGCATCCAGCTGGGCGCCGCGCTTGGCGTTCCACCGAGCCACCAGGCTCTTGGAGTCCTCGATCATCATGAGGTGGTGGCCCTCCTCGTGCTTGGCGTGGGTGATGAGCTTCTCGCCCACCTCCTGGAGGCCGACCTTCACCGTGGCCTCGCCGGCGCGGCGAATCCAGCCGTCCACCGGCTCCGTCATGTACACGCCCATCGAGTTGAACTGGATGAGGAACCCCTCCACGAGCGCTGGATCCACATTCGGATCCAGCAGCTTCTTCAAGGCAGGGGCGGATTGGAGGCGCGCGCGCGCCTCGACCACGTGGGGAACATAGTGCTGCTCGACAAGTTGCTTGCTCATATCCGTACCTCCAGGCGTGTTAGCGAGGGCTGTGGGTCAGCTCGTGGATGTATTCGAGGAAGTCGGGAATCAGCTGCGAGGAGATGATCCACAGGAAGGGCGAAGGCCCTCCGTGAATGCCGGCCTCCTGCACGTAGTCCCCGTCGTCCTCACACAGGAAATGAAACGACGTGCGGCCGCGCGCGGCGTACCAGCGCCGCGCGGCGTCCACCAAGGCGACGTAGGTGGCGGGGCCTGCTTCGTTCAGCGAGAACAGGCGGCTCATGTCCATCAGGCGGTACACGTTCGTGCCCCGCTGCCCGAGCTCCAGCACCGTCGCGGCCACCGGCACACCGCAGCGCCGGGCGACCAGGATCGCTCGCTCGCGCTCGAAGCCCAGCTCGGCCCAGCGCGCCTGGATCGGGCGCAGGTCGATGCGCTCCCGAGAGAAGTCCAGCGCGTCCACGTAGCAGGCCGGGCGCGTACGCGCGATCTCGGCCGCCAGCAGCGTCAGCTCCTCGGACGTGGCGAGCCCGATCTCGATCCCGTCGTGGCTGCGGCCCGTCGGCTCGTGCGTGAACACGTCCAGCATCCGGACCTGGCGAGTGAACGCCAGGCCCTGGCCCGTCTCCAGCTGCCGCTCGGCGTAGCGCAGGTGCGCCTTCGCGATCCACGGACTGAGGGACTCCACGTACGACACCAGCCAGCGGAAGTCCGGGTCGCTCTGCGGATGCTCGCAGACGCGCAGGTACAGGTCGCGCAGGATCTGCCCCCGCTGCACGGGGATCGAAGGCTTGCCGGGGCGCTTGGCGAGCTGGTGCAGGAGCCACCCGTGGCGGTAGGCCTTCAGCGAGGAGAACGTCGCCTCGAGCCCACGCTCCGACGGCCACACCACCTGGCAGAACAGCTGCGGGCTCTCCGGGCCGCGCTTCGCCATGTCCTGGCAGGCCAGCCGAACGTGCTCGAACTCCGCGGCGGGCTTGCCCGCCAGGTCGAGGAAGCCGGAGAGCGTGAACACGTCCCACAGCCCTTCCGCCTCGTGCTCGCTGGTGCGCGTGGCAGGGGACGCCGCCTGCGCCACGAAGCGCACCCAGCGCGCCTCGTCCGCGGAGCTCGGCTGCACGCTCAGGCCACACAGCAGGTGTCCGTCCGCGCGAGGGCTGACGTGGCGAATCTCTCCGCGCAGGGTCAGCGTCTGTCCGTCACCCGTCTCCAGCTCGATGTGGAGTGGCGCGAGTCCCGGAAACACCAGGTCTTCGGTCTCGCAGCGGATGCCCAGGCCCGAGAACGACAGGTCCACCACATCGCGCTGCAGCTCGCCCAGCTCGCGCCAGACCGGGTGATGGAAGCGCGCCCGCACGCCCGCGGGGGCGGGGACGCGCCGATGCCAGCGATGGCGTAGGCGGGAAATGCGCTCCGGCAGCGGGGTGACCAGGCGATCGCCAAGCGCGGCCCCCTCGTCCAGCCGCAAGCGATATGCGCTGTTGTAGCCAATGAGGTCTACGCCGTAGGGCGCCTCGCCCCACCCCGCGCTCGCGCCGGCGACCGGCTCGCCCGTGCGCCACTCGAGCTGTGATGTCTTCGAGTCGACGCGCTCCAGCACGACGCGCACCGAGTGGCTCATCGAGTGGCCCAGCCGGCGCAGCACACCCTGGTTGCCCGAGGCGCCGAGGGCCGCGAGCATCGAGTGGATCCGGTCGGCCTGTTCGATCGAGTCCTGCACCGGTGGCGCCGGCGCCACGGGCACCGCCACGCCCTCGCGGCGAGCGTCCGCCAGCAGGGAGAGAATCTGCCGGCCCTGCTCCACCGTCACTCCCGACAACTGGAAGCCCACCGGCGAACCCACCATTTCCCCTCTACGGATGAGCGCCGCTGTCAGAGGTCCTATCGTGACGCCGCGGCCCTCGAGGAAGACGGACAGTGTGGCAGTGTAGGCGTGAGTCACCAAACCTCGCGGTATCACCCAGACCACCGCCGGGCTCAGCCGCACTACCTCGCCAAACACCGCTTCCGGCGAGCCCAGCGAGCAGGTGATGGCGCTCGGCCCACTGCCACGCAGCGAATATCCCGAGTCTCCCAGCGCGGCGTCCGATGGCGGCAGCCGGACCGCATTGATGAATGCGCGTCGGATATCGGACTCGACCGCCCGGCCGAAGAGTAGATGCTGTGATCTCAACTTCGTTATGAGCGGTATCACACGAAATCAACAGGAACAGTCACAGCATTGATGTTTCTGTCGATGCCGAAATCGTAATCACACTCACTCGAATGAACGCAGTTGAATGAGGTGAATGTCACGCAGAAACGAAGATCACTTAAACATCCCTGTGTGCGATAGCAGCGCAAGTCACATTTCGAATTGCGATCACTTTCTGCTTTCGACGAATGATGCCCATGTCACGTCACGAAGCGGCATCACCTGACGCTGCCAGATCTGCATTCAGATGAAGCTCGAATTCGAGTCACTGGTTCGACCAGGACCGGCTCTGCAGGTATCGACTGACGTTCGCGACCCGCGAACGTGCGGGTTCAGATTGCCCAGGACGGCTGAGCACGAATGCTCATAATCGTCATTTCACTGGCGATCCAACGACACCCCAACGTGCCTGCATATCCAACACGCACAGCCCATCAGCTCATCGCGCCTCATGCGCAGTCCACGGCATCGCAACAACGAGCTATGCGCGATTGCGGAGGCCAGGTGTCGCGCGTGCAGCGCCCGCCAAATCCGCCAGACTCTCGATCGCGGCGTGGCACTCGGCCTCGGGGCAGATGCCGTATCGAAACTCCTCGCCGTCCCTCGAGCTTCACGGGGAGCAGCCCACGCACGAAACGCCGCTCGCCCAACTCGGCGAAGCTCTCGCTATTCCGCGCTGCGCGTTTCGAGACGGGCAAATGCCCAGATGCAGTCTGGCAATCGATACCCGAAGTCGAGGAACGCGGAGCCGCGCCACATCGAGCGCATATGCAGTCCTTGGTATGTGCGACCATCGCGAGCCAGTCTGACTCACCAGGTTGCTCGTGTGACCTATCGCGACGGTTCACGGCCGAACGGGAGCGAGGCAGCTCTCGCAGCGTCACGAGAGGAGCCCCGACCACTGAACATATGAATCGGCAGGCGCCGTGCCGGCGCGTCCTCGCAGGCGGACGATCGATCGAGCCGGCACGGCCGGCGGCGAGGGCTACAGGCCGGCCCCTTGACGCGCGCTCGCCGCCGCGCTAGTTGATGCTCCTCGATCGGGGGTTTAGCTCAGCGGGAGAGCATCGGCTTTGCAAGCCGAGGGTCAAGGGTTCAATCCCCTTAACCTCCACGTAGTTAGCATGGCGGCGACGCTCCTAGGGCCCACCTAGGACCCGGAGATCGGCGCCGCGGGGTGACGGGGCGACACGACCAGGCACTATTCAGGAGGGCGGCATGGGGAAGACCGAAGTTACGCGCGTGCTCGCAGCGATGAAGCGGGACGCTTGCCACGGCATCCACACCAGGATTGTGGCTGCGTGGGATCCGAACTACGGCCCGAGGCAGCTGCTCGGATTCGAAGCGGTGATCACGGAACCGAACCCCGAGCCGGCATCCGGCCACGTTATCGACCTCGGAAGGATCGTAGCAGTGCCTCTCGAGCGCAGCGAGGCTATCGAGCTGCTCCAGGCGGGGGCTCCTTGGGACGGACCAGCGGGCGAGGAACCGCGCACCGATGAGATCGAGATCCTTCGCACCGACGACCGCTACACCTGGACCGTCGTAGTGGGCGGTGAGCGGCAGAACTCATCGCATCCGCGGGACTTCAGCACGAGCAACGAAGCGTTCGCGGCGGCGCAGCAGTACACCGTCGAGAAGTGGAGGGACGTCGTGTTCGTGCGTGTTGCGAGGGTCCGCGTCGCGTGACCAAAGGCCCACCCATGGCGACTCCAACCGCCCCCAATGCGGCGCTTCAGGCGCACATGCACGCGACGGTCAACGCCGCGAACGAGAGTATCGCGCTCGCCGACGCTGTCTCGGACGCAGCGATTGCCCTACAAACAGAGTTTGGTGGCCTCGCGGCCACCATGCTGGCGCGCGCAGCGCAGTCGTTGATCAGTGTGGTGGAGCTGGCGCAGCGCGGGCTCGTCGGCGATGCGATGACCGTGGCGCGAACGATCGTCGAGCTAACGATCGACCTTGGGTACATCGCGAGCGATCCAGCCACGCTCGTCCCGCGCTTCACGGGCTACGCCGACGTGCGTGACCGAGAACTCGCACGCGCGATCGCCGCGCTGCACGATGGCAACGTCGACCAAGATGCGATGCGGGTGTTGGAGGAGCGCGCCGAGGCGTACATCGGCAACGATCCGGCGTCGGAGTTCAGCTGGGCTGGCGTCGGCGAGCGCGAGCGCCGCGGCGTCGGCTGGCGGGCGCGGCACGTGCGTGGGAACGAGGCAACCCGTCGGCACTACGTTCGGATGTACGAGCTGCTGTACGCGGACATGTGCGCCGCGAGCCACTCAGGACCGCAGACGCTCGAGTACACGCTCGTGCGGCGGGCCGACGGCACCGTGGACCACATCAGGTTCGGGCGTCAGCTCCCCGATACGAGGCCCATCGACTTGGCAGCGTCGGCGCTGATTCTAATGATGGACGACATCGTCGAGGCGTTCGGCATCGAGGGCTTCGCCGATCGGATCAGCGGCGCGCTCCAAGCCCTGCCGGACGCAGAGCCACCTGCACCCGCCGAGTAACCCATTTCTCGGACCCGGCGCCGCGGTTGCGAAACGCTGCCGCTCTCCGCGGGCCCTCCCAGGCCGGACCGGATATCCGCCGAGGTGATCGGCGATTTGACCTGCCAGCACGGGATCTAGCCCTGGCTTGCGTTGCGGAGGCGACGCTTGCGGAGCTTGGCCTTGGACTCGGCCTCCGTCGGCGGGTCCGCGTTGGAGCGCGCGCCGCTTGGCCGCCAGCTTCTCGCTCGTCGCAGGCGGCCGCATCCGACCGACCTCGGCGAGGTGCGCGCGGGCCTCGTCGTCGGTGAGCGGCTCGGCGCGGACGATGCCACGACGAACGAGATCGCGTACGCCGGGGTCGATCTCGACGAGGAGTTCCCATGCCTCGCACACGAGCGCGGGGACGCTCGTCGCGCTCGCACCACGTACCCGGATGGGTGGCGCCGCGAGTATCGCGCTCGACGCCAGTCGAGCAGAGGTCACCGCCGGCCATCTCGAGTCACACAAAACCGAGGGTCTCGGGACTGGACTGCTTTGCTCGAGTGGCCACAGCACCCACTTCCGTCGAGGAATCAACTCTAGGCACCACTCTTCAACTCTCGCCAACTCGCCGATTCCTCGTTGTTCCTCCGCTTTGCAAGCCGAGAGTCAAGGGTTCAATCCCTTAACCTCCACCGAAACACAGGTCGAATCCATCACGCGGCCCGTGGGCGTCGGCCCACTCGCAGAGGCGGCTGCTGGGCTCCCAGTGGCCGCCGTACCAGCGCACGCAGCGGCACGGCAGGCCGGCGTCCTGGCGGCGCTTGCACTCCGGGTCGATCGCCCAAAGGGTCCGGACGTCGCCCGCGTAGCGCCGGCATTCGCACGGCAGGCCGTCGGCCTGGCGGCGCTCGCAGTCCTTGTCGACCACCCAGAGCAGGTCTCGAATGCGGAAGGACGGACACCACCCCTGCTCCGCCATGTCGCGGGCGTACGCCACGAGTGGCTCGGCCAAGTACGATTCCCACACACCTCGCACTTGCTCGTACGGGATCGCGTGTGGGCCGACCCGGATCCGAGTGCACGTACACTGCTCGAGTCCGGACTCGAGCAGGAACCACGCGTGCGGGTGCTCGGTGTCACCGTGCACGAACGGAGGCAGATCCGGCAGCCGGCGCCACAGCTCGGTGATCGCGAGGGTGAACACCTCGATCGCGATGACCTCCTCGTGCGGGCTCGCCACGGTTGCAGTCTATGCATCCCGTCGCCGCGTCGCGCAGGATCGCGCGAGGGGTGTGTGCTCGTGATCTCGTCGCGATCTCGTCGTGCTCCGGTGTCTCCCTGCGCGCAGAGTCGACAAAGGACTTGACTCCCCCGCGCCGTGAGCGACGCTATCTCGCAGCGCGCCACTGGGGGTCTTGCGATGTCCTGGACGTTGGGTGACGAAGAGCTGCACCGGGTGCTCGCGTTGAGCGTGAAGGCCCGGTACGCGTACGCGATCAACAAGATCCGCGAGCACGGCGAGCTGTGGACCCTGCGCTCCGAAGGCGGTTGGGTCGTCAGCTGTAATCCCGCAGGCGAAAAGGGGATTCCGATCTGGCCACACGAGCGATTGGCGCGATTGGAAGCCGTGGAGTTGTGGGATGACGCCGAGCCATCGCGCATCTCGCTCGAGGACTGGCTATCGGACTCACGAGCCGCGTTGTTCGAAGAGAACGATCTGCATGTGGATGTCTTCCTGGTCGGGCCCTCGTCGATGGCCACGGACTACTCGCGGTTCACCGAGTTGCTGCGCGGCCCGGAGCGCCCTCGCTACCAAACGGGCTCTCGATCGAGCGGCAAGGCCCGCGATCCGAAGCGCGCGACGCGAGCGACCCAGGATCTCGTCAGCTACCTCAACTGGCGCGAGATCGATCTGGTCGTCGAGCGGGTTCCCGCGACCTATCGCGAGCGGCTTCGAGACACCTTTCAACACCGCAGCTCCGACGCGAAGGAGCTCGGAGCGGTATCGACCCGTGGACGTCGAGACATCAACCTCGCATCGGTGCTGCCGATCCGAGTGAGCCTCGGACACTATCTGCACGGCGGGCAATCACCTGAAGAGTTTGGCGCGCCCAAGCAAGGCCAGTGGCCGCCGTGGGCGGTTCGTCGGTTCTTGCTGTACGACGTCCTGCTCCACGAGATCGGCCACCTCCAGATCGTCGATCCGAAGGCGTCGCGGGTGAAACGGAAGTTCGCGTCGGAGACACGCGCGCAGGAGCTCGCGGACGAGCTGCGGCGCACGCTGTACTCGGAGCCGTTCGATCACCCCGACCCGATCCACAACGCGCCCACGCCCGGCGAGCTCGCGACGCTCGACGTGTGGCATCGGCTCGACAAGGCGCAGCGCGCCTCGCTCGCGAACGCCGCGCTCGATCGGCAGGGCACGGGGGACGCCGACCTGTCGCTCTACGAGCCGCTGACGGACGAGCAACGGGCGTTCCTCTCGCGCGTGCTCGTCGCGCTGCGGTCCGTCCGTTAGCGGCCGAACCGCGCGGCGAGCCGGCGCTCGATCTGCTCGACCGACGGCGCGCCGCCCCGCCCTCCGTACAGCCGGCAACTCTGCGCCTCGCCGGTGCGGCCCTGGCCCTCCAGGTCGGCCCCGTCGACGAGGATCGTCGGCGAGGGCCATCCGCGCAGCTCCGCCGGCGTGCCGGGCGCGGTCAGATCGATCTCCTCGACCTCCAGCGGCAGCGCGAGCCGCTGCAATGCCTCGCGCAGCGCGGCGCGGGTGGGCTCGGCGTTTGGACACCCCGGGAAGGTCAGGAGCTGCACCTGCAAGACGGTCACGGCCTCACTGTGCCGCCCGCGGGGCCCCGCGTACAGGCTACTTCGCCTCCACCCACGCCGCCGGCACGACCAGCTCCAGCTTCGCCTTGCCCGCAGCGCCGACGGTGACCGGCGCGCACTTGAGCCGCAGCGGCTCGGACATCTTCGTCGCCGGGCCGATCGGCGCGGCGCACACCGTGTGCAGGCCGGCCCGGACGCCCTGGACCTCCACCTGCCCGCCCGGCGCCTGCCGGATGTACGTCGGGATCACCTCGTCCCCGAGCACGGGCAGCTTGGTGCCATCGCTGATCTGATCCAGCGTCTCGGCCTCGATCTTGGTCTGCATCGCGATCACCTGCGCCATCATCACCGGCCCGCCCTGGTCGGTCTTGATCGAGACCTGCAGCGCCGCGCCGCCGGGCGTCCCATCGATGTCCACCTTCGCCCGCTTGCCGAGCGCGACCTCGACGCGGCGCACGTACGTATCCTTCGGCCCGCGTCCGCCCTCGCCGAACATCGGGTACACGACGTAGCCGCCGGGCGCGAGCGCATCGAGGACGAACTTGCCGTCGGGCCCAGTGGTCACGAAGAAGCTCGACCGCACGGCGCCGATCGGGTTCGCGATCACCACAGTGTCGGCGGCGGGCGCGCCGCTGCGCGTGATCGTGCCCTCGAGGCCGGCCACGGGCTGGAGCACGAGATCGAGCGCCGCGCTCTCGGTGCCGGCGGGGATGCGCGCGCTGGCGCTGCGGCCGAGGCCGTCCTTGCCGGCCACCACGGTCAGGGCGGTCGGGCCGAAGCCGTCGAGCGAGAACCGGCCGTGCGCGTCGGTCTCGGTGTCCTTGGCGTCGATGCTCTCGTCCTTGATGTACAGCTCGCTGCCGCCGCCGGTGAGCAGCGCGCCGGCGGCGACCCGGGCGCCGCGCACGGGTGCGCCGGTCTCGTCGAGCACGCGGCCGGAGACCGCTCGACCGGGCGTCACGCTGATCGTGCCCACGTCGGTGTCCTTGCCCTCGGCGACCACCACCGCGTCGACGTGCTTCTGCACGAAGCCGGGGCCGGCGACCACGATGCTGTGCGTCCCGCCGATCACGGGCAGCGCGAACGCGCCGTCCTTGGCCACGAACGACGTGGGCGGGGTGCCTCCGACGCCGATCGTGAACGCGGAGACGGCCGCGCCATCGGCGAACGCGACCTTGCCGACGAGGCGGCCCTCGGACGCGACGGTGACGCGCACCGGCGGCTGGGCGGGCCGCCCGAAGAAGGCGGGGGAGAGGGAAAAAGCGCCGGAGG
>JBQCJR010001001.1:0-2380 GCA_051952595.1 Kofleriaceae bacterium
AAGGTGCCACTCTCCCGCTGAGTTAAACGCCCGTGTTGTGGGTAGGAATTACCTCTGCGCGTCGGCGCTGTCAACCCTCGGGCGCGTCCGGGAGCACCGTTCGGGAGCATCCGGGACCGTGATACGACACCGGATATGCAGCGAACCATCGTTCGGACGACCCAGGCTCCCGCGGCGATCGGCCCATACTCCCAGGCCGTCGTGGTGCCGGTCGGCGACGGCAAGAAGATGATCTTCTGCAGCGGGCAGATCCCGCTCGATCCGGCCAGCGGCGCGATGGTCGAGGGCGACATCTCGGCGCAGACCCGCCAGGTGCTCGAGAACCTGCGCGCCGTGCTCGCGGCCGCGGGCGCGTCGTTCTCCGACGTGGTGCGCACCACGATCTACCTCGCCGATCTCGGCGACTTCCAGACCGTCAACGCGATCTACGGCGAGCGGTTCTCGAGCGATCCGCCGGCCCGCGCGACCGTTCAGGCCGCGCGCCTGCCGCGCGACGCCCGGGTCGAGATCGACGCGATCGCCGTGGTCGGCGCCTAGGAGCAGCCATGGCATCGACCTCGATCACGTCGGTCCTGACCGAGACCCGGAGCTTCCCGCCGCCCGCCGCGTTCGCGAGCGAGGCGCGGGTCAAGAGCCTCGCGGAGTACGAGGCGATCTACCAGCGCGCGGCGCGCGAGCCCGAGGCGTTCTGGGGCGAGGTCGCCAGCGAGCTCGAGTGGGCGACGCCGTGGCAGCGCGTGCTCGAGGGCGAGTTGCCCGATCCGAAGTGGTTCGTCGGCGGCACGCTCAACGCCACCGCGAGCTGCCTCGATCGCCACGCTCGGTCGTGGCGACGCAACAAGGCGGCGATCCTGTGGGAGGGCGAGCCGGGCGATACCCGCGTGCTCACCTACGGCCAGCTCCACCGCGAGGTGTGCAAGGCCGCCAACGCGCTCGAGCAGCTCGGCGTGCGCGCGGGCGACTTCGTCGCGATCTACCTGCCGATGGTCCCCGAGGCGGTGATCGCGATGCTCGCGTGCGCGCGGATCGGCGCGCCGCACACCGTGGTGTTCGGTGGGTTCTCCGCCGAGGCGCTCGCGGACCGGATCGCCGATAGCAAGGCCCGCGTCGTGATCACCGCCGACGGCGGGTGGCGGCGCGGCCACATCGTCCCGCTCAAGGACAACGTCGACAAGGCGGTCTCCGGCGCGGGCTCGACGGTCGAGAAGGTCGTGGTCGTGAAGCGGTGCGCGAACCCGATCGCGTGGACGGCGCGCGACGCGTGGTGGCACGACGTGGTCGGCGGCGCGCCGGCGCGCCACGAGGCGCGCGCGTTCGACAGCGATCACCCGCTGTTCTCGCTGTACACCAGCGGCACGACCGGCAAGCCGAAGGGCATCCTGCACACCACCGGCGGGTTCCTGGTCAACGCCGCGTACACCACGCGGCTGGTGTTCGACCTGCGCGACGAGGACGTGTTCTGGTGCACCGCCGACATCGGCTGGGTCACCGGGCACACCTACGTGGTCTACGGCCCGCTCGCGAACGGCGCGACGGTGCTGATGTACGAGGGGGCGCCGAACCAGCCCGGACCGGACCGGTTCTGGGAGATCATCGCGCGCTGGGGCGTGACGATCTTCTACACCGCGCCGACGGCGATCCGGTCGTTCATGCGGTGGGGCGACGAGTGGCCGGCGCGCCACGATTTGTCATCGCTGCGGCTGCTCGGTTCGGTCGGCGAGCCGATCAACCCCGAGGCGTGGATGTGGTACCGGCGCACGATCGGCGGCGATCGCTGCCCGGTCGTCGACACCTGGTGGCAGACCGAGACCGGCGCGATCCTGATCTCGCCGCTGCCCGGCGCCACACCGACCAAGCCGGGCTCGGCGACCCGGCCGCTCCCCGGGATCGCCGTCGAGGTGGTGCACCGCGACGGCACGCCGTGTGGCCCCAACGAGGGCGGGTTCCTGGTGATCCAGCGGCCGTTCCCCTCGATGTTGCGCACGATCTTCGGCGACCACGACCGGTTCCTGAAGACGTACTTCTCCGAGGTGCCGGGCTGCTACTTCGCCGGCGACGGCGCGCGCAAGGACGAGGACGGCTACTTCTGGATCATGGGGCGCGTCGACGACGTGATCAACGTCGCGGGGCACCGCCTGTCGACGATGGAGGTCGAGAGCGCGCTGGTCTCGCACCCGCTGGTCGCCGAGGCGGCGGTGGTCGGCCGGCCCGATGACCTGAAGGGCCAGGCGATCGTCGCGTTCGTGACGCCGCTCGCCGGGGTCGCGGCCGACGCCGCGCGCGGCCAACCCCAGCGCGCGCCCGACGCGGCGCCGATCGGCGCGCAGGCGCGGCCGGAGGAGATACCGTTAACCGAGGCGCTGCCGACGACGCGCACCCG
>JBQCJR010001002.1:0-2094 GCA_051952595.1 Kofleriaceae bacterium
GGCCAGAACGCGATCTCCCAGGCCAAGACCTTCAAGGCCGACATGAAGATCACGGGGATCGTGCTCACCAAGCTCGACGGGTCCTCGAAGGGCGGCGTGGTGCTGGGGATCTGCGACGAGCTCAAGGTGCCGGTCCGGTACGTCGGTGTCGGCGAGAAGATCGGCGACCTGCGCCCGTTCGATCCGGCCGCGTTCGTCGACGCGCTGTACGTCGACGCCCGCACCACCGACGCATCCTGACTGGGCGTGACGCAACCGACGCGCTTAGCAGGTGTCGGGGTTCCATGCCAATTCGGCTGCGCCATATCCTTGAGTGTTAAAAAAGGCACATGTTATGAAGCCTCTACGAATGCGGGCATCCCATCGATCCGTCCGTCGCAGCGTGCTCCTCGTGGTGGGGCTGGCCCTCGCGGCCGGCGCTGCTCAGGCGCAACCCAAGAAACCGGATAAGCCGGCGAGCACCGCCGGAGATAAGGGGAAGGCAGCAGCACCTGCTGCGGGCGATGAGATCGAGATGGGCGATCCGCCCGCAGAAGAGGCCGGTGGCGAGATCGAGATGGGCGAGCCCGAGAAGGGCTCGGCGGATCTCAGCGCTGACATGGCCGCGGCGGACGCCAACAACACCATCGTCAAGGCCGGTCCGGTCGCGCGCACGCCGCTGTCGTGGAAGGACATCCTCGTGGTCGTGCGCAAGCCGTTCTTGAAGGCGCGGCGCACCGAGCTCAACCCGTTCTTCGGCACCACGATGAACGACAACATGGTCCGCCACTACACGGTCGGCGGCGAGCTCTCGTACTACCTGACCGACGTGCTCGCGATCGGCGTCGAGGGCCAGTACTACATCCGCGGCTTCCGCGAGCCGTTCGACTTGGTGGCCCGCCAGGCGCGGCGCCTCCCGACGGTGAACCAGTACAACTGGAGCGCCGCCCTCAACTTCCACTACGTGCCCGTGTACGGCAAGTTCGCCGTGCTCGACAAGAAGCTGATCACGTGGGAGGTCGCGTTCACCGCCGGCATCGGCGCCGGTCAGAGCGAGGTGATTCCGCGCGACACCAAGCTGCCGGGCTTCACCAACATCCTGATCATGCCGAACGTCGGCGCGAACATGCGCTTCTTCCTCGCGAAGTGGCTCACGGTCAACGTCGGCGTCCGCGACTACATCTTCTACGACAAGTTCGAGCCCACCGATCGCGTGGTCGGCGGCATGAACTCGACGGCGGATGAAGCGAAGGACAACGCCACCGGCGCACTCATCAACAACGTGATGTTCCAGGTCGGCATCAGCTTCTGGCTGCCGACCTCGTTCGAGTACACGACCTTCCGCTGAGGACGAGCCCACCATGATGACCAAGAACTCGCTCATCGCTGCGGTCGCTCTGGGTGGCCTGCTCTGCCTCGACGCGAGCAGCGCCTTCGCCGAAGAAGGGCGCCGTACCAACAACCTCGCCAACGACGTCGCGGTCCGTCACCGCCGGCTGCTGGTCAAGAACCGCTTCGAGCTCGCCCCGCTGTTCGAGTCGACGATCAACGCCGACTTCCGGCACATCCTCGGCGCGGGCGCCAAGCTCGAGTACCACCTCTCGGACATGTTCTCGATCGGCGTGATCGGCGTCTACTCGACGGCGGTCAACACCAAGCTGATCGATCGGATCATGCCGACGCTCGAGGACTCGGTCGACAACAACACGCGCGAGCCGAGCAAGGAAGAGTTCGAGTCGCGCCTGAACTCGATGCCGCTGCACGGCGCTGCCTACGTCAGCCTGACCCCGTGGTACGGCAAGCTGGCCGCGTTCGGCCAGTCGTTCGTCGCGTTCGACTTCTACTTCCCGGCCGGCGTCGCGTTCGCGCAGCTCAAGAGCAACTGCCCGAGCAACATCTGCAACGACCCGGCGCCCGGCATGTCGACCGAGGGCCCGGGCGGTGACACCCGTCCGCCCGATATGAACCCGAACAACGACGCGCCGCTCAACAGCGGTGGTCGCGCGGGCCTCTACATCGGCGGCGGCGTCCACGTGTTCCTGAACGACTTCATCGCGCTCGACCTCACGGTTCGCGACTACGCGTTCACGGACAACCCGTCGGGGGCGGACTTCA
>JBQCJR010001003.1:0-6185 GCA_051952595.1 Kofleriaceae bacterium
AGGCCTGGCCCACTCGTCGACGCGGCTCGGCGCTGATGCCTCGAGCGGCTGGGACCGCACCGCGCTCGTCGTGGTCCCGCGCGGCTCGAACCTCGTGCTCCTCGTCGCTAGCTGCCCGTGGCCGGCACCGGGTGCGATCGTCGGCGCACCACGCGGCTCGCTCGCGCGCGCCGCGTGGTGGTTCGCTTCATGCGCTGCGCTCGCCGGCGCCATGGTCACGATCGCGTTTGGATCCGTCGCCGCGAGCTGCGCGATCGCACGCGGCTTGGTGAACGGGATGACATTCTTCGACACGGCCGTTGGTGCTGCTTGCACGTCGACGGCGGTGGCCTCGTCGATCCGCGGCAGCTTCGGAAGGGGACGAACGGACTGTGGAGAGTCGCGTCGATGGGGCTGGCTCATGGATCTCCGGCCGCGAGCGCTGCAAGAGCGCAGCCATGCGCGCGCACACACGGCACGCAGCTAGTTCGCGGATCGTCCAGCTGGCGACTCGAGCCGCCTGGTGCCGCGCTCCACCACGGGATCCGGAACGTCTCCCCCGCACTCGGTATCGCGCATTGCCCAACTGGCTCGATTCGTACACTCCCACGTTCGCGTGGTGCCGGCATCGGGCTTGCTGATGCTCGATCCGGCGGCGCGCCGTGGACACCTTCCCGATCTACCTCTTCATCTTCATCGTGTTCCTGAACCGATACGTGTTCGGGCTCTACCTGACGCTTGTCAGGAGAGGACAGATCGACGAGACCGTCGACGGCTACGAGCCAACGGTCACGATCGTTGTCCCGCTGTTCAACGAGGGCCGCTCGATCCACGACACGATCGTCAGCCTGGTCTCGCTCGACTACCCGGCGGACAAGCTCTCGGTCACCGTGGTCGACGACTGCTCGACCGACGACAGCTACGACTGGGCCTGTCGGGCGGCGCGTCTGTATCCGAATGTGCGCGTATTGCGCAATCCGCACAACATGGGGAAACGCAAGGGGATCAATCGCGCGGTGCGCGACGCGACCTCCGAGATCATCGTGAGCGTCGACTCGGACGTCATCATCTACCCGACAGCGCTGCGCGAGCTGGTCGCGCGGTTCGCGGCGCCGGACATCGCGGCGGTGGGCGGCCGGGTCCACGTCTCGAATCCGAACGAGAACTGGCTGACCCGGCTACAGACCATCAAGTACTACTTCGGTCAGGAGCACCTGAAGAACCTGGAGCGCGGGCTGCGCTCGGTGATGTGCCTGTCGGGCTGTCTCACCGCCTATCGCCGGCACGTGTTGCTCGAGCTCGAGCCGATCCTCGAGGACCGCAACATCCTCGGCGTGCCGATCAAGTACGGCGAGGACCGGTTCCTGACCCACCAGATCGTCATCCACGGCTACCGCACGGTCATGACGATGAAGGCGATGTGCTTCACCAAGGCGGCGACCACGCTGCGCGGCTACTTCAACCAGCAGCTGCGCTGGAAGCGCTCGAACATCGTCGACTTCCTGATCGGCGTCGGCCACGCGTGGCGGCTCCATCCGCTGCTCTGCCTGCAGTACCTCTCGATGCTGCTGTTGCTGCTGGTCTATCCGTTCGTGATCATCACGAATGTCCAGAGCGGCGATTTCTTCGAGCTCGCGACCTTTCACCTGGTGCTGGTGGGCGGGCTCTCGGTCGTCTACTACTTCGCGCCGAGCGTGCGCGCGTTGCCGCCGTGGCTGCGCGTCCACCCGATCGCGTTCCTGCCGATGGCGGTGCTGATGCCGGTGGCATACCTGCTGCTGACGCCGCTCGGCCTGTTCACGCTCGATAGCTCGAGCTGGGAGACCCGGGGGCACGGTGGTGCCGCGGCGGTCCCGCCACCTCCGTCGGGAGCGCCATGATCGTCGCCGCGCACCAGCCGCATTACCTGCCGTGGCTCGGCTATCTCGACAAGCTGGCGAGGTGTGATCTGTTCGTCGTGATGGATGATCTGCAGTACGAGGCGCAGAACTTCCAGAATCGTAATCGCATCAAGGTCAATCTGGGCGCGCACTGGCTGACCGTCCCGCTGCGGCGCGGCGCGCAGACCGATCGGATCGTCGACCGGCGGATCGACCACACCGGCTGGGGCGGTCGCCATCACTGGCAGGCGCGCACGTGGGCGACCCTGGTGACCCACTACGGCCGCGCGCCGCACTTCGATCGCTACGCGCCGGCGCTCGAGGAGGTGTTCGCCCGGCGCTGGGACTGGCTCGTCGAGCTGGACCTCCAGATGCTCGAGCTGGCGCGCGGCTGGCTCGGGTTGACCGTGCCGATCGTGCGCGCGTCCTCGCTCGGCCTCGTGGGCGCGAAGACCGAGCGGATCCTCGCGCTGTGCCGGGCGGTGGGAGCCTCGGCGTACCTGAGCGGCCGCGGTGGCTCCACGGGCTACCTCGACACCGCGGCGCTCGCGCGCGCGGGGATCTCGACGCTGTGGCAACAGTTCACCCACCCGATCTATCCGCAGCGCTATCCGGCGCGCGGCTTCGTATCCCACCTCGGGTTTCTGGATCTGCTGTTCAACTGCGGCCCGGCGGCCGCGACCGTGATCTGGCCGCGGCGCGCCGCCGAAGGAGCGACGCCATGAATCGACTGCTCCACGACAAAGGGCGCGTGCTCGCGTTTGGCGCCCACCCGGACGACCTCGAGGTGGGCGCGGGCGGGCTGCTCGCCCGGCTGTCCGCCGAGGGCGCCGACGTGACGATGGCGGTGGTGTCGATCCCGAACCAGCCGGCGGAGCGCCGCGCCGAGGCGGAGGCGGGCGCCGCGGTGATCGACGCGGATCTGTGGGTCGTGTTCGAGGAGCGGCCGTGCCGCGTCGAGGACATCGCGATGCACGAGCTGGTGCGGCGGTTCGACCAGCTGATCGGCGACGTGCGCCCGGATCTGGTGATCACCCACTCCGCGTCCGACCTGCACTGGGACCACAGCCTGGTCAATCGCGCGACGGTATCGGCGCTGCGCCGCACGCCGTGCGATCTGCTCGCGTTCCTGTCGTCGCCGGAGATGAACGCGCAGGCGCGCGCGGTGGGTGCGTGCTTCGCCGATATCACGAACACGATCGACGCCAAGATCCGTGCGATCCGCGCGCACGCCTCGCAGGTGCCCAAGCTGGATCTCGAGTCGAGCCGCGATCTCGCCCGCGCGATGGGCCGGATCAGCGGCTATGGCTACGCCGAGGCGTACGAGGTGCTGCGGATGCGCATCTAGCGTGGGATCGGCGCGCCGTCGGGCCCGACGTCGAGCCACGCGGTGGTGTAGTCGCGCAGCCAGATCGGGTGGGGTGCGTAGCCGGCGACGTACGGCTGGGTCACCTCGGTCATCTGCTGGTGGTAGTTCCAGATCCAGGGCGCGTCGTCGTACAGGATTCGCTCGGCGCGCCGGTACAGCGCGGCGCGCGTGGTGGCGTCCGGCTCGCCGCGCGCGCGGTCGAGCAGCTGGTCGAGCTCGGGGTTGGCGTAGAACGAGTCGTTCTGCGAGCCCTCGGCGGCGATCGCGCGGCTGTGGAACTTCGCGTCGAGGAAGCTCGTGGGATCGGGGCTCTCGCCCTGCCAGCCGGTGTACGAGAAGGCGAGCCCGCCGCGCTGCTTGCCGACGATCTCGGCGTAGCTGGTGAACGCCATCACCGAGATGTTCACGGTGACACCGACCTCGGCGAGGTCGGCCTGCATCGACTGCGCGAGCTTCTCGGCGTCCTCGTCGGCGATCGTGGTGTACTCGAGCACGAGGCCGCGGGCGTGACCGGCCTCGGCGAGCAGCGTACGCGCCCGCGCCGGATCGTGGGGATACGGCGCGAGGCCGTCATCTCGGCCGAACGAGCCGGGCGGCAGCAGCCCGTGCGCGGGCACCGCGCCGCCATTGAGCAACTTGACCGTGCTCTGCTTGTCGAGTGCGTAGTTGAGCGCCTGGCGGACCCTTCGGTCATCAAACGGCGGCACACCGACATGCATCCGCATGCCGAACGAGCTGAGGAACGGCTGCTGGTGCAGGTACGGCGCCCACGCCGGCTGGCGGACCAGCCACAGATAGTCGGGCGCCGCGAGCCGCTCGGCCGTCTCGAGCTCGCCGCGCTCGAACATCAGGAACTGGGTGTCGCGCGGGACGTGCTCGAGCATCACGATCCGCTCGAGGTGCTGGCGCGAGCGATCGTGATAGTGCGGGTTCCGCTCGAGCACGAGCCGGCGGCCCGGGTCCCACTCGGCGAGCTGGTACGGGCCCGAGGCGAGCGGGCGGGCACGCAGCTCGTCGGTGGAGCGGCCGGCCGGCAGCGGCGCAGTGAACGCCATCGCCAGCACGTAGAGAAAACCGCGGTTGGGCTGGGCGAGCCGGATCTCGAGGCCGCGCTCGGTGGTCGTGATCCCGGCGCAGCGCGTGGCCTTGCCGTCGCCGAGCTCTGCGGCACCGACCACGTCCGCGAGCAGGTGGCGGAACGACGAATCGGGCGAGGTGATCGCTCGCTCGAGGCTGGTCGCGAAGTCGGCCGGCGCGATCGGCGTGCCGTCCGCGTAGCGCAGCCCATCGCGCAGCTCGAACGCGTAGGTCAGGCCGTCGTCGGAGATCGTCCACCGCGCGGCGAGCCCCGGGACGAGCGCGGTGCTCGCCGGGGCGTACGCGACGAGCGTATCGAGCATCGGATGGAGCGCGATCAGCGAGACCTCGTCGAACGCATTGACCGGATCGAGCGTGCGCACGCCGTCCTTGGTGGCGAACCGTAGCGTGCCGCCGTCGCGCGGCGTGGTGGCCCCGGCCGGGCGCCAGCGCGGGCCTCGATCCGGCGCGTCGCAGGCGGCGAGCGCGTCGCAGGCAGCGAGCGCGGCGCAGGCAGCGAGCGCGGCTGGAGAGAGCGCGCGGAGCACGCCCGCAGTCTAGCCCACGGCTCGCGTGCCGCGGTGCGCGGGGGGGGGGAGGGGAGAACGCGGGCACGCGCGCTGACGGCGGCGGGGTGGGCCCCGTCGCTCGAAAGCCCGAATACGGCGGTGCCGGTCTGACAGCGCCAACGGGCGGCCTCACTCGCTCGGGACCCACCCCGTCCGCCTCGCGCGCGCGTTGACGAGACCTCGTTGCCTGGTGGCACCGAGGACCTCGCGTTTGTGGCGCTTTCGATCGTTGCAGGGACAAACGCGAGCTAGCCACGATCGTGTTTCCTGCGGCAGGTTGAGTGGAATGCTCCAGGGCTCGGGTAGAGAGCTGACCACTGAGATGCCCCGTCGGTAGCATGGGCTCCGGCGGGAGCAGCACCAGGCTCCGTGCGCGCGATGCCTCCGTACCGGGATGTGCGAGCACGAACTGCTCGCGGCACGCCGTGCTCGAGGTGATAGATCCGTGTTTTGGTGCGATCTCTTGGAGCGAGAGGCTCAACGAAACGCCATACTTCTATCCCTTGATCGACCGTGCGACGCATCAGATCCTGAGGCGCGGTCTCGGACCCATCGATGGTCCCATCGTTCTGGGGCGAGATGTGGTGGTCATCTGAGGTCGAACCCTGATCTATGAAAACTGCATAGCCCGAACTGATCGAGCGCCCTGGTGCTCATCACCCTAGGCGGACCGCTCGCAGGTCGTAAGTCACCGAGATAAGGGCGCTTGTAGGAACGCCGAGGTGCGAGAGTCGCGCGCGCCCGCAATGGTGGGAGGCCCGCTCGAAAGCGATGGTACAAGTCGTTGGAAACGAACGAGAAATCAGGCCTGCCCTCTTCGCCGACGCAGGTCGGCGACTCCATTGAAGCAACGAGGAGCCGCGGAAGGTGATCGAGTCGCTCCCTCTTCGCCGACGCAGGTCGGCGACTCCATTGAAGCGCCGGATCGAGCGGGGTCTCCGCCTGGCCGAACTCGACTCTTCGCCGACGCTGGTCGGCGACTCCATTGAAGCCTTTTTGAGCAGGAGCTAGTCAACGCTCTAGCTGAGGCTCTTCGCCGACGCAGGTCGGCGACTCCATTGAAGCGATAGACCTGGGGGTGGCGACGATATCTACTGCGAGCTCTTCGCCGACGCAGGTCGGCGACTCCATTGAAGCGTCCCAGATCCGGCGCGCCACGTCGCGCGATAAGTCTCTTCGCCGACGCAGGTCGGCGACTCCATTGAAGCTCCTGATCGCGCGGGCGATCCGGGTTCGCGCCTCCGTTCCTCTTCGCCGACGCAGGTCGGCGACTCCATGGAAGCGCCGAGGCGCGGACCGACCACCCGGTCG
>JBQCJR010001004.1:0-13655 GCA_051952595.1 Kofleriaceae bacterium
CACGATCTCGAGCACCATGCCGCAGGTTTCCTATCGCCGCTCGTTTCAGAGATCGAGGTCGGCTGGAGCGCACCCTTCCTCGCTTCCGGGATCCAGTTGGTTGACCTGCCAGGTCTGGGTGTTGCCTACGATATCCAGCAACAGCGGACACAGGACCTGCTATCGCGAGCCCAAGCTTGCCTTGTGGTCGTTGACCGCTCGGGAATCACCGAGGCATGCGCTCACGCGCTGCTACCGCTGCTGCGTCATCTTCAGGAGTCACCTGATGCGAACTGGGGGCAGCTCGTGGTCGCGGTGACTCAGCTCGACCAGATCGCGCGAGACCAGCGAGCCGCCGAACCACGAGAGCAACGAGCACCATGGCAGTCGCACTTCGACCAGCTTGGTATGGCGGCTCGGAGCTTGGTCCATGGTCAGCTGGCTCAGCAGCTTGCCGGGCTTGGTCTGCGGGGCGGATCGCAGCGGTCACGGCGAGGCCGTATCGCGGCCTCTGTTCGAGTCATGCCTGTCGCACCACTAGAACATCGACGACTTCACCTACGCGACCCAGATGAACCTTCGCTCTGTTCGGACGAATCCGGTCCTGGGATCCGCAGGCTGAGGCAGGTGATCCACAGCCTCGGGGCGGCGTGGATCGAGCGCCTGACTCAAGACCTCTCCAAGCTCGCCGAGACCAACCGCAGAGTGCAGACTATCGTCGGCCCTGCGTTGCGAGAGATGGCGCGCCTTCTGGCTAATGGGACGTTCACAAGTTGGTGAGGAGCAAATGACGCTGGATACGAACCTTACAAGTCTTCGCCGCTGGTACTCCGAACAAGCGCGTCCGTTCATCGAAGCGGAGAGTGCCGAGCGACTTCCCTCTCTCGATGCGTCCTTCGATCGCCTCGTCACGCAGGCGGTGCCCGAGCTGCCCATCTGCTTCCTCGGGGCGGCTGGCGTTGGAAAGAGCACGCTTCTCAACGCCATCGCTGGTGGACATCTCGCGATCGTTCCACAGGGTGGCGTCGGCCCCCTGACCGCGCAGGCAACGCTCATCCGATACGGCGAGAATCGGCGCTTCCGCGCCACCTACCTCACCGCGCAGCGCCTAACGAACCTGCTGGCCGCTCTCGAATGGTCATATCTCGCCGAGCTTCGCCGCCAAGGCACCGCAACCGAGGAGTCCGCCGATGATGTGACTCTCCCCGAGAACGATCGTGAAGAGGTCGAAGCAGCGATGGTACCTCACGACGACGACGCAGGTGCGCCGAAGGGCGAGGTGAACCTTCGCGAGAAAATCGAAGGATACGAACGCCAGGCCTGTCTGATGATCCTGGGAACGCAGTTCCCGACCCCTCAGCCTGATCCGCGCTATCTGATGGAGGCGCTGCGCATCTGCCTCGGACGGAAGTCTCGCTGGGGCATGTCGCTCGATCTCAAAGACGAAGGACGGATTTCCGATATCAAGCGTGCGCTGACCTTTGCAGCCGACGACATCGCCAACGATGTCTCTGCGGGCACTGACCTTCGACATTTCCTCGATGACCTGCACGTTCACGCCGCGGGGCATCTGGCGCCGATGATCCGGACGCTGGAGGTCTGGTGGGACTCCGAGGTGCTCCGCCACGGTCTCGTTCTCGTCGACCTGCCGGGCGTTGGGGTCGCGAACGACGAGTATCGACGGGTCACCTCCGAGTGGATCCGCAAAGCACGAGCAGTCGTGCTTGTCGTTGATCGTGCCGGCGTTACTGAAGCCTCGGCTGATCTGTTACGCTCTACGGGTTTCCTAAACAGTCTCCTTCACGAGGGACTCGATGCTGACGCTGATGCTGCCACGCTCATCGTCGCTGCGGTCAAGTTGGATCTGGTCGCAACGGACGAACGAGCGGCTGACCGCGAGCGACGAGGGGACCTCGCTCGTCGCTGGGGCGAGCACTTCGATGACGTCTGCCGCAGGATGTCCGAGGTCATCCACGGGCAAGTTCGACAAGAGCTCGAGAAGCTCTCGAGCGACGGTTCCGACTCGACACGCGAGGCGCGCGAAGCTGTGATCGAGCGGGTGATGGCGGGGCTTCAGGTGCATCCGTTGACGCCGTACGAGTATCGGATGCTGCTTCGCGACGACGAGGACGACCGTCCTCGAATTCGCAACGCGGAGGAGTCGAGGGTGCCGCAGTTCATGGCCTGGCTGTCCTCGATCGGGCGTGAACGAGACGCGAGGCTGCGTAACCGAGCGATCGAGCGCTACGCGGAGGCACATGGGCGCGCCAAGGGTGTGCTCGAGATCGTCCTGGACCAGTGGCGCGCTGGCGAACGAGCCCAAGAAGAAGCTGCACGGTTACGCGCCGAGCTGCTGAAGGTGGCCGAACCGTTAGAGAAGCAGATGCTCGTCAGGCAAGGGCAGTTTCGTGAGCTCCTGCGCAACGGAATGCCTCGTGAAATTCGCGCGCGCACCGAGATCGCTGCGAACAACGCGCGCCAGGACATCCTCAAGCACCTACGGCGATACGACAAGTACCACTGGGCGACCCTACGGGCTGCGGTACGTAAAGGTGGGGCGTTCGTCGGTGCGAAGCAAGTCGATCTTCCTAACGAGCTTACGCTTCGATTCGAGGAGCCCATTGCAGTTGTTTGGTCACAGAAGATTCTGGCCGAGCTTCGACGCGCAACCCGAGATATCGCACAGGATTACGCCGACCTAGTCGGTCAGATCGTCGACTGGGCAAAGCAGCAAGGGCGCAAGGTGAAGCCAGCCGTCGTTGAAGCGCTACACAGCGAGCTCAAGGTTCAGTCCAAGGAACTGGCCGAAGTCGGTAAGGAGGCCATTGCTGATCTCAAGGAACGGGTGAAGACCGACATCTACGCTCATGTCGAAGGCGAGGTCCGAAAGAAATGCCAGGCATTCGTTCGGCGCGGCGCGGCGGAGGGAGCCGGAGTCCGTGATCGTATGCTCTCGTTCATGCGGGATGAGCTGGCCGACGCGATCGTAGAAGCAGCGCGCCCAGCTGCGCTCAAAGTGCTCGAAACGAACTTCCGAAGGGTGGAGAAGGAGATCACGGCTGCTCTTGGTCGGGTGGATAACCCGATCCAGCAGGCTGTGAATTGCATCGTCTCTGAACACGAAACGCAGGTTAAGCGTAGCGATGCCCAGCGGAGAACCCACGTGGTCGCAAAGGGCAGCGAGATTCTCTCGGCGATTCCCACCGAACGTGCGGATGCATAGCGAATGAGCCTCTCGTTTCGCTCCGCCGACTCGGACCATCCGTGGGTACTGCTTCGTCAGATCGATGACTTCGGATTGCCGGCCTACGATCTGGTCCGCCCGCCCGAGAGATTTTGGGCAGACGGCACGACGATACCTCCGGCATGGCGGACAGCTGTTGATGCGAGTCGTGTTAAGCCGGAGCCGCTGCCAACCGAGCTGCTTCGTGGAGTCCTGGCCAACAAGGACTCGTGGCACGCGATGACCCGTCGATCGTTGGATCGACTGTTCGCATGGTTCTTGGTTTCCGAAGACCCACAACGCCGCTTCGACGTTCAACCGGTGGCGACGCTGGCTCACCAGGTCAGCCTGGTACATCACATCGTGCAGGAGCCGCATCTTCAGTCCGTGCTGATAGCCGATGAAGTTGGGCTCGGGAAGACCATCGAGGCCGCGCTTCTCGTCAAGCAACTGCTGGTCGCACAGCCGGGGCTACGCGTTCTGTATCTGGCCCCGGCGCGGCTGGTATCGAACGTTCGTAACGAGATGGAGCGACTAGGACTCCGGTTTAGAAGCTGGGTCACCGGAGCTGCCCGTGATGCACATCTCGACGATCCGCTCGTCATCGCGAGCATTCATCGCGCAGTGGTCGGCGCGAACTTCGACGAGTTCATCCGGAAGGCACGTTGGGACGTCGTCATCGTCGACGAATGTCACCACCTCAGTGCGTGGACTGCGAACGGTGGCTCCGCTGCACGCAAGTATCAGCTCGTCAACAAGCTGCGAGCGAAGCTGCGGACGAGTGGTCGACTAGTTCTACTCAGCGGGACGCCGCATCAAGGACACAGCGAGCGCTTCGAGAACATCCTTAGCCTCTTGTGCCGCGAGGGCGAGCAGCTCAGCGCTGTGGCTGGTCGCGTCATCTTCCGGACGAAAGAGGACGTTCGAGATTGGGAAAATCGACCTCTGTTTCCCCTTCGGCGTCTGAACCCGCCGATCGTGCTCGATCTCGGCCCTGCGCACCGTGCGTGGCTCAACAGCATTCACCGGCTCTTCGAGCCAACGTCGCGTACCGAAAGTGAACCGGCCCGCAGAGCCGCGGGCTGGCGATGCGGTCAGGCACTCCAGTGGGCGACGTCGAGTATCGACGCCGGGTTGGGGTACCTCGTTCGCCAGGCAATGCGAGCGGGGTTGACTCCACGGCGGCGCATTCTGGCGGATGCCCTCGCTGCGCTGCGGCCATATCGAACCGGCCCCGCAGATGAACCGGTTTCCGCTCTCTATGACCGCATTGCTAGTGAGCTTCGCGTACAAGTAGACAGCGGCACCATCGAAGACATCGAGGGGGATGACGAGGATGGCACGTCGCAGGAGTGGGTCCCTGACGAAGCGGCGCTAGAGCGTGCGCTCGCAGAGGGACTCGCGCTCCTGGGGTCCGATGGCGATACGAAGTGGAGCGCGCTGGACCCGCTGCTTCGCGATGCAGGTGGCGAGAAGGTCGTCCTGTTCGCTCAACCGATCGAGACCGTGATGGCACTAGCCAGATATCTGGCGCGGACCACTGGCACCAGCCCCGCCTTGATCATCGGCGATCAGTCCGAAGAAGAACGTCAGGCAAATGTGTCCGCGTTCTGGGCGTCTGATGGCCCTCAGTTCCTGGTTTCCTCGCGCGCCGGTGGTGAAGGGATCAACCTTCAGATTGCCCGCAGGCTGGTCCACGTGGACGTCCCATGGAACCCGATGGAGCTCGAGCAGCGGGTCGGGCGCGTCCATCGTTTCATGTCTCGCAAAACGATTATCGTCGATACGCTGGTCGTGAAGAATAGCCGCGAGGCCGACATGTACGATGTGGCCCGCATGAAGATGCGAGAGGTCGCCAGCTCGCTTACGTCGGATAGCGAGAAATTCGAGGCATTGTTCTCGCGGGTCATGTCGGTGGTGTCGCCGGATGAGCTCCAGAACGTGATGAGCCAGGGCGCAATGGGGCCGTTGACCGCCGCCCAACAGAGCGCAGTCGGTAAGCTCGTCGTCGAAGGATTTCAAAACTGGCAGTCATTTCACCAGCGCTTCGCTGGGGGCCTACGGAATGTTCGCAATCTTCCTCCCGGTGAAGCATCATGGACCGACGTCGAGCTGTTCGCGACGTCGCTTGGCAAGGCCGCCGAGTCCGATGGCCATCGTGCGCTAAGGTTCGAAGATCGAGACGGCGATGTCGTCGAGGCCCCCATCGACATGCGCTCGCTTAAGCTCGGGGACTCCGTGTTCGCCGTTGGCGATTACGGTGGCATGCCGATCCTCGACGATCTCAGTCGACCGATTCGTTCGCTTGGCCTGAACACCGGAGAGTTCCAGGACGTCCTCCGT
The DNA here is from genome assembly GCA_051952595.1 of Kofleriaceae bacterium. Classification (GTDB taxonomy): domain Bacteria; phylum Myxococcota_A; class Polyangia; order Haliangiales; family Haliangiaceae; genus JABFXX01. The sequence continues at coordinate 5,546 of JBQCJR010001004.1, forward strand.
ACAGCTGCCTTCCCGGATGCCCCAAGCGGTGCCGCACACATCAGGTGGCCAGAAGATCGCCCGCGGCCTGTCGACGGACGTAGTCCATTTGCTGTCCTCGTGCTCGTTCGACTCCCAGTCCGGTTGGTCGATGCCGGAGCACAAGAGCTCGGTCCGCAGCTTCGTGTGTGGGTCGGCCGCAGCTTCCCTATGGTGGAGTTGAGCGGGAAGCAGAAGGGCGCGCTCGTGCGTGGGGTGCTTGCAGGGAGCATTCGACGTGAGCCCGAGGATGTACCCGCTCTCGTCGAGGGGCTCCACGCTCAACTGCTTGAGCTGTCGCGCACGCTGCGAGTGCCCTCTGATGCGGAGCGGGCGCATCAGATTCGATCAGCCGTGTTCCCGTTGCTCGCAGCGATAGTCGTTTAACAGCCGAGCGAAAGGCGTTGAAGCGCGCCGTGGCCTTGGCCCGGGCCGGGGTGCGGCTCATGCTTGCCTCTCAACGGTTTGAACTTCCTGGGCACGTTCGCAACCTCCTCCTCGGGGGGAACCGTTGTTCGCACTGAAGGCAGCAGCTTCAATGGGCCGCGTGCCTTTGGAAAGTCGAGAATCTGAGTCCTTATCTCGCGCGCGAGGACCTCAGCGAGCAGCGAGGGAACGGCATTCCCGATTTGCTTCTGGATGTCGAGTCGACTGCCGGTGATGATCAGTTCTTCGGGGAACGTCTGCAACCGGCAGAGCTCCTTGGTCGACAGCCTGCGATTCTCCCAGTGGAACGGCCCGCTCGCCGGGCCAGGCTGCGCTTGGATCGTCCAGGATGGCTGCTTCTTAGCGAGCTTGAGTAAAAACGACCAGTAACGACGGCGCCAGCCGAACAGCGGCTCGCCACCACCCCGATCAGTGTGCCACAGATAGTTCTGCCCCTCCGGAATCGACGGCAAGAGATCGGCCCACTTTCCCGTGAGTCGCAGGTCCTCGCCTCGATCGGGCTTCAAGCCACCGATCGCGTCCCACGCCGTGCGGCGCGGTTCGAGTGTGCAGAGCAGATCGAGTTGCACGTCCCCGTGGGTCGCTTCCGGAAACGTGAACTCGGTGCCGTCACGGGCTCCGACGAGGATAAGCCGCTTGCGTTGCTGCGGGACACCGAAGTCAGCGGCGTTGAGCAGCTTGAACGCCAAGCAGTAGTTGCTCTTGGTCCGCTTGTTGATTCCCTCGAACGCCTCGATTAGCAGCTTGAGTCCCTCGTCCTTGCCGCGAAACGCCAATCCCTCGACGTTCTCCAGAAGGAACGCACGTGGGCGCGTCTCTTCGAGGACGCGCAAGTATGCGCTGAGGGTGTTGGCGCGCGGGTCTTCGAGCCGACGCGCATCGCCGCGAGCCCAGTAGCCAGACTTCGAGAACGGTTGACATGGCGGCCCGCCGATCAGGACATCGACGTCCCCTCGCTTCACGTTGGCTGTCTCGAGGATCTCGTCGCTCGGGACGTCGAAGATGTCTCGCTCGATCACGTTTTCGATCGCGTGCTTCTTCTGATTCGCGCGAAGCGTCTCGCAGGCCGCGTAGTCCATCTCGATCGCAACCGCGGTCGAAAATCCAGCAGCCTCGAACCCGTAGTCGAGGCCACCCGCCCCAGAGAACAGACTGACGACAACAGGCTTGCGCGTGCTCGTCATCGCAACACCGATGCCCCGATGTCGTCCTTGCGGAGCTCGCTCGGGATGTAGATCGCGAGGCCGGCGACGCCCTGCGCACCACCCTCGACGTTCACCCAGTGAATTTGCACCGTGACGCGACCACTGTCCTTCATCTCCTTGTCGCCGGGATACTTGCCCTGCTTATCCTTCGACGAGCTTCGCCCCTGGTGGAGCGTGATCTCGCGAGACTTGTCCTCAGAACGCAGACGGAAGCCCTGTTGGCTTCCCTCCATACGGACCACTACCGCCGTTGCTCCGTGGTTGGCGTCCATGATGTCGCCGATCGTCACGAGCTGCCCGTACCAGGCCGGCACGTCTGCGCCACGAACGTCGAAGCTGACTAGCAAGTCAGAGTAGAGCTGTTTGAGCGGAACCTCCGCCACGACGTGATTGAAGTAGGCGTCCTGGCGCGAGAACGAGAGGCCGGCCTCCAACGCTCGAACCGACGCCGCGTTCTTGGCCGTGTCCGCGTCCTGCGGGAAGCGCTGGCTGAACCAGACCCGATCGCGCGGGATCTTGTAGTAGGGGTCCGAGAGAACGTTGGTGCGGGTAGGGCGCATCTGGGCGTCGAGGAAGAAGGCACGTCGCCATTCGCGTAGTGGCTGGCCTCGATGCGCGGCGAGCTGCTTGCGAATGTCATCCTCGTGGCGGACGTAGCTGCGAAACGCCGACACGACATCGGGGTGTAGGTATAGCCGGCACAGTGACAGGTACCCTGCCTTGTAGCCGAAGAACCGCGCGCGCTGCTGGATCGTATCGGCGCTCCACCCTCCCGCGTCACGAGGCATGTATGTGACGGTCAGGCCCTCCACGGTGAAACCACGATTGAGCTTCTCTCCGCCGACGAGGATGTGCTCGTCAGCATTGTCCCAGTCGATCTCGGTCCCGTCCTGCGAGTTGATCTCCTTCAACGAGACGCGCCCCAGGCTGATCAAGATCGGATGTGTGAGCTTCTCGAACGGCGGCAGCTCCGCATCTGTACGAGCAAGCTCGTCGTAGCCGGCGCGCAGCTCATCCAAAGCATCACGGCGATCTACCTCGACCTTGCTCCGCAACGATGTAGCCCATCGCTTCACGATCTCATCGATCCACCACACGTAGCGCGAGTGATCCGAGGTCCGCGCGCTTGGATGGACAAGCATCGATCGCAGCGTGGGCCGACCACGCAGCGTGGCCACCGCGCAACCCACAAAGAACACTCGTAGAGCCTCGAGCAGCGACTCGGGGGGCTCGTCGGGCGGCTTTCCCGCCTTGAACAAGTCCTCGTCTGGGATCGTGTGTACGAGTCCCCGCGTGCTGCTCGGGCCGAAGAATGCCTGCCCACCTGTGTATGCATCGCCGGGCTCGATCAACTCTGCGAAGGCGGGCGATAGCATGTCGTCCAGTGCGATCAGTAGCGGCGCCTGGGGCGTGGCCGTGTACTGGAGATAGGTGTGATGAGGCAGCGCGCTGCGGACGCGCGCGATGCGCGAGTAGGTCGTCGACGCCTCGGATTCCTCGGGTGACGTGTTCAATCCCGCTTGATCTGCTTCGTCATCGATGATCAACGCCGGGATGTCCTCCAGACTCGCGCGGCTCAACAGCCAGTAGAGCTGGTCGAGGTGGCCGTGGTTCTTGAGCACAACGTAGAGCAGCGTCTGTCGATCGTCTTTGAAGACCGGGTCGTTCCACTCGGCGATCGCCCGCTGAAGATCACGGAGCTCAGGCTCCGCGAAACCATCCGCCGAGTTGAAGATTCGCCACGCTGTTGCACGACCAGAGGCCCCGCGCAACGCCTCGCGAAAACGCTTCGCGCTTTGGTTGAGGAGGATGTTGGTCACGCCGGCGAGCAGGATAATGATCCGGCATCCGTTGTCGCGGGCGAGCGAGCTCACCGCGGTCATCGATTGCGTCTTGCCACTCTGGACGTATCCGACGACCAATCCGGTGCGCGTGCCATCGGACTCGGAGAACTTGCGGCAGCTCTTGACAATCGACACTGCATCGCGGCGAACACGGTCGAACGCGGCTTCGTTCGGCAGCCTTTGGTCCGAACGAGGTACTTTCCGAGTCCGTCGATGGTCTCGCCTAGTATTGGGTAGTCCGTGGTCGTCATGGTCTATGGGTTGGTCGAACGGCAGCGATCGCCTCGAGAATGTCGTTCGTGTATTGGCGGATGACGCCTGCGTTCTTGACACCGGCATCTCGCGCGACCTTCTCGGCGAGCGCAAGCGATGCGACCAATCGCAGCACCGGCTGAAGCGCGGACTCGTTGTCGTTGATGTGCCCGATGCTGAACTCGTGATCGAGGTTGAGCTCGACGGCGACTACCTCGCGCCCGTCCTCGTTCACAAAGGACGTCCGGTAGAACGGCAGAGCGCGATCGTGAACGAGCTTGAGGTGGACGTCCCACGACCGGCCATCCCGCTCGATCGGTATCTTGATCACGCGGTGCTGCAACACCGGAGGAGGTGTCTGCGACGGCTCGGGTTCCGAGCCCGTCCCGTTTGGCTCAGGGATAGCTTCGACGTGTAGAGCATTGGCCGCTGCCGGCGTCGACAGCGCCTCGATTGTGGCTGTCACCGCCTCCGCGCCGAAGTCTTTGGGCAAGGATGCCGCGACCTTCCTCGCGCGATAGCCCTCCGCCTGGTCGAGCAGTGGCATCCGATACGAGTCGAGCTGCCGGCGGATCGACTCGAGAACCTCATCCTCGTAGCCGTGCCACTGGATCCCGTCCTTGGTGTGCGTAACGTCGAACCCTTCGACGAACATCTCCCCGACAACACGTTGGGAAGCGAAGCTGTTAGGAGATCCGAAAATGAGCGAGGGCTTGTAGGTCTCACCAACGCTGCCTTCAATAAGCCGGCGGCGGCGGAACACGCTGAACCCCGCGCGCGAATGACTGCCCGACTTCATTATCCCCGCCCACCCCGTGACCTTGCGATCACCTAGGTCGACGACGAAGTCCTGCCGCCACAGAGTCACTGGCCCTAGCGGCGAGCGGTGATGGGGGGCGACCAGCAACTCCGGGTGCTCGTAGACGAGCTCCTCGGTTCGGCCACCGGAGGTCAACCGCAAGCGCACGACTCCGTCCTTCGTCAACACACGGTAGATGCTCGACAGGTGCTCACGGATCTTGGTCAGCGTCCGACTACGCGGATGGACGCGCAGGTCGCGCATCGTGATCACCGTGAAGTGGTCCGAGTCGCGACTTGGTCTCGTCTCGATGGGAAGGTCCTCGATTCCTTCGCGCGCGATGCGCGGAATATCGAAGGTGACCGTTCGCTCGACAGGTTCACCAAGTGCCGAGGTCCGAACGTGCCAGCGCTTCGAGAACCAACACGCAGCCGCCTTCATTCCGAGACCGAATTCACTAAGCCCCGTGGCGTCTTCGGGAGGTGATGCTGGTGAGAACGCACGCGGAAAATCAGGCCACGCGATCCCGCCAGCCCGATCGGTAACGGATAGCTCGTTGTCATCGATGTTGATGTCGATGACGAGCGGGCCTTCATGACCATCGCCTTCTAGTCTGTGGCGGTTATGCAGGAAGCTCTGGATCGAATTGTCGACGAACTCGGCCAGCGCGAACCAGGGCTTGTAGTTGAGGCGCGCAAAGGCGGAGTACATCGCAACCTGCGGGCGGATGTAGATGCTGGACTCGCGACCTGTCGGAGCGGACCGCGACAACGACGGCGCCGGGACCTTCGGCGAAGAGCGGCGCTTGGTATCGGCCTTCGGCGCCTTAGGCGACTCGTTGGACTTCGGAGCGTCTTTGGCATCCCGTTCACGATTGATCTGCCAAGTCCCATCCTCGATCTGAACCTGGACGTAGCGCCCGATGTTCTCGGGCCGGAATGCGTACAGCGTCTCGCCCTTGTTATTCTCGTGCGTCGCAAAGCCTGTGTCGGCGGCCTGCTCCAGGAGAGCGAGCGGCATGAACAAGGAGAACCGCGTGTTGCGTTCCATCCGGCGGTATGGATCGAAGGCAACGATGACCGCTCGTTCGTCGCCCTGCTCCGTCCAAATGCCTAGCAGAAGCTCGTAGCGCTCGGGGTCGTCGACGATCGGGCTCTGTTGCGACGGATTCTGGAACCGACGTTCGAGCGCGTTGCCGCGCGAGCTACCTCCGATCAGGCGCACGTACGCACTCACGTCGTAGCTGCCGTCGGCGAGTGTCAGCCGACCGAGAGAAGGCCAGCCTTCACCTGGAGCGGTCAGATTCAGTGCGCCAGGTAACAGGCGCGCGAGAGCCGCAGACGCGGACTCTCCTGTCGGGCCCGTGGGGCGTTCGTCGACCTCGGTCGGCGCTGACGACTCCCCGAGGATACGTTCGACTAACAAGGCCTTCTCGCGTCCCGTCGAATCGAGCTCGAGCCCAAAGCAGATGTCCTTGAGCCGATCGCGCGAAACCCAGCTGAGTATCTCGGCGATGCGGGCCTTCTTCGAGCGAACGACCGCATCCACGAGTTGCTCGTTGACGCGTCGATCGTCCACCTCGAGCGAGTAGTAGTCCGCGATCTGCTGAAGCTCGTCACGTTTGAAGAGCTCGACGATCTCACGCTTCGTCGCTGCGCGAGCTGTTGGAGCGCGCTCCTCCTGCGCGTTGGGGTCGCCGACGTGACCAAGTGCCGTTAGGCCGAACACGCTGGGCGCAACGCGCACGAATGGACGATGTCGTGGGCTACCAGCGCGTCGGTTGTGAACCGACGCGCGATACAGCACCGAGTAGAGCGACCGGTAGGGATCCGAATGGCTACTCTTGAACAGCCCCTGCTTTTCGATCTCGTTCCACAGCGTCTCGAGCGAAATCGGCTCGCGTCGGGTGGCCAAGATATGCTCGGCCGCTTCCGCGAGTGTAAACTCCTCCTTCTCGTCGTCGGCCTCCTCGGTACCGTCAGCAGACCGGCATAGTCGTTGGACGGAGAAACCGTGCTTCGTGAGGTACTTGTTGGTCTGCTCACCGCCACCGAACGAGCTCTTCAACCTTCGGGTCGCGAGCGCGACGATTTCCTTCGGTGGGTAGAGGTTGCCTTCGAACTCGAGCGCGAACTTGTACGCGCCATTGGACTCCCATGCCGCCCACTCGGGCCGCTGTCGCTGCTCAGAATCGAAGTGCCGTATCGCATCGACGAGTAGGTCTCGAGGCACCTCTGGCAAGGGTCCTGAGTCCGCGCTCGTGGGTCTCCAGCGTTGTGCAACCTCGCCTTGATACAGATGAAAGTCATCGCCTGCGTCTCGCGTGAGCGCACGACGGATGTCCAACAGATCAGCGTCAATGTTGTCCGACGGCGGATGTCCCAACAGATCGAGGAAGGCCTCGCGAACATCGATCTTGTCGGAGCGTGAGGAGATTGCCTCGAAGCTCGCGGGGAAGATCATGTACATCCACGCCTCGCGCATAGGCTGATGCGCACCGCGAGAGCCTTCGACCTCCTGCACGAACTCGCGGAACTGCCAGGGATCGCTCAACAGCTCGCCGCGATCGCGTGACGATCGATGCCACGCGAGAAGGAACTCGATCAGCCACGCGAGGTGATACGGCCGATGCTGGTTGAAACTCTGGTCGCCCGCCAATCCTGTCTGCATGCCGTCGATCGCCCACCCCGGAATGTCGACGGGCTGGTTGCTCCAGCCCAGCACCTCGCGGACGTTCTGGATCTTCTTCTCCGGAACAGTCTGCGCCGTGAAGAACTGCTGCACATAGAGCAACTCAGCGGCGAGTTGCAGCTCAGCCGACGTGGCGCCATCCAGCTGCGTGCGGAGCTTGCTGAAAAAGTCGCCTTCTCCGTCGTCATCGAACCTGTCGATGAAGCGCGTGTGGAGTCGTTCGAGGTTGGCCAACGACCAGATCGGCTGGTCCGGCGTGAACAAGCTGCCGAACGTGATCAAGGTGATGGTACGGATCTGATCGAGGGCGGCGTAGCTCGCCTCCGGAACACCACTTAGCCTGGCCATTGCTCCCCTAGTCAGGCCACCCTACTCCATCCGAGCTCGGCGTTGAACCTAGCGAGCCAGCGCGCTGACTAGTCGCCGATTCCAGACTGCGACCACCTTCTCAAGCATCCGTTTTCTTGAGCGGGATACCGGATTCGAACCGGCGACCTTCAGCTTGGGAAGCTGACACTCTACCGCTGAGTTAATCCCGCAGGTCCGCGCAAAGATACCCGAAACGCTCCGGGGGTCAAGATGCCGGGCACCTCTAGCAGCCGGACCAGCTCGTTTCGCGCCGCCCACCGGATCTCGCCTCTCGCCGCCCCCCAGCCTCCGCCCTCGCCCGCGCCCCGCCCACCGTGCGGCTCGCCGTGCCTCCGCGCACCTCGGATCGCCCCCGATGACGATCGCGCGCACCTCGCGCCGATCTCCGCCCCACCAACCCCCCCACACCCCCACACCGAGCCACAACTAAAACCCCCATACCGACCCCCAAATCCCCCCACAGCGCCCCCCCCCCAACACCCCGC
>JBQCJR010001005.1:0-7783 GCA_051952595.1 Kofleriaceae bacterium
GATCGTGGCGCGGCGCGATCTGGTCGACGCCGGCCACCAGTACGTCGACGCGGTCCGCCGCTACTGGAACGCGAGCGCCGAGGTCACCGCGCTCGAGCGCGGCGTCGCGCTCGAGGCGCCCGAGGAGGCCGGTTCCCCCGAAGCCGGCGCAGCGGCCCCCGCCGCTCCGCGCCGCCCCACCGCAGGAGCGCACTGATGTCGATCACCCGCCGCACGCTGCTCGGCTCGAGCCTCGCCGCCGGAGCCGCACTCGCGACCCGCAACGCCCGCGCCCAGCCCGCCGCCGCGCCGGCCCGCACGCCCGGGCGCGCTGCGGCGGCGACCGGCGACCAGCGCCCGCGCGTGATCGTCCCGAACGGCTCGCACCTGCCGTGGACGATGCGCGACGGGGTCAAGATCTTCCATCTCCGCGCCGAGCCGGTCGTGCACCAGATCGCGCCCGGGCTCGAGATCGAGGCGTGGGGCTACAACGGCTCGACGCCCGGCCCGCTGGTCGAGGCGTACGAAGGCGACCGGGTCCGCTTCTACGTCACCAACGGCCTGCCCGAGCTCACCTCGGTGCACTGGCACGGGATCCTGGTGCCCCACGGCATGGACGGCGTCGCCGGGCTGACCCAGCCGCCGATCCCGCCGGGCAAGACGTTCCGCTACGAGCTCACGTTCGATCGCGCGGGCACGTTCATGTACCACCCGCACTCCGACGAGATGACCCAGATCGCGCTCGGCATGATGGGCATGATCGTGGTCCATCCGCGCCGCGCGGAGCGCCGCCGGGTGCGCGATTACGCGCTGATGTCGCACGAGATGATGATCCCGATCGGCACGCGCCGCCCGAACCCGCTGGCGATGAACGACTTCAACACGCTGACGTTCAACGGCAAGGCGTTCCCCGCGACCACGCCGATGGTCGCCGAGGTGGGCGACCTCGTCCGGATCCGGCTCGCCAACCTGGGCCCGATGGATCACCACCCGCTCCACATCCACGGCCACACCTTCGAGGTGGTCGGCACCGATGGCGGCGTGGTGCCGCCGTCTGCGCGCTTCCCCGAGACCACCGTGCTGGTGCCGACGGGCACCACGCGCACGATCGAGCTGATCGCGCGTGCGCCCGGCGACTGGCCGTTCCACTGCCACATGACCCACCACGCGATGAACCAGATGGGCCACGACGCCGCGAACCTCGTCGGGATCGACGCGCGCGGCGTGGACGCCAAGCTGGGCCGCGTGGTCCCGGGCTACATGACGATGGGCCAGCGCGGCATGAGCGAGATGGCGCACATGCAGATGGAGCAGCCGGCCAACTCGATCTCGATGGTCGGCGGCCAGGGCCCACACGGCGTGATCGACATGGGCGGCATGTTCACGATGCTCAAGGTCCGCGAGCGGCTCACCGGCGAGGGCGATCCGGGCTGGTACGACGCGCCGCCGGGCACGACCGCCACCGAGGCCTCGGCGGACGAGCTGCGCCGCGACGGGATCACCCCCGGCCGCGGCTAGCCGGCGCCCGCGCGAACGAGCGGGTGAGCAGCGCGACATCGATCGGCTTCACCAGGTGCTCGTCGATCCCGGCCTCGCGCGAGCGCTCGCGATCGCGCTCCGAGCCATAGCCGGTCAGCGCGACCAGCCGGATCGCGGCGAGTCCGGGAATCTCGCGGAGCAGCCGCGCGAGCTGGTAGCCATCGATCTCGGGCAGGCCGATGTCGAGCACCGCGACCTCGGGGTGGAACTCGGCCGCGATCGCCAGCGCGCTGACAGCGTCCCCCGCGGTGCGGACATCGTATCCATGGTGGGATAACAGGCGACCGAGGATCTCGCGCGCATCTTCGTGATCGTCGACGACGAGCACCCGCAGCGGCCGCGTGCCCCCGTCGTGGCGACGTACCGACATCCGTCGACCAGGCTGCACTGTTGGCCCGCGGCTGGCAACGTGCGCCGGGATCGCTCGCCGAGATCTCACGTGCGCGGGCGCATGGTGCGTGCGGTACGACGACAACTGCGCGTCAGCGCGCGCTGCGCGATGAAACATCGCGCGGTTAGCCGTTGGCGTCACAGCTGCAACGCCAGGCGTCCGTGGCCTCGACGTCTGCCAACATCCTGATCGTCGATGACGATGCCGATACGCGGATGCTGCTGGCCGAGGGGCTGGCGCGGCGTGGCTTCGCGACCTCCACCGCGGCGTCCGGCATGGAGTGCCTCGAGCGGCTGCGCACCGAGGTCGTCGACGTGGTGCTCGCGGACGTGCAGATGCACGGGATCTCGGGGATCGAGCTGTGCAGCCAGCTGCGAGATCGCTACCCCGACGTTCTCCCGATCGTGATCACCGGACAGGGCAGCCTGGACGTCGCCGTCTCGGCGATCCGCGCAGGGGCGTTCGACTTCATCCCCAAGCCGATCAAGCTCGACGCGCTCGCGATCGCGATCAACCGCGCGCTCGACCACGCGTCGGTCAAGCGCGAGGTCCGGCGGCTGCGCACCGACTTCCGCGAGGAGGGCCAGATGGTGGGGATCGCCGGCGACAGCCAGGCGATCCGCGAGACCCTGGCGATGGTGCGCCGGGTCGCCGATAGCGACGCGACGGTGCTGATCACCGGCGAGAGCGGCACCGGCAAGGAGCTGGTCGCGCGCTCGCTGCACGCGCTGTCGTCGCGCCGCGACCAGCCGTTCGTCGCGGTCAACTGCGCCGCGATGCCGGCGCCGCTGCTCGAGAGCGAGCTGTTCGGCCACCTCCGCGGCGCGTTCACCGACGCCAAGCGCTCGCGCCCTGGCCTGTTCGTGCAGGCCGGCTCCGGCACGATCTTCCTCGACGAGATCGGCGAGATGCCGACCGAGATGCAGGTCAAGCTGCTGCGCGTGCTCCAGGAGCGCAAGATCCGGCCGGTCGGCGGCGACGAGGAGGTGCCGATCGAGGCGCGCGTGATCACCGCGACCAACCGCGATCTCGAGCGCGAGGTCCACGACGGCCGGTTCCGCGAGGACCTCTACTACCGGGTCAACGTGGTCGCGATCGGGATCCCGCCGCTCCGCGATCGCGATGGCGACGTGCTCCAGCTCGCGCGGTTCTTCCTCGATCGGATCGCCGCGCGCACCGGCAAGCGGATCCGCGAGCTGTCGCCGGCCGCGGCGCGCAAGCTCGCCGACTACGACTGGCCCGGCAACGTGCGCGAGCTCGAGAACTGCATCGAGCGCGCGGTCGCGCTGTGCCGGACCGAGGAGATCACGCTCGAAGATCTGCCGTCGAAGGTGCGCGACTTCGAGCCGTCGCGGTTCGTGATCGACGCGCAGGCGCCGAGCGAGCTGATGACGCTCGACGAGATGGAGCGCCGCTACGTGCGCCAGGTGCTCGCGAGCGTGGGCGGCAACAAGACCCACGCCGCGCGGATCCTCGGGATCGATCGCCGCTCGCTGTACCGCCGCCTCGAGCCGACGGCCGGTGGACCGATCGAATCGTAGCGGGCGCCGTAGCGCACGTCAGTTGCCGGCCAGCCGGCGCCGGATCTCGTGGAGGTAGCGGCGGACGATCACCTCGGGGTGGTACTCGGGGCCGAGGCGCGCCAGGGGGGCGGGGCTCGCCAGCGCGTCATCGAGCGCGTCTCGATACTCCTCGGGAGAGCCATCGAGCGCGCCGGCATAGACGACCGTGGCGAGCGCGCGTTCGACGCCATCGAGTGGATTCTGCTCGAGCTGGACCACATGCATGAGGGCTCGCATGAGTCCGACGTTGCGTTGCGAGAGCTCGTGGTGCTGCACGTTCACGACACCCACACTACACAGAAGGTTGCTCGGCGATCTCGTCGTTCGCTGGCTTTCGATCGCGCACGCGTCGAGCACGTGCATCAGATCGCGCGCGCTCCGAGTTTCACCGGCGGAGATCAGCCGATCATCGGCAACCGCAGTTGATCGACACGTTGTACGGCTGGCCGGTCGGCTCGGCCGCAGGTGCGGCGGCAGGCGCAGGTGCGGCGGCGCTCCCACCTCCACCTCCCATGCCGCCCATCATGAGCATCATCATCATCATCTGCATCGGGTCGGACGACGACCGCTGGTTGGCGAGGTCCTTGATCGAGCTGGTCACCTGATCGAGTAGCTGCACCAGCTGGTCGCTGCCGCCGCCGACCCGCGACGCGATGCGGGATGCGCCGCCGCCCACGGTCTCGAGGTCCTCGGCGCTGATCGGGGTGAACGGATCGTGGTGGGGACGCATGCTCCCCGAGCATCGAGCACGCGCCGTGCCGCGCCAGGGAGGCGGCAGATCAGCCACTTGGCCGGCCCGCCCTGCCTCCCGCGGGTGACAGCTGGGTGGGGCGGACTACGGCGTCACGATCACGTCCTCGCAGTGCCCCTCGCCGTTGAGGTGGCCGAGCGAGGTCGCCTGCAGCTCGATGTACTGGCGCAGGTTCGTGATCGCGTTGCCGTGGGGATCGCGCCGGGAGCCGACCTGATAGCGGGTCTGGGCGCGGATGTCGGTCGCGGCGAGCTCGTCGGTGGTGATCGTGCCGTCGTCATCCGCGTCCGCGGCCGCGATCAGCTCGAACGCGACGTTCGGCTCCTCGGACACCGCGTCGTCGTAGAACAGGTGATCGGCGTGGATCGTCGACTGCACCGTGATCGCCTGGTCGAGGATCGTCTCCATCACGTCGCAGTGCGCGTAGGCGAGCTCGAGCGAGAGCCCCCAGTCGAACGTCTTCTCGACGGCGCCCTTGGTCGCGGTGCCCTGGACCCAGATCGAGTAGCCGCGCTGCTTCATCGCCGCGGCGTCGGCCTCGCTGGCGTTGATCGCGACCGCGTCGCCGCTCGGCGCGATCCGGTAGCCGTAGTGATCGTAGGTCCCGGCGAACGCGTCGAACGTCGCGAACGCGTAGCCCTCGCCGTTCGAGGGCTGCGCGAGATCGACGAGGTACATTCCGGGATCGCCGACCTCCTTGGCGCCCTCGCCGGCCTTGGCCTTGGGATCGCCGATCGAGACCAGGAACTTGTCGAACTGGACCGCCCAGCCATCGGCGAACACGCTGGCCGGAATGCCCTCTTCGATGAACTCCTCGCCATAGGCGGTCGCGGTGATCGAGCCGACGAGCGCTTCGTCATCGCCGCACGCCGTCGCGAGCAGCGGGAGGGTCGAGAGTGCGAGCATACGTAGCATCATGGGAATCTCCGATCGAAGGGTTACTGGATGAGGACGCCGTAGTGATCGTGGGTGGCGATCGCGCGGCGCAGGATGTTGTGGGCGTCGGTGCCGGGGCGGATCTCGATCGCGCCCGACGGCGCGACCGGCAGCGCGAACCAGTCGATCGCGTCGAACGGCGTGTCGAGCTCGTTCGGATCCGTGGGGTAGAACGCGATCGCGAGGGTCTCGGTCGACGCCTCGGTGATCACGTCCTCGAACACGGCACCGATCACCGCCGTCGCGGGCTCGACGTCGAGCACCGCATCGAACGGCCGGGTGGTGCCGGCCTGGGTGATCTCGCCGGTGAGGTGGAAGCTGTGGCCGAGCAGCGGATCGCCGGCGGGCAGCGCGTCGCGCGCGTCGGCGGCGCGGAGCGTGAAGTTCGCCCCCTTGTAGTCGCCGACGATCAGCGTGCCGGTGCCGAGCGGCGACCGGGTGGTGCCGTCCCACACGAGCACGAAGTCGCCCGGCAGCTCGCCGGTGACCTCGCCGCCCGCGCTGTGCCCGGGGTGCAGCACCGTGCCGGGTGGCGCGGTGCCGGCGTGCATCTCGCCCTCGATGGTGAACTGGATGCCGCTGACCGCGGCGCGCATGCGATCGACCTTCACCTGGTAGCCGAGATCGGTCGTCGCCGGGGCCAGCGCGGCCCCCGACGTCGCGATCGGTAGCTCGACCGTCGCCGCCTCCTCGCTGCCGCCGCAGGCCGCGGCGCCGGCGAGACCGAACAAGAACCATGTCTTCACGAGCATCTCCTCGAAGTTTCAGAATTGCAGGGTGGCCCCGAGCCGAGCGCCGAACGGCCGGCCCGGCGCGATGTGAACGCGCGGGAGCTCGCTGCGTGGAGCGGCGAGATCCCAGCGCGATGCGAAGTGGTACTCGCCCTCGTTCCACGACGAGCCGAGCAGGTTGTCGATCGCGAGCTCGAGCGCCCACCGGCCGCGCGTCCAGCCCACCACCGCGTCGATCACCGTCGACGCCGCGGCGGTCGCGCCGTGGATCAGCGGGCGCGGACCGAGGAACCGGCCCGCCACACCCGCGCTCCACGGCCGGCGATCGAGGCGCGCCTCGAGGGTGGCGAGCAGCCGCGGCGCACCGGGCACCGGGTTCTCGGTCACCACGAACCGCGCATCGACCGCGGTCAGGTCGCCGCGCAGCGCCAGCCACGGCAGCGGCGTCGCGGCGACGAACAGCTCGCCGCCGATCCGCCGGCTGCCATCGCGCAGCGCGTTGACCCCCGAGACGTGATCGAACACCGACTCGCGATCGATCCAGGTGGCGAACCCGGTCGCGCCGACGGAGAGCCGCGACCACCGCAGCTCGCCGCCGAGCTCGACCGCATCTGCCGCCGTGATCTCCGGCGCGCCGCCATCGTAGATCGTCGCGTCCATGTTCTCGCGCGACGGCCGCTCGGTGAACGCGCGGGCCTCCGGCGGGCGATGGCCCCGGCCGGCGGCCACCGAGATCGCCGCGCGCTCGCCGCGCCACGCGATCGCGAGCCGCGGCGCCACCGACGCGACCCGCCCCGCCCCGCTGCGCGCGCGATCCAGCCGATCCTCGGCGTCGACCTGCATCGCGTCGACCCGCGCCCCGCCGATCGCGCTCCACCGCCCGCGCCGCAGCTCGAGGCCCGCCCACGCGCCGCCGCTCGAGATCGCGGCCTCGAGCGAGCGCTCGTCGCGCCACGCGATCCGCGCCGTCGTGATCCGCTGCTCGGCCTGCGAGATCTGGTCGCGGAGCAGCTCGACGCCGCTCACCACGCGCAGCCCGGGCGACACCCGGTGCCGCCACGCCACGCGCGCGCCGCCGGAGATCGCCTGGTGGGTCTGCCGCCGGCCGTCGCCGTAGATCTCCGAATCGAGGAACCCGGTGAAGTTCTGCTCGATCGCGAGGCCGCGCCAGCCGAGGTGCGAGCTCGCCACGATCTCGTCGCCGCCGCGCCGCCAGCTCGCGCCCAGCCCGGTCAGCACGCGGCGCGATTGCCCCACGAGCGCGCCGGCCGGGGCCGAGCCGCGATCGAAGTAGCCACGCGCGAGGTCGTCGAGCGGGATCACGCCCGGCTCGCCGAACTCGCTCCACGCGCCGACCACCAGCGGCCGGAGCACGAGCGCCCCGGCGCGCAGCTCGGTCTGGCCGATCAGCGAGCCGTGCTCGGTGCCGCGGTGCTCGCCGAAGCCGTCGTCGTGCAGCAGATCGGCGGCGACGAACTGGCCGGCCGGCCCGTCCGCGGGCGCCTCGATCAGCACCAGGCGGTGCCGCTGGGTCGAGCCGACCTCGTAGCCGATCCGCGCGCCGCGCTGCGCGACCCCGAGCTCGAGATCGAGCGAGCCCGCGGTCGCGAACCAGCCCTGCTCGAGATCGAACGGCCCCTTGCGGGACACCAGCCCGCCGACGGTCTCCGGGATCAGGAAGCCGAGATCCGCGTAGCCCTGGCCGTGCACGTTCGACCGCTCGTTGATCGGCACGCCGCCGACCCGGATCGACAGATCCGCGCCGTGCACCGCGTCGAACCCGCGCAGGAAGAACTGCTGGCCCTTGCCCTCGGCGCCGTGCTGGCTGGTGTACAGCCCGGGCACGACGCGCAGCAGATCATCGGCGTTCTTGTGGGGCGTCAGCGCGAGCTCG
>JBQCJR010001006.1:0-7008 GCA_051952595.1 Kofleriaceae bacterium
GTCGAGCTGATCAACAAGGTCGCGACCGCGCGCATCGATCCCGCCGGGCTGCCCGCCGAGGCCGACGTGCGGATCGACGGCAAGCGCATCGCGCCCACCGACTACGCGCGGATCGAGGTCGATCCGGGCACCCGCGCGATCGAGGTCCGCGCGCCCGGCAAGCAGCCGTATCTCGCCACGTTCGAGGTCGCGGGGCGCGACGCCGGCGCGATCCCGATCGCGCTCGTCGACGAGCGCGGTCCCGCCGGCGCGCCCGCACCGGCGCCGCGCGGGCGCGGCCGCAAGATCGCCGCGGCGAGCCTCGCGGTGGCCGGCGCCGGGCTGTGCATCGCATCGCCGATCTGGGCCTACTCGCTCCAGCAGAGCGCCGATGGCAAGGCCCAGGACGAGGTCGACTCGGCGACCACGAAGCAGCACATCGCGACCGGCATGTTCGTCGGCGGGCTGGTCGCCGCCGGGATCGGCGCCTACCTGTTCTTCACGGCGCCTTCGAGCGCCGAGCCGCGCACCGCGATCGCGCCGCTGATCGGCAACGACCAGCTCGGCCTCGCGGTCGGCGGATCGTTCTAGGGGGCCGCCCTGTTCAGGGGCGGGCCCCTCGTCTTCTTCTTCCGTGCGCCCCTTACGGGCGGAGGTGGCGCGCGATCCGCATCGCCATCTCGAGCGCCTGCTCGTAGTTGAGCCGCGGATCGACGCGGCTCTTGTACGCGCGCTCGAGGTCGGCCTCGGAGAGCCCTCGCGCCCCACCGACGCACTCGGTGACGTCCTCGCCGGTGAGCTCGACGTGCACGCCGCCGAGCCGCGACCCGATCCGGGCGTGTAGCTCGAAGCTCTGCTCGAGCTCGGCGAGGATGTTGTCGAACCGGCGGGTCTTGATCCCGGACGGCGTGGTCTCGGTGTTGCCGTGCATCGGATCGCACACCCACAACACGGTGCGACCGGCCGCGCGCACCGCCTCGATCAGCGGCGGCAGCTTGGCCTCGACCTGCCCCGCGCCCATCCGGTGGATCAACGTGATCCGCCCGGGCTCGCGCTCCGGATCGAGCGCCTCGAGCAGGCCGACCAGCCACTCGGTGGTCATCGCCGGGCCGATCTTGATCCCGAGCGGGTTGCGGATCCCGCGGTGGAACTCGACGTGTGCGCCGTCGAGCTGCGCGGTGCGCATGCCGATCCACGGCAGGTGCGTCGACAGGTTGTACCAGCCCTCGCGGCGCGGCACCGTGCGGGTCTGCGCCTGCTCGTACGGCAGCGCGAGCGCCTCGTGGCTGGTGTAGACGTCCACGCGGCGCAGCACCTCGCTCTCGACGCCGGCGATCGCCGAGACGAAGTCGAGCGACTCGCGGATCGACTCGACGATCCGGTGGTAGTGCTCGGCGTGCGGCGTGCCCTTGGCGAACGAGACGTCCCAGTACTCCGGGTGGTGGAGATCCGCGAACCCACCATCGGTCAGGCCGCGGATGAAGTTGAGGGTCAGCGCGGCGCGCTCGTACGCGCGCAGCATCAACACCGGATTCGGCTCGCGCTCCTCCGCGGTGAACCCGTCGCGGTTGATCAGATCGCCGCGGTACGCCGGCAGCGTGACGCCGCCGCGGGTCTCGACGTCGGCCGAGCGCGGCTTGGCGTACTGGCCGGCGATCCGGCCGACCCGGATCACGTTCTTGCGCGTGCCGTGGACCAGCACGAGGCTCATCTGCATCAGGATCTTGAGCTTCGCGGCGATCGGATCGGCGCGGCACTCGTCGAAGCTCTCGGCGCAGTCCCCGCCCTGGAGCAGGAAGGACTGGCCCGCCGCGGCGCGCGCGAGCTCGGCCTTGAGCTGCTCGACCTCCCACGAGGTGACGAGCGGCGGCAGCCGGCCGATCTCCTCGACGATCCGGGCGAGCGCCGCCGGATCGGCATAGCTCGCCTGCTGTTGCGCGGGGCGGGTGCGCCAGGACGACGGCGACCAGCTCATTCCTCGGGCTCCCGGTGGGCGGGCTTCTGCGCGCCGGGCGCGGTGCACAGCACCGGGCGCTGGCCCTCGTAGTCGAGCCGCCGGACCGACGGCGAGTGCAGCTGCGCGGCATCGATCGTCGCCGCGGCGCCCTTGCGCTTGCGCAGCAGGTCCGCGACCGCGTCGCGGATGATCACGTCGGTGATCTGGATCGAGCCCTCGGGCAGCTTGAGCCGGCCGATCAGGCCCTCGCCGCCGGAGGCGAGGAAGTCGCTGGTCACCAGCTTGTACGACGCGGTGTCGACCAGCGGCTTGCCGCCGACGGTGATCTGGACGTCGAGCAGGCTGCCCTTGCAGCGCGCCTTCGCGACGAGCCCGCCCCACGACAGGATCCCGCCGCCGCGCTGCAGGTTGGTGGACACCAGCTTGCGCAGGTGCGCGCCCTTGAGATCGACGAGCGCGAACCGGTTGTCGAACGGCATCGCCTCGAACAGCTGGCCATAGGTCAGCTCGCCCGCCGGCAGATCCGCGCGCAGGCCGCCGCCGTTGGTCACCGCGACCTGGGCCTCGGGGCGCGCCGCGAGCATCAGATCGGTGACCCAGTTCCCCTCGGCGGACTCGGCCGCGTAAGACTTGGTGACCTCCTTGGTCAGCCGGACACCGAGCTTCTCGGACCGCCGCGTCCCGGCGCGCGCGAGCGCCTCGTCGACGATCTGCTGGACCGCGCGATCCGCGACCACCGGCCGGCCCTCGTACTCGCCCGGCTGGCACTGCGCCGCCGGCACCGGGTTGCCCTCGATGCCATCGCCACACATCACGCGCGGCGGGTGGATCTTGACCGAGGTGACGTGGCCCTCCGGAGAGATCCGCAGATCGATCCGGCCGAACGCCCGCCCCGACGCGTACGACTCGATCACCGCGATATCGGCGATCCGGTGCGCGACCGCGGCATGGGTGTGGCCCGCGACGATCACGTCCACCGTGCCCGGCGGGAGCTCGCCGATCATCCGGAACAGCTCCTCGTCGCGATCACACGACGAGACGTCGTTCGGGTTCGCGAGGTCCTTGCACTTGCTGCCGATGTGCGCGGTCACCACGATCAGCTGGGCGCCGCGCTCGCGGAGCAGCTTGGCCTCGTCGGAGATCGCGGCGGCCGGCGGCGACATCGCGAGCCCGACGAAGTTCGCCGGCATCGTGGTGTACGGCGTCGACTCGGTGCTCGCGCCGATGACCCCGACGCGCACCCCGGCGGCCTCGACGACCGTCGAGGCTGGCATGTTCGGCCACTTGATCCGCCCCCCGCTCGCCGCGTCGAGGATGTTGACCGACAGGAACGGGAACTTCGCCTCGGCCGCGCGCGCCTTGAGCGCGCCTCGCGCGTCGTCCTCGATCGAGGCGGGCGTCACCGCCGGCCCCTCGGGCCCGTAGTCGAACTCGTGGTTGCCGATCGCGGCGGCGGTGTACCCGATCTGGTTGTACGCGCGCACCACGTCGACGCCCTCGGTGATGTTCGACTCGAGCGTGCCCTGGAACAGGTCGCCGCCATCGAGCAGCAGCACGCCGCCGCCCTCGGCCTCGCGCGCCGCTCGCAGATTCGTGACGAACCCGGCGAAGATCGGCAGCCGATCGAGCGCGCCGTGGAGGTCGTTGGTCCCGACGATCGAGAGCGTCACCGCGCCCTGCTTCGCCTGCGCGGGAGGCCGCGTGAGCGGCTCCCGCCCGGCCGGTTGCGAACACGCCATCGCGCCGAGCAGCGACGCGAGGGCCACGGCTACCGATCTCATCGCCGGCCAATGTACCCTGGGATCGAGGCGGCGTCGTCGCCCTCGGGAAACACCCGACAGCCGGATTCGCTAGACTGCCTGGATGCCCAGGGACCCGATCCCGACCTGGTACTTCGCGCTGGTGGTGGTGCGGCTCGGCCCGCGGTTCCTGCTCGCCCAGGAGCGCAAGTACCGCAACACCTGGTCGATCCCCGGCGGCCGCGTCGAGCCCGGCGAGACGCTGTTCGAGGCGGCGGTGCGCGAGACGCTCGAGGAGACCGGCGTGCCGATCCGGCTCGATGGCGTCCTGCGGATCGAGCATGTGCCCGGAGCCGATGGCGCGCGCTGCCGCGTGGTGTTCACCGGCACGCCGATCGATGACACCCCGCCCAAGACCGCGGCCGATGATGAATCGCTCGGCGCGGCCTACCTGACGCTCGCCGAGATCCGCGGGCGCCGCCTGCGTGGCCACGACCTCGCGCGGTTGCTCGAGAGCGTCGCCGCCGGCCGCCAGGTGTTCCCGCTCGACGTGCTGCACATCGGCGAGCTCGCGGTGTGACGTTCGTCGCGCGGCGCGTGTGCCGCGCGCACCCACAGCCATTGCAACACGCTGGCACGCCTCGCGATCTCACCTCCGCCTCGGGGCAGGGCTGAATATTCCCTGTTAGGCTCTCGTCCACGTTCGCGTTTCAGGAGGCACATGCGTACACGTCCAACTAGATGGCTGCTGGCGACCGCTCTGGTCTCTGCAGCATTCCTCGGCACTGCAACCGCCCAGCCCGACGTTCGCGATCACCGCGACCATCGCGGGCATGGCCATGATCGCGGACCTTCGGTCGATGGCCCGCGCGAAGCACCGCCGCCTCCGCGCGCCGAGCGCCGCGCCGCACGCCGCGGCTTCGTGTGGGTCTCCGGCAACTGGGACTGGCGCAACGGGCGCTGGCAGTGGGTCGAGGGCCGCTGGGAGAAGGAGCAGCGCGGCCGCCGCTGGCGCGAGGCCAAGTGGGAGAACCGCGGTGGCGCGTGGGTGCGCATCGACGGGATCTGGGAGGACCTCTCGCCCTACCCGACCTCGGAGCCGCCCGCACGCCGCGAGGAGCGCGTGGTCAGGCGGCCCGGCCAGGTGTGGATCGGCGGCCGGTGGGACTGGCGCGACGGGAGCTGGCAGTGGCAGGGCGGCCGCTGGGAGAAGGCGCGCGCCAACCACCAGTGGACCGAGGGGCGCTGGGAGCTCCGCAACGGCCGCTGGGAGTGGATCGACGGGAACTGGCAGGCGTACTCGCCCTACCCGAGCTCGGCACCTCCCGCGCTGCGTGACGAGCGCGTGGTCGCGCGCCCGGGCCAGGTGTGGATCAGCGGCCGGTGGGACTGGCGCGACGGGAACTGGCAGTGGCAGGGCGGTCGCTGGGAGAAGGCGCGCCCCCGCCAGCAGTGGACGGAGGGTCGCTGGGAGCAGCGCGGCGGTCGATGGGAGTGGATCGAGGGGAGCTGGGGTAGCTGCCCCGAGTACCCGCCGATCGGCATGGCGCCGCCCGCGGCCCGCCCCGAGCGCCCGGAGAACCGCCCCGGCGCGTTCTTCATCGGCGGCCGCTGGAAGTGGATGGATTGCGAGTACCGCTGGGAGGCCGGCGTGTACCAGCAGATCCGCCCCGGCTATCGCTACCAGCGCGGCGAGTGGGTGCAGCGCGGTGACAAGTGGGTGTGGACCAACGGCGACTGGATCCAGGACAACTCGGCGCCCCCGCCGCCGGTCAACCCGCCGCCTGGCACCCGTCCGCCGTATCCGTCTGGCCCGACCAGCGCGCCGCCGCCGCCGCGCGACGAGCAGATCGGCCGCCGCGATGGCTACGTGTTCGCCCGCGGGCACTACGAGTGGCGCAACAACGCCTACGAGTGGATCCCCGGCCACTGGGAGCGCGCGCGCGCCCGGGCGACCTGGTTCGACGCGAAGTGGGAGCTCCGCGGCAACGCCTGGGTGTTCGTGCCCGGCGGCTGGCGCTGAGCCGCTGAACCGCTCGTGATCCCGAACGCCGCGCCTCGTGCGCGGCGTTTTTGCGTTTCGGTCGTGCTACAGCGCGGAACATGACCAAGCGCGCGGTGCTCGTCACGTGGATGTCGTTGCTGGCGCTGCTCGTCGGCGGGTGCAAGCGCTCGAGCGAGCCCGCGCGCCGAGAGCAGCGCGTCGAGACCCCGGCTCCCGCGCCCACCGCCGCGGCCCCGGCCCCGGCCCCGGCGGATCCGTGGTCCAAGCCCGCGCCGGCCAAGGATCCGCTGCCGCGGCCGCTGTTCTGGACCGCCGAGAAGGACGGCAAGACCACGTACCTGCTCGGCACGATGCACGTCGGGGTCGACGCCGAGTCGCGGCTGCCCCAGCTGGTGTGGGACCGGCTGGACGCCGCGTCGGCGTTCGCGATGGAGGCCGACATCAGCAACGCCGGCGAGCTGCTCGAGTCGATGAAGCGCACCAGCGGGCGGCTGCGCGACGAGCTCGGCCCCGAGTACTGGACGAAGCTCGAGAACGCCCTCGGCCCGGCGATCGCGCGGACGGTCGACGCGCAGAAGCCGATGGTCGCCGCGAGCCTGCTCTCGATGCGTGGCCTGCCGAGCACCCCACCGATGGACGGCGTGCTGCTCGGCCGCGCGACCAACCGGAGCAAGCCGATCGTGTACCTCGAGACTCCCGAGACGCAGATCGCGCTGCTCGACAAGCACATGGACGCGAAGCAGGTGAAGCAGATGCTCGACAACGAGCAGAGCGGGCTCGACGACGCCAAGCAGATGCTCGCGGCGTACGAGTCCGGGGACGAGGCGCAGATCGAGTCGATCGCCACCAAGCAGCGCGAGGAGTCCCTCGCGCACGGCTCGTCCGCCGCGGAGTACGAGCAGCAGATGCAGGATCTGCTGTACGGGCGCAACGCGTCGTGGATCCCGGCGATCGAGCAGATGCACGCGACCGGCAACGGGTTCGTGGCCGTCGGCGCGATGCACCTGATCGGCAAGCGGAGCGTGCTCGAGCTGCTCGCGCAGAAAGGCTACAAGATCGCGCGCGTCACGCCCTGACGCGCGTCGCGCGTGGCGAGGAATGCGCGGGGGCGTCCGCGCGTTGCGTGGGAGGGAGGGACCATGGACCTGCGTCGAATCGTCGGGGTGATCGCGGTGGCGAGCGCGATCGGGAGCGCGAGTGGATGTCGAGACGCGGAGGAAGCGGGGAGCACGGCGCCGCGCGCACCGGTCGCCGTGGCCGAGGCTCCGCCGCGCCCGGCACCGCCGGTACCGCCGCCGCCGCCGCCGATCGATCGGTCGATCGGCAAC
>JBQCJR010001007.1:0-4693 GCA_051952595.1 Kofleriaceae bacterium
CGGCCGGCGCTGCGCACCGCGCGCTTCGGCAGCAGGTTCATCAGCGCGAGCGACGTCATCGACTTGCCGGAGCCACTTTCGCCGACGATGGCGAGCGTCTCGCCGCGCTCCACCGTGAAGGAGACGCCGCGCACCGCATGCAGCACGCCGTCGCTGAGCGCGAAATCGACGCGGAGATTGTCGACCTCGAGCAGGGCCATCGCGATCAGCCCCTGTTCTCGGGCGCGGTGACGTCGCGCAAGCCGTCGCCGACGAGGTTGATCGCCAGCACGAGCAGGACCAGCGCCGCCGCCCCGGCGACGTAGAGCAGCGCGCCCTGGTAGCCCCGGCGGAGCAGCAGCGACGCGCCGTACCACCCGGCGATCACGAGCATCGCGTGGCCGACCATCAGCGGCAGCACCGCGACGCCGGCGAGCTTGGCCGGGTCGACCCAGTACATCGCGCTCCACGCGGGGTGCACCGCGTAGAAGTAGAGCGCGACCGGCGCGACGACCGCGGCCGCGTGCAGGATCACGAGGTGGAACGCGGGGGCCGAGAACGGTCCGTCGGCGCGGACCCGGTCGCGCGCGATCGATGCGAACCCGATGCCGAATAGCAGATTGACCAGCGCGACGACCGGAATGGCGTCCTCCGGTATTCGACCGTAACACGGCGCATCGTGGATCGGGGCCGCGGCGGGTCGGCTGCGTCCGCTGGCCTCAGGTGTCCGGCCGACCGGCGCGGGGCGCGCCCCCGGGCGGGGTCACGCGCTCGAGCGCGGGCGTCCGCGAGCCGGTATCGGGCTCGCCGAGCTCCGAGCCGAGCATGGCGCTCGCGGCGGTGAGCTCGACCGCCGGGGTGTCGGCGTCGGGATCCCGGTCTCGCCCCCGGTCCCGGTCGCGCTCGCGCGACCGCAGCGCCGGGACGTCGATCTCGCCGGCCACGAACGCGCCGCCGCTGATCGGGGGGGCCGGCGCGGCGAGCACACCCTCGATCGGCGTGCCGTCGTCGCGCAGGTCGAGCGACCCGCTGTCGTCGACGTCGCCGGGGTCGTCGTCGTCGAGGGGCCCCACCGCGGCGGCGACGTTGGTGACGATCCAGTCATCGGGCGACGGTGGCGCGATCACCGACACCGAGCTGGTGCTGCCCGCGCCGTCGTGCTCGAGCGAGGCCAGCGCGTCGTCGAGCGGCGCGGGCGCCTCCTCGAACACCGTGGCCTCGAAGTCGTCGTCGGCGAGCATCTCGATCTTCGGCGCGTCGTCATCGTCGTCGTCCGAGCCGGTGAGCTCGAACCGATCCGCAAGCACGTTGTACGCGGTGCGCAGCGCGCGGCGCGCGGCGCTCGCGGTGAAGTCGCGGCGCACGCGCTCGTAGGCGTTCTGCGCGATCCGATCGCGGAGCAGCGGCTCGCCGAGCAGCCGCAGCACCTTGCGCGCGAGGTCGATCGGATCGCCGGGCTCGAACAGCAGCGCCTCGCGATGGTTCTCGAGCACCTGCGCGACGGTGTCGCGGCGCGGCGCGACGATCGGCCTGCGGCACGCCATGTACTCGAGGATCTTCGTCGGGTAGATCGCCGCGGGGCTGGGCGTCAGATCCGACGCCGCGGGCACCACACACACCGCCGCGGTGGCGAGCAGCGCCGGCAGCTGATCGTGATCCACCGGGCCGAGCACCTCGACCTTGTCGGTCAGCCCGAGCTCGCGGATGCCATCGCGCAGCACCTGATCGAACCGCGGCGCCATCGAGCCGGCGAGCACCAGCCGCGCGTCGACCTCGCGCGAGATCGCCGCCATCGCGCGGATCAGCACGCGAAGGCCGCGCCCCGGATCGATCGAGCCGACGTAGAGGATGCGCGGCGTCCCGCCCTTGCCGACGTCCTCCCAGTCGAACCGATCGACGTCGACGCCGGGCGGCGCGAGCATCACCCGCTCGGGCTTGGCGCGGCGCTGCAGCGCCTTGACCGCGGCCGGCGTCGGCGCGAGCACCATGTCGGCGGCGAGCAGGCAGGCCTCCTCGTCGCGGACGTACTGCGCGTCGAGATCGGCGTCGAACGTGGTCTCGCCGAGCGGCGAGCGCGTGAGATCGTAGACCACCGCGTAGCCGAGCCGGCCGCGCGCCTCGAGCACCGGCACGCCGCTCCAGCTGTCGCGGCAGTGCACGACGTCGTAGTCCGCGCCGTCGAGCTGGCGCTTGAGCGCGCGCTGGAACGCCTGGATCTGGGATCGCAGATCCGATTCGTGGGTCGGCACGCGCAGCACGCGCACCGAGCCCTGTCGCTCGACGTACGCCTGCTCGCCCTCGCGGACCACCAGCAGATCCACGCTGTGGAGCGGGGTGAGCGCGCGGATCACGTGGCGCAGCTGGACACCCGCGCGGCGTGGCCCCGGCACCGCGCAGAAGCCGGTCAGCAACACGCGGGGCATGCGGTCATCGTCGGGCAACTCGACGACCCGCGCAAGTTCGAACGCGACGCCCGTCGGTTGATCCGGATCCCTCCGGTGCTGTATTTCCGTCCCGTGAATCGACTGATCGAGTACCTGCGCCAGCATCTCATGATCGACTTCCAGGGTGATCTGTCGGTGGGGTTGGTGAGGGAGCTACTCGCCGGAGACGATTCGCGAGACGCCAAGGCGCTGCTCGCCAAGCTGGTCGCGGAGAAGAAGGTCGAGGACATGATGCTGGTGCTCGCCGACTGCCTGCTCGAGTCGGTCCAGCGCTCGCTGACCGACGACGTGATGCGCGAACAGATCAGGATGTACGCGGAGAGCTGACCGGCCGCTCCAACCGACCGGCCTCGCCGAGGATCCGTGTGCTAGTTTCACGGGCATATGGGGACCTCGGTGGCTGCTAACAAGACGCCCGCGCTCGTCGCGTTCGCCATGATCGCGCTTGGTGTCGCGATCGCGGCGGTACAGGGCCTGACCTCGGGCTCGATCGCCGGCGGCGTGATCGCCGCGCTCGCCGCGATCCCGGCGTGTTACGGGATGTGGAAGGGCATCCAGCAGGAGACCCAGGGCACCCTGGCGCTCTCGGTGATGGCGGTGCTGATCGCGCTGACGTTCGGCGGCACGCTGATCGTGCTGCGCGTGATCCACTGGATCCGCTGATGCCGAGGCTGCGCCGAGCTTGGATCGCGCTGGCCCTCGCGTCCGCGCTCGCCGCGCCGGCGGTCGCCGGGCCGCTGGAGCCGCCACGCGCCGCCGCCGCACCGGAGCTGCGCGACCACAAGGTCGAGCGCCACGGCCAGGCGATGGGCACCGCGATCTCGGTCTACTTCTGGACGCGCGACGACGCGGCGGCGAACCGCGCGGCGGACGCGGTGTTCGCCGAGATGAAGCGGATCGACGCGCAGATGACCACGTGGACGCCGGACTCCGAGGTGTCGCGGATCAACGCCGCCGCGGGGGACCACCCGGTCGAGGTCTCGGAGAGCACGTTCGCGGTGATCGAGCGCGCGCAGGACATCGCGCGGCGGACCCGCGGCGTGTTCGATATCACCGTCGGCGCGTTCAAGGGGCTGTGGAAGTTCGACGAGGACATGGACGGCACCCTGCCCGAGCCGGCCGAGGTCAAGAAGCGGCTCGCGCTGATCGGCTACCGCAACGTCGTGCTCGACAAGGCGCGCCGCACGGTGTTCCTGAAGAAGAAGGGGATGTCGATCACCCTCGGTGGGATCGCGAAGGGCTACGCGGTCGATCAGTGCGTCAAGCTGCTGCGCGACCAGGGGTTCACCAACTTCATGGTGCAGGCCGGCGGCGACATGTACATCGCGGGCAAGAAGGGCACGGATCCGTGGATGGTCGGCATCCGCGATCCGCGCAGTGCGACCGGCAGCTACTTCGCGGTCGCGCCGATCGAGGACCACTCGTTCTCGACCTCCGGCGACTACGAGCGCGGCTTCGTGAAGGACGGCGTGCGCTACCACCACATCCTGGATCCACGCACCGGCCAGCCGGCGCGCGCGACGCGCTCGGTGACGATCCGCGCGCACGATGCGTTCACCGCCGATGCGTGGTCGAAGGTGATGTTCATCCTCGGCCCCAAGGAGGCCAAGAAGGTGATCGCGCGCGAGAAGCTGAGCGACTTCGACGCGGTGTGGATCGACGATCGCAACGAGATCCAGACCACGCCGGGCCTCGAGCCGGCGCTCAGGTTGCTGAAGCAGCCAACGCCGGGAATCTGACGCTCGCCCCCGGCGGCACGGTCTCGATCTCGATCCGGTGCGCGGGATCGAGCCACGCGCGGATCGCGGCGTCGATCGACGCCGGGGTGACCGCGCGATAGCGCGCGAGGTCCTCGGCGAGGCCATCGGGTTGGTCGCGGTACAACACGTGGCGCTGGATCAGCCCGGCGCGCCGCGCGATCCCGGTGAGCGACCACACCGCGCTCGCCTCGCGCCGGGTGACCACGCGCTCGACCGCGCGGGCGTCGATGCCGCGCGCGCACTCCTCGTCGAGGATCGCGCGGACCGCCGCGGGATCGGAGCCGCTGCGCAGGTCGACCGCGACGTGGACCTCGCCGCCGAGCCGCCCGGCGGTGATCCACGCCGAGACCCGCTGCGCGAGCTGGGTCTCGTAGACCAGCCGCCGCCACAGCGCGCCGGTGCCGACGGCCGACCACGCGCTGGTCAGGATGTCGAGCTCGGGCTCGCCGGGCGAGACGGCCCCGGGCCCGCGCCACGCGCGGTGGATCCGGCCGAGCGCCGCGAACCGAT
>JBQCJR010001008.1:0-6644 GCA_051952595.1 Kofleriaceae bacterium
AACCCCGCAGCCGCGAACCGCGCATGCACCGCCTCGGCCTGATCGAAGCCGTGCTCGACCACGAGCGCGCCCCCCGGCACGAGGTGGGCGCCCGCGGCACCGCAGATCCGGTCGTAGAACGCCATGCCGTCGGGCCCGCCATCGAGCGCGAGCACCGGCTCGCGGCGGACCTCGCGCGACAGCGTGGGGATCACCGCCGACGCGATGTACGGCGGGTTCGAGGCGATCAGATCGAACCGCTCGCCGGCCACCGGCGCGAACAGATCGCCGGTGCGGATCTCGACCCGATCCGCGAGCTGGTTGCGCTCGGCGTTGCGCGCGGCGATCGCCGCCGCGGCCGGCGACACGTCGGTCGCGACCACGCGCGCGTTCGGCAGCTCCTTGGCGAGCGCGAGCGCGATCGCCCCCGAGCCGGTGCACAGGTCCAGGATCGAGATCGCGGCCGCCGGGTCCGGCCGGGCGCGCAGCCGGGCGACCGCGACTTCGATCACGGTCTCGGTGTCCGGCCGCGGCACGAGCACCGCCGGATCGACGTGCAGCGGCAGGCCCCAGAACTCCTGCTCGCCCAGCAGGTACGCCACCGGCTCGCCCGCGAGCCGGCGCTTGATCAGCTCGCGGTAGCCGGCGAGCTCGGGCTCGGCGAGCGGCTTGTCGAACCCGGTGTAGAGCTGGACGCGGCTACAGCCGAGGACGTGGGCGAGCAGCAGCTGGGCCTCGAGGCGCGCCGACGCGATCCCGGCGTCGGTGAACCGCTGGGTGGTCCAGTCGAGAACAGAGAGCGTCGTCCACGTCACGGCCTCGTATAGCAGATCTGGATCTCGCCCCGTGACCTGCCGGGCCAGCGCGGCGCCGGCGCCGCAGCGTGCGAGCGGTGGTTCACGCTTCGACCTCGCTTTGCCACCGGAGCGCTCGGCGGGCTGCACTACGCTACGCGCATGAGAATCGTGGGCGCAGTCGTTCGGGTCGTCGCGTGCCTGGCCGTTCCCCTCGCCGCGTGCGGCGACAACCACGAGACCAAGCCGGACGCGCAGGATCCCGGGGACAGCTGCGCTCCGACCCCGCCGGCCCTGCCCACGCTGGGGCCGCTGACGAGCCCGGACGATCTGCCGCTGCCGGCGGGCTGCACGGTGGGTGGCCTGCGAGATCTGCCCGGGCGGTGGTTCGTCCGCGCCGACGACAACTTCTCGTTCCTGTACCCGAAGTTCGAGGGCTCGTGCGAGACCGGGTTCCGGCGCGCCAACTACGAGGACGAGGACCCGGTGCTCTCCGACGACGGCGTGACCTTCCACACCTGGTCGGACGGCACGCGGATCTTCTACCGCCAGTACTACCGGTTCAACATCCCGGGTCAGCAGGACCCGTACGAGTACGTCAGCGCGTTCGCCGCCTGCCGGATGCCCGACGGGTCGCTCGCCGCGGTCCAGGCGGCGTACGACACCGATCGAGGCCCGCGCATGCTCGCGTCGACCGGCGAGCGGTTCGCGCCCAAGGACGCCCCCTCGTCCGGGCTCGAGCTGGTCGGCTCGCTCGGCGTGAACGGAGGCCGGCCGATCGTCGGGTACAACGTCGTGGTCGACGGCCCGCACGCGTACGTCGTGGGCCCGTTCGGCCTCGACGTGATCGACGTCAGCCAGCCGGCCACGCCGCGCCTCGTCGGCCACGTCAACGGCGACTTCAACGACGTGAAGATCATCCACGGCGCCGACCAGACCGTGGCGTACGCCTCGGCGATCTACAGCGAGCGCACCACGATCATCGACGTCACCGTGCCGACGAGCCCGGTGGCCAGGGGCCTGCTGCCCTACTCGCACTCGGTGTTCGTGCAGAACCTCGGCGGCCGCCCGCACCTCTATCTGGCGAACTACACCGATGGCGTGCCGATCTACGACGCGAGCACGCCGCTGACGCCGGTGCTCGTCGGCACCCCGCCGGTCCCCGGGCCGTCCGCCGGGGTCCACGACCTGTTCGCCGTCGGCAACCGGATCTACGCCAACCACACCACCGCCGGGCTGGTCGCGTTCGACGCCGCCGGCGGCACCGGCGCGTCGACCGAGCGAGGGCGGGTGGTCACGCCGTACAGCCACGCCACCTGGGTCGGCTCGATCGGCGGCCGAGCGATCGTGCTGCACGGCGACGAGGGCCTGACTCCCGAGGGCGGCGCGCTGCTCCGCGTGCTCGACGGCGACAGCGCCTCGCCGACGTTCCTCGACGAGATCGCCCGCTACGAGTCGCGCCCGCAGGTCGGCATCCACAACTTCCAGCTGGTCGGCGACAAGGTCTACATCGCGTACTACCAGGACGGCGTCCGCATCGTCGATCTCGCCGATCCCACGCAACCGCGCGAGGTCGCCCACTACAACACCTGGGACCACGAGGCCGCGATGGGCGCCCCGTTCGAGGGCGCGCTCGGCATCCGCGTGGTCGGGGATCTGATCTACGTCGCGGACAGCGAGCGCGGCCTGATGATCTTCCGCGAGATCTAGAGGCCGATCACGACGTCGGCGTGGTTGACGCCGGTCGGGCCGGGCACGAACAGCGCGCCGGCCGCGTCGAGCGCGGTCCCGGCGTCGCACCGGGCGAGCGCCACGTCCGGATCGACGCCCGCGGCGCGGATCGCCTCCCAG
Organism: Kofleriaceae bacterium; assembly: GCA_051952595.1. GTDB lineage: Bacteria > Myxococcota_A > Polyangia > Haliangiales > Haliangiaceae > JABFXX01. The sequence continues at coordinate 2,625 of JBQCJR010001008.1, forward strand.
GTGTCGCCGTCGACGAACGCGCCGGCGGGCGCGGGCCGTGCGCGCGGCCGCGGGCCATCGATCCCGTCGCTGCCTGCCACCAGCGCGGCGCGCGTGGTGCCGCGGAACGCACGCGCGAGCAGCAGGGCGAGCTGCTGCGCGCGGCCTCCCTCGCCGTGGTCCGCGGGGACGATCAGCGTCGGCTCGCCGTGCGCGACGAACGGGCCGGGCTCGGCGGCGAGCCGCGCGGCGACCTGGGCGACGTCGCCTGCGAGCGGTGGCTCGAGCCAGCGCGCGGCGATCCCGCGGGTCGCGAGCGCCTCGCGCGCGGCCTCGGCGAACGCGGCCAGACCGGCGATCAACACGGCGCGGTCGTCGCGGGTCACGAACCGAGATGAGATCGGCCGCGCGAGCACCGCGGGCACCGCGATCGCGTGGCGCTCCAGGATCTCGATCGCGGTGCGCCGGCGCTGCTCGGCGAGCGCCCCGACATCGACCGGCGCGCCCGGCTGCGCGAGCCACGGGCCGATCGTCGGCCCGGAGCCGACGACCGCCAGATCGTCGCCGACCACGTCGCTGGTCACCAAGGTCAGGATCCGCGCCGCGCAGCCGGCCGCGAGCTGACCGGCCTTGAGCTCGGACAGCGCGCCGCGCACGGCGTTGAGCTCGTGGATCGGCGCGCCGCCGGCCATCAGGGCGTGCACGATCGCGCGCAGCTCGTCGAGAGGCACGCGCGGGACCTCGAGCATCGCGGAGGCGCCTCCGGAGATCAGGGCGAGCACGCGCTGATCCGCGGTCGCCGCGCCGACCAGCGCCCGGACCGCGCGCCCCGCATCGACGCTGCGCTCGTCCGGATCCGGATGCCCGGCCGCGATCGCGCGCCACCCAGGCGGCGCGGCTCCCGGGGCGCCGGTCACCGCGATCCCGCGATCGACCGGCGCGCCGCGGGCCATCGCGAGCGCGGCCTTGCCGGCGGCGATCCCGATCCACGGCCCATCGCCCTCGTGCGCCAGCGCCGCGGCGACCCGGCGCGCGGGATCACACGCCGAGACGGCCTCTCCGAACGCCCACCGCACCAGCTCCGCGATCATCGCACCACGCGCCCTCGACACCGTCGCGACGCTAACACGTCGTGCTACGTTCGCGGGCCATGTCAGCCGACCTCGCGGGTGCGCGGCTCCTCGCGCCACGTCGACGTCCCATCGCGTTCGAGGTCGCGTGCGCCGCGATCATCTCGCTCGCGGTGCTGGTCCCCGGGATCTGGAAGTACACGCTCGTCGATCCGTGGGAGACCCACTACGGCGAGGTCGCCCGCACGATGCTGCAGGACAGCGACTTCGTGCATACCAAGTGGCACGGCACGTACGTCGGCAACCTCACCGATGACGAGGGGTTCCGCAGCAAGCCGGTGCTGATGTTCTGGATGATGGCCGCCGGCATGAAGGCCATCGGGGTCGCCGAGCATGGCGGCTACTCCGGAGAGATGACCGCGAGCGGCTGGACGATGATCGCGATCCGGTTGCCGTTCATCCTCGCCGCGGTGTGTGGCCTCGTGCTGATGTGGTGGATGCTGGCCCGGCTGATCAACCGGCGGCTGGCCTGGCTCGCGCTGCTCGTCGTCGGCTCGGCGCCGATGTTCTGCATGATCGCGCGCACCGCGATCCCCGACATGCCGATGGTCGCGTGCACGATCGGCGCGGTGTCGCTGTTCCTGATGGCCGTCGAGGACGGCGATCGGCCGATCGCCCCGCTGCGCTACCTGTGGCGCGGCCGGTTCGCGCTCGACGCGCGCCACGTCGTGCTCGGGATCGCCGGCGGCTTCGTGCTCGCCCAGGCGATCTACTACGCGCTCTACTTCACGATGTCGCCGTACCTCGGCATCCGCGGGCGCGTCCCCGATCCGGCGATCTGGCTGCCGGCCGTGATGGTGCTGCTGCTCGGCGGCGCGTCGCGCGATGGCTGGGTGATCGTGCGGCTGCCGTTCGTGCTGCTGGGCGGCGTGATCGCCGCGATCGTCAACGAGCCGATGCCGCGGCGCGCCCCCGGGCAGTCGCACTGGCGCCACCTGTTCGACGACGTGCTCGGGCCGTGGGAGCGCCACGATCCAGTGCGCTACCTGATCCGCGCGCTCGCGTTCCCCGTGGTGTGGGCCGCCGGACCGGGCGAGCCGGCCGGTGAGCTGGCCGCCGCTCCCGCGACGCGCAGCCGACGCGCGTGGCGCGCCACCGCGGCGATCGCCGACCGCGCGCTCGGCATGGCGCCGCTCACCACGATGCGCCAGCTCTACCTGATCGGGATGTACTTCCTGCTCGGGGTCAGCGTGCTCGCCAAGGGCCCGCCCGGGCTCACCGTGGTCGCCGCGTTCGCCGCGTTCTACGTGCTGTTGTTCGATCGCTGGCGCGCGCTCTACGACGGCGCGTTCGAGCTCAAGCGCGGCCTGCTGATGCTCGTGGTCGTCGCGCTGCCGTGGCACGTCGCGATGTTCCTCAAGCACGGCCCGGCGTTCGTCAACGAGTACCTGTTCCTCCACATCCTCAACCGCGCGGGCGACGGCAGCGTGGACAAGTCGCTCGGCACGTTCGAGCACTACACCTCGCAGATCGGCCACGGCATGTGGCTGTGGGCGGCGCTGCTGCCCGCCGCGCTCGGCGCCGCGATGATGCGCTCGCGCCGCGACACCCGCGAGGGCCGGGTCCGGTTCGCGATCGCGCTGTGGGCGATGACCGCGGTCGCGGTGTTCTGCCTGGTCGCGACCAAGTTCAACCACTACATCCTGCCGGCGATCCCGCCGCTCTGCCTGGTGGTCGCGTTCTTCCTCGACGACCTCGCCGCGCGCCGCGATCGGCTGCACCCGCTGTACGCCGCGCTCGGCATCGGCATCGTGCTGCTGATCTGCCGCGATCTGATGTTCGAGCCGGATCGCTGGATCGAGATGTTCGTGTACCGCGACGACCGGCCGTGGCCGTCGGGCGAGCCGTGGCAGATCGATCCATCCGATGGCTTCCTCGGCCTCGCGATCGTCGCCGCGATCGGGATCGCGGTCGCGGCGACCCGGTTCGTGCGCACCGGCGTCGCGTTGATCTGCGCCGCCGGGCTCGCGATCTGCGTGTGGGGCCTGCAGATCTACATGCCACACGCCGGCACGCACTGGGGCATGCGCGAGGCGGTCCGCACCTACTACGAGCAGCGCACGATCTTCGGCGAGAAGCTGGTCTACTTCAGCGATCGCCAGCTGCGCGACGAGTGGGCCGACGTCGGCAACACGTGGTCGTTCGAGACCTTCGTCCCGGACGACCTCCAGCTCGGCCAGCCGATGACGGTGAAGATCCAGGTCACCCGGCCCGACGACGACAAGATCATCGAGCACGATCTGACGCTGGTCGGCGCGGTCACCGCGATCGGCGATCACGCCGTCGAGCTGACGTTCGCGCCCGGCGAGCGCGCCAAGCTCGATCCGCTGCTGTCGCGACCCCTCGGCAAGCCGGTGCGGCCGCGGCGCGCGCGGCTGCGCTACGTCGACGCCGACAAGCTGGTCGCGTGGCAGCTGTACTGGCGCGGCGAGAACTTCTGGTCGGGCGGCGAGATCTGGGGCGATCACCTCGATCTCAAGACCGCGTTCCCGAACACCAACAACGTCGAGTTCAACAAGTTCATCAACGACCGCACGCGCGCGCCGCTCGGCCGGCGCTACTTCGTGGTCGGCGACGCGGGCCGGATCAACAGCATCCGCTCGTCGCTGCCCACCGAGCGCGCCAAGGCCTCGTTCGAGGTGCTCGACTCGACCAGCAACAAGTTCTGGCTCGCGGCGTTCTACCTGTGATCGTCGTGCGCCCACGCGCGGAAATCGCGCTCAGCGCGCTCGTCAGCGCGACGGGTGGTGAAGTGTAGGCAGCGGACGGGCAACCAGCGCTCCACTCGTGGTGTCCGAACCGACGGGACAGATAGAACGAAGGCCGGGCTGGCGCGTGGAATTGATCTCAGCCGCGTAGCGGATGCCGGACGCGTAGCGGACGGGGCCGGGCGAAGCCCGGTCGGAGCAAT
>JBQCJR010001009.1:0-2003 GCA_051952595.1 Kofleriaceae bacterium
GGCCAGGGCGAGCTCGCGAGCATCGCGCTGGCAGCCACAGATCCCGGGTTGGTGTTCGTCAGCACGGACAAGGGCGCGATGTGGATCGCGCTGCGCGAGCTGTGGATGCCCGGCGAGCGACTGCTCGGCCTACCGGTATTTCTTCGCCGCGTCGTCGAAACCGGCGCGATCGCCGGCGACGTCGCGGACGACGTGATGGTTTCGTCCCAGCTCCCCAGGCCGACCTGGTGGGCGGACTGGCGGGCAGGACCTCGTGTTGCCTGACCCGAGCGCGTCCGCGAACTGGTCTACGATGCGCGCGTGACTGCCGTCGCGACCAATGCAGATCCCGGCCGGGGCGACTGGGCGATCGACGACCCGATTCTCCGGCTGCGCGCGTGGGGCCACGACGACGGCCCGGTGTTCGAGCTCGCACCGGACGCGACCACGTGGGTCCTCGGCACGGCGCCCGAGTGCACGATCCAGCTCGTGGATCCGGCCGGCCGGGTGTCGCGCCGCCACGCCGAGCTGGTGCGCCGCGACGGCGTGCTCTCGATCCGCGATCTCGAGAGCACGAACGGGCTGCGCCAGGACGGCGAGCGCCGGCAGTCGTTCCAGGTCGCGCCGGGCACGGAGATCGAGATCGGTGGGGTCACCCTGGTCGCCGAGAGCGCGCGTTCGATCGCGCTGCGGGCGCTGATCTCGCGGCTGCTCGGCTGGGAGCCGCGGCGCGCCCCGGACGTCGATCGCGCGCTCCGCGCGGTGCGCGACATGGCGACCCAGCGCGCGGCCCTGATCCTGTGTGGCGAGGGCGATCTGGTGCCGCTGGCGCGCCGGCTCGGCCGCCACGCGCTCGGGCCGGAGCGGCCGTTCGTGACCTGCGGGCCGGACGACGGCGACGGCGTGCTCGAGCGCTGCGACGGCGGCACGCTGTGCCTGATCACCGACCAGCTGCCGCGCGTGGTGGCGAGCATCGCGACCGGCGTGCGGCTGCCGGGCTCGCGCGCGCGCGTCGCGATCTGCGCGCCGAACAAGGCGGGCTCGGCGCGCGCCGCGATGATGTTCGGGCGCGCGTCGCTGGTCGAGATCACGCCGCTCGCCGAGCGCGCCGGCGACACCGACCGGCTGATCGCCGAGTTCGCGGCCGATGCGGTCGAGGCGCTGGGCGCGCCGGGGACCGGGTTTCGCACCCACGACATGTTGTGGCTGCGCGCGCTCGCGATGGGCACGCTCGATCAGTTCGACGAGGTCACGCTGCGGCTGGTCGCGCTGCGCAACTGGCGGCTCACCGGCGGCGCCGAGCGGCTCGGCATCTCGCACGTCGCGCTCTCGAAGTGGATGCGGCGGCGCAAGATCCCCACCTGAGCGGGCAGCGCGGCTCAGTCGCGCCGGATCGGGATCTCGGCGGTCGGCCGGTGGCGCTCGTTCTCGGGCGCGCCGGCGCTCGAGAACCGACGGTGGCCGGCATCGCGCCACCACGCCGCCCAGCGATCCGCGGCGGCATCGCGCTCCTTGCGCGGCAGGTCGTGGTGGTAGCCGAAGTACTCGCCGGTGAGCCGGCGCAGGTCGCTGATCGCGGTCTCGCGGATCGCGTCGTCCTTGTGGCCGAGGCCCTCGATCAGCCACTCGATGCGGTGGCGGGTGCGCGCGCCGTCGTACCACTTGCGCCACTTGCGCTCGCTGGAGCCGAAGTCCTGCGCGGTCAGCGCGATCAGCGCGCGCCGGGCGTGATCGCCGCCGCGATCGGCGCGCTCGATCACGCCGATCAGATCGACCACCGCCTCCACGTCGCCGAGCTCGACGAGCGCCGCGGCGGCCGCGCCGACGACCTCGGGATCGGTCGAGTGGACGGCGCGGCGGGCGCGCACGAGGGCGTGGCCGAGCTCGTGCGCGGGGTAGCCGGCGAGCGCCTCGATCGCGCACGCGCGGACCCCGAAGTCCTGATCGAACAGCCGCTCGGCGAGCGCGAACACCGCGTTGCGCGGCCGCAGCTCGGCGGTGCACACCGTCGCGTAGAACCGGAC
>JBQCJR010001010.1:0-8712 GCA_051952595.1 Kofleriaceae bacterium
TGCGGGCGGCATTCGCGGCGCTCATGCTGCAGCGCCCGCAGAACTTTGCGCGCGGCGGGCTCGGCGGCGGCTTCCAGTATGCGTGGCCCGAAGAGGGCGTGCGGGCGTTCTGGACGGCGGTCCAGGAGGTCGATCAACGGCTCCGCGCTGCCTCCGGGCCAGAGCGCATCTGGCGATCCTGGGTCTGGGCCTACGAGCGCGGCTACATCGGCAAAGCCGCGCTCGCTGCCTATCACGCGATCAAGGACGACTGGCCGAACATGCTCAAGACCGCGGCAACCATCTTCATCTTGCAGATGGTGCCGGGGGTCAACGTCGTGGTCGATGTCGTCCTGCTCGTCGAGTTCGGGCTCGATGCGATCGGCACGTTCTTCGACATCGCGGACACCTTCAAGGAGGCCTACGACGCGACCAGCGTGGAAGCGATGCAGCGTGCATCGGCCAAGATGGCGAACACGATGGTGGGCCTGGCGGCGAAGATCATCATCTGGGCCGCCACCTGGGGAGTGCGCAAGGGCGCCGCCAAGGCCAAGAAGTACGTAGATGGCAAGAGATTTCTCGACGAGCACGGCAACAGCCGGGAGGCTCGCGAGGCGTTGTCCTCCGCCAAGGGTGATACCGACAAGGCACGCGAGATCATCAGGACGAAGCGCGAGCAGGAGCGCCTCGCGCGAGAGAAGGCTGCGGCCGACGCGCGGCGCGCTGAGGAGAAGCGCCAGCACGAGGCAGAGCGCCTGGAACGAGAGCGCCTCGAGCGAGAGCGCCTCGAGCGAGAGCTACTGGAGCGAGCACGACTGGAGCGGGAGCGACTGGAGCGGGAGCGACTGGAGCGGGAGCAGAAGGCGCAGAAGGACGCGGAAGAGCGAGATATCCGCGAAAAGCGCGCACAAAAGAAGGCCAAAAAGGCTGAGAAGGCGAGGCTCCGACGCGAAGAACACCCCGACTGGCCGGTCGTTGGGACCAAGGCCGTTCGTCCCTACGAAGCGACGGCCACGAGCTATCGTTGGAACCACAATGAAGGCAACTTCGTCGATGCCGAGTTCAGCGGAGGCGTCCTACGGGTCGAGCTCAAGTCATTGGGTATCCCCCGTGCGCCTGGAAGGAACCTGCTAGATGCCGTGTTCAATCACTTCGGACCAGAGCGGATACACACCTTCCAGGCGCTATGGGTAAAGGGCACGGGCTATGAAAGGAACTACCTCGAGTACATGAAGAACCTCAAGGATCCTGCGAGCAGGGTGTCGCGAGAACAGGCCGCCTGGAACACGTGGACGGGACGCGAAATGAAGGCACGTGGGTTCACGCGCGTCCACGTACCGGAACACGCCGCGGGTGCCACCAGGATCGATCCGGAGTTTACCAAGTGATCCGAAGAGCCGACATGACCCATCGGACGGCGTCCGGGAAGCTCATCGAGCCTCCGAGCGATGACTGCGACGTCGACATACTCGAGCTCGTCGATGCGCCGCCGGCGGGCGACGGTTGGTTCCCGTGCGAGGTGTACGACGTCGACGGAGGGAGCGTCCTCGTCGTGAACGAGGCCACATCCGCAGGCGAGCACGAGTCGGTGGCCCAAGCGCGTGTCCCCGAGTGGGCGACCGCGCTCGTCGCTGCCGCATTGATGTCCGCCGAGGACGAGACGCCCCAGCGGCTCTCGCTGTGGCGCGTGGACGGAGCGCTCGAGCCGAGCCTCGCCGCGTTCTGCGCCGCGTGCGGAGCGTACGACGAGGCCTTCCTCACCGTCCTGCCCATCGACTGTTTCGCGCGGTTCGGCGACCACGTGTATCACGTGCGCGCCGTTCAAGATGGCGAGCGGTGGTCCGGCGACGTCGATCTCGCCACTCCCGACCAAGTGGCCGACATGGCGCAGTGGCGATACTATCCATCGGTCCTGCCACGCAGGGGGTGGGGCGGATGGAGCCCGGACGGATTCCAGGTCTCAGACCATCTGTACGAGGTCGCCGGCATGGTCCAGTTCGGCATCGTTCCGCTCGACGACCTCGCGATCGCCGTCGTGCAGAACCCGATCGAGCCCGCGGAGCGGGAGCAGCTTCGCTGCGCGGCGAGGCCACCATGGATCGATGTGCTCGTCACCAGCACGCTGACCGGAGTCGACGTAGACGCCGCGGTCGCGCGCATCGATGTCGATCTCGTCCTTCCTCCGAACAAAGCCGCCCCTGCCGAACTCGCCGCCGCCGTCGCGCTCAGCTTCCACTCCCATGGGCGTTTCGATACCGAGGTCACCGCGTGCTTCGTGCACGTGCTGGGCGAGGAGATCCGAGTGACCTGCGAGCTCGATTGGCCGCTGCTCCGATGGACCGTCGCGACGAAACCTGCCGCTCTACTCACTCCGGGAACGGGCTCAGCGTGAGCGCTGCGCCGGGCTCGCAGCCGCCGCGCTCGTAGGCGCAGACCGGCTCTTCACCACCTCGTCCCACGGCAACGACGTGATGCAGCGGTCGCGCGGCCTGTGACGACACCAGGTCGACACACGCGCACGTCACCACGCGACCCCGGCGCGTAGCTTCGGGGCGTTGCGGCAGCGCGGGCGGCGGCACGTCGCTTGCCTTGCGCACCGCGCATGAGAGCTACCAGGTGGTCGATTCGAGCGCTCGCCGTCGTCGCGGCGACGGGATGTCAGCTAGAAGGCTCCGGCGACGAGCCCGCCGCGGGCGAAGCGGTGGCGTGGATCAGCACGACGTCGGACATCCCGGTGGATGGCGCGTGCGTGCACGTGACCGCCACGCGGTTCGCCGATTTCACGGTCAGGTCGTACCAGGGGCCGCTCGCGGGCGCGTCGTTCGCGGTGGACACCGGCGAGCATCACGTCAAGGCGACGGCGTACCCGGAGCCGTGCGACGCGGAGCCGGCGCAGCCGCCGTGGGTCGCCGAGGAGCAGAACGTGACGCTCTCGGGCGGCGCCAACCGCATCGAGCTGCGCTTTCACCGCAGCGCGGGCACGACGATCGACCCGATCTTCGACGACGAGAGCGCCACGCTCGTCCGGCCGGGCTCGCGCGTGCGGATCGGAGGCGGCTACGAGGACGCTGCCGGCCCGGGCTATGCGCTCGATGGATGGGACATCAAGAGCATCCCGGTGCCGCCGGCGTCGGGCTCCCCACAGACGCTGTTCCGGATCGTCCACACGGGGCTCCCCTATCCGCCGCGCGGCCTCGCGGTGGCCGGGGGCCAGTTCATCGTGCAGCTCTCCGAGCCGAGCGCACCGCTGTCCGTCTACGACGGCGCGGGCGCGCGCGTCGCGACCTGGCCGGTCGACTACGGTCCGACCGCGATCCGCTGGACGTGGACCGACGGCATCGAAGCGATCGACGACACCCACTTCGTGCGCACGGGGTGGCTCGACACGCCGATCCAGTGCGAGACGAGCTGCGTGCAGAGCGGGATCGAGGTCCTCGAGCTGGTGAACGGGCCCAGCGGGCCGCGGCTGACGGTGCAGCAGCAGATCCCGCTGGCACCGCCGTACAACCGGATCTACCCGGTCGGGGTCACCCCGCTGGGCAACCACTACGCGGTGAGCATCATCGACAACGCGGGCAGCACGAGGCTGCTGCGGGTGGACCTGTTCGGGTCCGTGCTGGCCGCGGGGAGCGAGATCCCGCTCGCCGACGTCGAGGGAATCTTCGATGCGGGCGGACGCATCGGTGGCCTCGACTACCGCGGCAATCTCGCGCTCTACGATGCGACGACGCTCGCGCCGCTGGGGCTCCCTGCCGACTACCGGCTCGGCGTCGACTTCGTCGGTGCGCAGCGGATCGCGTGGTTGCCGTCGCCGCGGTTCCAGTACGCGGTCGTGTCGGCCACGGAGCAGCAGCGCATGCTGGTGAATGCAGATGCCACGACGTCGCCCGAGTACACGCTGCTCCACGGCTACGACAGTCCGGCCGGGCTCGCGTACAAGCCGGATACCGATCAGCTGCTGATCATGAATCGCGTACCGCCGATCGATCCGATCACGATGACGAGAATCCCCACCGTCGACGTGTTCTCGGTGACCCCGCAAGCCAAGGTCTCGTCGATCCAGCTGCACGATTTACCACTGCCGGTGCGCGTCGTGTCGCTCGCCTACGTCGCCCAGACGCAGCTGCTCGCGACGAGCTACGTACGCCCCGGCGCGGTCAACGATCCGATCGAGGCGGTTGTCTATCTGCACGACCTCACGGGGGCCCTCGTCCGGACGTTCTCGCTGGCGCCGTTTGGCTTCGTGAAGGTCGAGTCCGTGGACTACCTGCCGGCGTCCGCCGAGCTCCTGCTCGTGGCCAAGGACGCCACGGGCACGCGTCGTCTGGTGGTGACGACCACGACGGGACAGCCACTGCGGTCCTACCGCGCCGACGAGCTCGAGGGGCCGCTGGATCTGGCGCCGATGTCCGATGGGCCGTTCGCGGGTGACATCGGCGTGCTCGAGCAAGGCGCCGCCATCGTGCGGATCCATCTGCCCTGAGCGTGCAAGCCTTTGACCGGGTCGTGCCCCGAGGCGGTGGCCGGAGCCGATCGCGCGCGGTGCCCGGCTTGCATCGACCGAGGCCATGCGCAAGACGAACTGGCTGCACGTGGGACTTTGTACAGGCCTGTTGCTGTCCGGCGGTGCCGCACTCGCACAGGGCTCCGCCCCCCAACCCCAACCCCAACCCGGACAGGCAGAGAAAGCCAAGTCGAGCGATCAGGAGTTCCTGAACCGCGCGCTTCGCCTGAACCAGCTCGAGCTCAGGCTCGGTCGCCTGGCGAGCGAGCGCGGCAGCACGCCCGACGTCAAATCGATGGGCAACAAGATGGTGCAGAAACATTCCGACTTCGGGCGCCAGCTGACCGAGCAGGCGCGCCGAGCTGGAATCACCGAGACTCCCGAGCTGACGCCCGAGCAACAGGAGGCCGTGACGCGCCTCGAGGGGCTCTCCGGCCCGGAGTTCGACTCGGCCCTCAAGCAGACGATCGATGGGATCCACCGGAAGGAGCTCGCGATGTACCAGGAGGAAGCGACGCGTGCGGAGGACCCGCAGCTGCGCGCGCTCGCTCAGACGCGCGTCGACAACCTGCAAAAGATGATGGGCAAGCAGCCGGAGCAGCCGGAGCAGCCCCCGTCCAAGTCCTAGGCTGGCCGCCGATCGCGCCCGGCGCCGCGCAGCCACGTCGCGAAGCCCGCGAGGCCGGCGATCTGGTAGCTGCGGAACGCGGCGATCGACTCGCGTAGGGAGTCCTCGCTCGGGGAGCGCTCGAGGATGTCGACGATCGCGCGGCGGGTTCCGTCGAAGATCGAGGCGAGCACGCGGCGCGCTTCGGGCGAGATGCGCGCACTTCGATTCGCCTCGCGTAGCTGCGCGACCGAGAGCGCGACGAGGCGGCGCACGAGGCGCGCGCCGTACTCCGCGTGGGGGGTTCCGGCGGCGCGATCGAGGAGCACGATCACGGCCTGCCGGTGCGCGAGCCAGAACGACAACAGCTGTTCGTTCGCCTCGGTCGATGCGACGGGCGTGCCCGAGGCGAGGCCGGCGAGCGAGCGGACGCTACCTGCGAGCAGCCGCGAGTGTTCGGTCACCAGCGAGCGAGGGAGAACGGCGTCGAACAGCGCTTCCTTGCGATCGAAGTAGCGATACAGGTTCGCGGGCGCCATCCCGGCGCGCGCGGCGATCTCGGGCATGGTGCCACCAACGAAGCCGCGGTCGGCGAACACGTCGAGCGCGGCGCGCAGGATCTTCTCGCGGACCTCGGGCTTCTGGACTTGCGGCATTCACTCCTCGAACAGCCGAGGATACGAGAACGGCGGCCAGCGGTCGCGCCACGGGCGCGCCTCCTCGAGCTCGTACGCGAGCGCGAACAGGACGTCCTCCGCGCCGCGGCGCGCGGCGAAGCAGGTGCCGATCGGAAGCTCCTCGGGGCTCCAGTGGAGCGGCACGGACATCGCGGGCAGGCCGGCGATGTTGTGAATCGGCGTGTAGCCCACGGCCTGTTCGGTGCGGGACACGAGCTCGGCGCGATCGAGCACGGGCGAGAGCCAGCCGAGGCGCCACGGCGCGGCAGCGAGCGTGGGCGTCAGCACGACGTCGTAGCGGTCGAAGACGGCGACGTACGTGGCCGTGGCAGCGGCGAAGGCGGCGCGCGCGGCCTCCACGGCGCCGGGATAGGCGCGCACGTCGTCCACGAGCGCGCGCGTGAACGGCTCGAGGTCACCGGCGCCGAGTGGTCGGCCGAGCAGGCCCTGCATCATCTCGCACAGCCGGGAGATCGCCTCTCCGGCCACGGCGAAGAAGGCGTCGCTGAGCGCGCGGCCATCGATCGCGGGCGGCTCGACGAGCTCCACGGTGTGGCCGAGCGCGCGGCACAGCGCCACGGCCTCTTCGAACGCGACGCGCTGCGCGGGCTCCGGTTCGGCGCCGCGCAGCGTCTGCGTCCAGGCGGCGATGCGCAGGCGCCGTGCCGACGGGCCGCGCACGTCCCCGAGCGGAGGTAGGTCGCCGCCGCGGTGCTCGACGATCGAGAGGAAGCGCGCGCTGTCGCGCACGGTGCGGCTGATGCAACCTTCGCTCACGAGGTCGCCGAAGTCCGAGGATGCAGCGGTCGTCGGTACGGTGCGACCGCGGCTCGGCTTCAGCCCGAACAGCCCGCACACCGACGCGGGGATGCGGATCGAGCCGCCGCCGTCATTGGCGTGCGCGATCGGCACCATGCCGGAAGCAACGGCCGCTGCGGCACCGCCTGACGATCCGGCGGCTGATCGCGAGAGATCCCACGGGTTGTGCGTCGCGCCCTCGAGCAGCGTTTCGGTGCTCCCGAGCAGGCCGATCTCGGAGGTGGCGGTCTTGCCGATGGTGAGCAGGCCAGACGCATCCACCCGGTCGGTGAACGGCGAGCCCTCCGCCGGCACGTGTGCCGCGAACAGCCGCGCACCCATGGAGCAGCGCATCCCGGGATACGCGACGAGATCCTTGAACAAGAACGGCACGCCGAACAGCGGTCCACTCGCGGGCGATGCGGCGCGGGCGCGCGCGCGGGCGAAGTCGATCGTGACCGCCGCGTGCAGCAGCGGGTTCAGCGCGGCGATGCGCCGTTCGCAGGCGTCGAGCAGATCCGCGGCGGTGAGCTCGCCGCGCGCGACGAGCTCGGCCTGGGCCACGGCGTCGAGGCGAGCGAGCACAGCGCCTGGCGATGGACCGTCCTCCTTCGAATCGTGAATCACTCATTCACTATTACATCGAACAGGAGGCCACGCAACCACGGGCTAGGTCGCGCGGCCGCCGGGCTGGCGCAGGAAGTGCCGCAGCTCGTCGCGCGCTCCGATCTGCGCGTCTTCGAGCCGAGCGCTTCGGAGGCTGTGCCTCGCATCCGAGCGCTGCGCGCGTGGAGCACACCAGGCGATCGTCTCCGCCAGGCGAGCAGCGAACGGCTGGTTCGTCGAAGAAAAGGCGCTCGTGGTCATATCGTCCAGCGCACAGTCTACGTCCCCGGCGCGTGGATCGAGCGGTTCACGTCGACGGCCGCGACGGCGCCTCCGGGACCGGCTAGAGTCGCGTCCACATCGGATGTCCCCCGCCGTCGTGGTCCTCGGCATGCATCGCAGCGGCACGAGCTGCCTCGCCGGCATGCTCGCGGCGGGTCGGCTGGCCTCTGCGGGTGATGCGGTTCGCAACTGGGACAACGCGCGCGGACACCACGAGATGCTCGACGTGGTCCGGCTGAACGAGGCGGTGCTCGCGCACAGCGGCGGCCACTGGCTGTCGCCGCCGGCGGAAGTGCGCTGGACCAACGAGCACGCGGCCGCGCGCGATCGGTTGCTGCGCGCCGAGATCGACGGGCGCCCGGCGCTGCTCAAAGATCCACGGACGCTGCTGACGCTGCCGTTCTGGCGCGCATCGCGCGTGCCGTTACACGTGATCGGGATCGTGCGGCATCCGCTGGCGGTGGCGCGCTCGCTCGAGAGCTGGCGCGGCATGCCGCTCGCCGAAGCGATCGCGCTGTGGTCCGCGCACAACCACGCGCTCGCCGCGGATCGCGCGCGGCACGGCTACGCGCTGGTCGACTTCGAGCGGCCCAAGGCCACCGTGGTTGCAGCGGTGATGGCGGCGTGTGCGCCGCTCGCGCTTGCGATCGACGAAGCAGCGCTCGCAGATGCGTACGAGGAGCACCTGGTGCACCACGACGACGGCGACGCGCCAGCGGTGGCGGGCCTCGACGAGGCGGTGGCGCTGTACCGCGCGCTCACCGGCACCGGCACCGGCGCGTCCGCCGTGCGACCGGCGTTCCCGCGCGCCGAGCTGGATGCGCTCGCGCGGCTGCTCCGCGCGCGAGACCTGCCCGCGGCGCTCCAAGCGGCGCGCGCGGCGCTGGCATCGGTGGTGGACGCCGCGGCCGTCCTGGTGCCGGTGGTGACGTCGCTCGTGCGGCACCGCGCGCACGCCGAGGCGCGCGCGCTGATCGCGGAGAACGCGGGTCGGCTCGACGACGGGCTCGCCGATCTGCTGCACGGCAAGGTGCTGCTCGCGATGGGCGACGCGGCGATCGCCGCCCCCCACCTCGAGGCCGCGTGTGCGGTGCCGCAGCCGCTGTTCCAGGCCCGCCACCTGCTGCCGCAGGCGCTGCGCGGGGCCGGCCGGCACGCCGAGGCGCGCGCCGCGATGCGACGGGTCGCCAGCGAGGCGCTGTACCCACACGGCCCGCTCGCGACGCTCGCCGAGTGGAGCTGGCTCGACGGCGATCGCG